>JAZKEA010000589.1:0-4287 GCA_040387315.1 Armatimonadota bacterium | reverse complement strand
TGAAGATTTCGGCGTTAAAACCCCGGTTATTCCCCATAAGAACTCCGATTTTTTCCGGGTCAATTATCTCCGGTCTGGCCACCATCGCCACGCGAACCATCCCACGGCTTGCTTCGGCCCATTCACCGATCAAAAAGAAGCGCTCCGCAAGGGTAGGGACGGGAAAACCGGTCAATCCCAATGTGGAAACGAAGAGCTTCCGAATCTCCTGCGTGCGGGTCAGTACGATAGCCTGCGTGACCAACTCCACCGCTTCCGCCAGCGTGACCTCGCCTGTTGGGTGAAAAACCGCGTAATCGGTGAGTACCTCATAGTGATCTAGGGAATTACCTATTGGATTCATCAATGCTCCTCCGAGCCTGCCACGATACTGTAGAGACAGTATAGCCTGACTCCTTGACAGACGTGTCCTACCTGTTCGCGGGAACTTTCGTCAGAGGTGTCTTCGGGGAATTGTAGGAATTCGGCAACAGCGTCTATACGGGTCCCAAGGCTGGTTTAGCACAAAGCCCGGAGCGAAGCCGCAGGCGATCACGCCCCTTGCCACAGCTTCGCTGTGTCTGGACTCCCCTCTCCCAGAATTGGGCGAGGGGCCGGGGGTGAGGGCAGGCCAGTCACACCAGCGCGTCATGGTTGCCGGTGCGCAGGATTTTTGGCTCTCCCAGGCTCTCGCTGTCCCAGGGCATCGTATAAGGGATGCCGGGAAGAAGATCGAAGCAGTTATCGGACACTGCGGATTCCCCGTCGGTGTCCAGGCAGACGCCCCAGACGAAGACATCGCTTTGCAGTGTCAGGATACCGTCCTGTAGTGACAGGTCTATGGCGGGATCGCGCGTTAAGCCGAGATCCCCAAACCGGGCGAAAAAGACGCGATGCTGCGCGATTGGGGTGCTGTCGGTGTTATAGAGGGCTGCGAATGCCCCTTTGATGTCCTCACCCCCGGCGATTCCGTCGCCGCACGCTACGGCACTGTTCGGCGGAACAGTTACCGGGACGGTTTTGACGGACATACCCTCAAATGTGCCGTACGACAGCGAACCGGCCAAGGTCTCGCTGGTTTCGTTGACAACCGTGAACCGGATGGTGTCGTCGCCGTCGTCACGGTGGCAGACGACCGTAACCGGGGCGAAGGCGCGGCGGAAGGGATGGTAGGCCAGCTTCTTACGCCGGTAGTAATCGACGATAGTCCAGCCATGGGTCACCGGCCAGGAATCGTTGTACATCCAGAATATCGCCGCGGACGACGAGAACATCCGACGCCGGAAGTTGTGGATATACTCGGACAGCCCCTCCGCCTGCAGAAGCCCGCTGACAAACGCGTACTGGTCCAGATCCAGCGCGAGCGGATCACGACCTGCCCAGAGCCGAACCGTCTCATACGCATGGCCCATTTTCCCCGGTTCCATGTCGTAGATCGCGAACGGGTTATCATGGTGCTCCCAAGACGCGGAGAGCAGATGCTGTTCGCTTGGCGGGAGGAACTGACGCAGGGTCGCTGGGGTCGAGCAGCCCAGGACGCCGCCCTCGTTGGGAAAGCGGTCCACCATCTTTCGGTACTCCCACCAGTCCGCCCCGCCCGGCATCTGCAGGGACACCTTCCAGGGGTGCTGATCGCCGACCGTGGGGTCGCGCGGCATCTTATAGTCGGGTGAATACGGCGAACTTATCCAGTAGAACTTGCTGGGGTCCTCGCGGGCGGCGATCTGCGGGAAGTCATGGTGAAACAGAGAGTAGTGCGGATGTGTCCGGTAGGTGTTGTCCCAGCCCCACTGCCAGTCCGCCTCTTCGATTTCGTTGTTGCCGCACCAGACCACGAGCGAGGCATGATGAGCCATCTCGCGCATCGCCCAGGTCACCTCGGCGCGGGCCTCGGCGGCGAATTCCGGATAGTCGCCGGGATACTTCGAGCAGGCAAAGAGAAGGTCATGCCAGATCAGCAGGCCGTTCTCATCGCAGAAGTCCAATAGGGCGGCATCGGCGAAAACGCCGCCACCCCAGATGCGGAGCAGATTGAAGTTCGCCCCCAGGGCAAGTTCGGCAAGCTCGCGGTACCGCTCTGGCGTAACAGTGCTGTGCAGCATATCCGCGGGCACCCAGTTGCCGCCCTTGCAGAAGATGGGGCGGTTGTTGATCCGAAGAATGAAGTGCCGTCCCTCGATGGGATGCGGCGACTGATCCACCTCGACTTTGCGCACTCCGACCCGGCGTTCCCAATGGATTTCTTCGCTGTCGCCGCCCTCTAGGGTTACCTGCGCGGTGTACTGAAACGGCTCGCCGTGCCCAACCGGCCACCAGAGCCGGGGATTTTCCAGAGTTACCGAGACCGTAGGATTCGATTCACCCGGCGGAACGGTAATTCGCACCTGCGCCGATACCTCCGTGTGCTCGGCGAGTGAAAGCCGGAGCGTGCGTTCGACGCTCTCCGAGCCGCCATTCGTCAGGCTTGCCTTCGCCTGAAACGTCGCGCGGGTGAGGTCGTCGGAGGGCATCGCGTATACCTGAAGCTGGGTCACGGTGGGCGCATCGCTCCACTCCAGACGAACATCGCCGAGAATCCCCACATTCAGAAGCCGCTGCTGCCAGTCCCAGCCCCGCTGCCACTGTCCGCGCCGCTGCCAGTGGATTTTGGTGAGGATCGCCTGCGGTGTGTTCCGGTACTCCGCGCCCGGCTTATCAGCGGTCGCATACAGGCCGGATTCCAGCACCACGACAAGCGTATTTTCCCCGCCGTCCCGCAGACCATTGGGAACGGCAAACCGCGCGGGCCGATGGGCATTCGCGTGCCGACCTATCTCCTGACCGTTAAGGTAGACCGCAGCGTTCAGTTCGAGTTTGTCAAAGACAAGCCACGCGGGCGTTTCCTGCGTATACCCTTGCGGCGTCGCGAATGTTCGCCGGTAACCCCAGAACTGCTCCTCGACCCAGCGGGCGCGCAGACTGTTCAGACCGACCCGCGGATCATCGAGGACGCCCGCGTCCATCAGCACTTGATGGATTGGGGCAGGGACCGTGGCCTTGAAGGCATGGCGACCCACAAACGTCTCCGCCACGAGGGTCTTCGGGAAATCGTCCGTTGTATACAGTTCCCATACGCCGTTAAGGTCAAGTCTGCCGCTCTGCATCTGCCGTCACCATCCCTGTATTTTTGGTAAGTTCGGGCTGATCCCTGGGGACACCTGCTTCAATACCCATCGCTCCTTGCCAGGCTCTGTGGTAATTGCTTACAATCAACTTCGGATGATGACACCGGAACTTTCCTGGTCTCATGCCGCTGACCGGACCCAACGTACGCTGTGAAGGTGAACCAATGGCCCTGGAACCGATACTGAAGGTCGGACTGCTGACCGATGTCCATTACGCGGATGCGGAGACGCGCGGCACGCGCCACTACCGTGAGTCGCTGGACAAGATGCGCGAGGCGGTCGCGCGGCTCAATGCCGAGAAGGTGGATATCGCCATCGAGCTTGGCGACCTTGTGGATACGCCGCAGCCGCCCGACACCGCCAAAGAAACCGGATTCCTGCGGACAATCGCGGGCGAGTTCGGAAAACTGCGTGCCCCGCGTCACTTTGTTCTGGGCAACCACTGTGTCTCCGGCCTGACAAAAGCGCAGTTCCTCAAGACCGTGGGGCAGAAACGTTCGTGGTACTCGTTCGACCAGAGCGGCGTCCACTGTGTTATTCTCGATGCCTGCTTCCGGCGCGACGGTGTGCCGTATGCCCCCGGCGGGTTCGCGTGGACGGACAGTGACATTCCGCCTGACCAGCGTGCCTGGCTTGCCGCCGACCTCAAAGCGACTCCGTACCCAACGCTCGTTTTCGTCCATCAGCGTCTGGACGAAGCACCGGGCGAGGGTTACCGAATCGCGAGCCGGGCCGCCGTCCGCGCCATTCTGGAAAAGTCCGGCAAGGTGCTCGCCGTTTTCCAGGGGCACAGTCACAAAAACGAGCTGCAGACGATCGGGGGCATCCCGTACGGAACCCTTGCCGCGATAGTGGAAGGGGCCGGTCCCGAAAACAGCGGCTGCTCCGTTCTGAACGTTTACGCGGACCGCACTATCACCCTGACAGGCTTCCGCCGTCACGCCGAGCATCCCCTCGCGAAAAAGAGTTACGGTACCTCCCGTTCGGACTGAGTAGGACACCGTCAGACCCTCACCCCCGGCTCACAAGTTCGCCACCCCCTCTCCCGCAAGCGGGTAGAGGGGGACAAAGAAATTCTCGTCACGAGCACAGGGCTTAGTGCTGCAGCGTCTTTAACTCCCCCTCGCCTGTCTGCGGGAGAGGG
>JAZKEA010000588.1:20683-36671 GCA_040387315.1 Armatimonadota bacterium | reverse complement strand
CTTCGAGCCATCACGCCGCAAACAACGCCATTTTTCGGCTTTGGACACGCGATCAGCATCGGGATTATCTCGTCATCGGGAGATTTCGTCGGTTCCTCTATAGGGGAAGCCACCGAGGGATTCGCCAGGGACGTACTGATGTATGACCAGGCAGGATGCCTTTCGCCACATTTCCTTTTTGTGACCGGCGAATCCCGTCAGGGGGCGATGTCGGAAATCTCCCTTAATTTCTCTGCTGCACTGGCACGGGCAGCTGACGCTCTCAATGTCCCCCCAGTCACGGATGCCGGAGTGGCGATTGCTGTGCGCGAAGCCCGTGATATGGCGCATTTCGACGGATTTCGCGTGACAGGCGATCCGGATCTTCGCTGGACGCTTGCCTGGACCGATTCGCTGGACTGCACGATTCCTGCTGCTGTAGGGCAGGGGGTTGTTTACCTTTTGCCGACGGCGGAAACAGACGGATCTGACATTCTTCAGCGACTGGGGCACCTGAGAGGGCGTATATCATCTGCAGGCGTTTCCGGCGAAATTAGCGGTGAACTTCGGGCTTCACTTTTGGACAGTGGAGTCAGTCGCCTCTGTAAACCTGGGGAGATGCAGACGCCGCCGCTGGACTGGGCAAACGGCGGCAGAAACCTTCTGGAGGAACTGCTGAAAGTAACTCATAACACCGAAACTAAGGTAGATACTCGTTAGTCGATTGCTGGTGCTCGGCGTCATAAACGTGAAACGGTTCACCTATTTTGTTCTCTAAATCGTTACTATCTTCCCAAGTTTTTCCGTTTACAGAAATTGGCGATGGTTGAAAGGTTTGCCCCTATTGCGCCGCATGTCGCTCTATTTTCCAACGCCGTTCCCGTCAGCGAGGCGGTTTCTATCTACAGCCCCTGTTGGAACCATAATGGTGGCTCTGGCCGCTTTTGGGTGTAATGGATCTTTACCTGCTTCGGCACAGGAAGTTGTACCGAAACGGCTGCCGTTACCGTCCGTCACGCCGGTAGCGCCGCTCTCCGCAGCCGTATCAACGATTCCCAAAAACGAACTACGTGTAAGGGAATCGCAGAACGCGGGATCGAAATCTCAGATACCTTCGACGGCAACCCGAAGGACCGACCATCAGTCACCTGACCTGATGTACCGTCGCCGCAACAACTACTTTTTCCAGGGCGCTACCGATCTGCGCTATCGCTCCGCCTTCGGCAGTGAGACCAATGGCTCCTACATCGCGGCAACACGTTTCACCGTCGACTATATTCGCGCCGATGCGGGGACCGGGGAGGAGCAGGGCGGCGCGCGGGTGCAGCTTTTATATGAGACCGACAACCGCGGAACGGCGACTGACCGCCTGCGCTCTTCGGAGGTTTACGCGTACTATCGATTTCGCTTCCCCGGCGTCACCGCTAATGTCCGCGTAGGGCAGTTTGTATTGCCTTTCGGATTGATCGCGGTCTACGACACGCCGCTTCAGCCGATTCAGCCGCTTTATGAAAAATCACTGGGACTTCGGGTGGACACGGGAACTATGCTCGAAGGCGAGTACGGACCGTACCACTATGCCGGGGCGATCACCACGGGTTCCGGGCCGAACCGACGAGATTATAACGACGGACGGCTGTACACTTTTCGTCTTGAGCGCTCCGTCGAGACGAAGATCGGTCGCATTCAGATCGGGGGCTCACTTCTGACCGGATCGGGTCCCGTGACCAATTTTAACACCGAACTTCCGGCTTCCGGTACCTCCGGAGCCCGAGATTTCGTCCGAATGACCCGATTTGCGGGCGACGGTCAGTACTTCCTGGGACCCTGGACCGCGCGTGGTGAATTTGTCTTTGGAGCTAACGAAGAGAACTCGGTCTGGGGTTATTTTGCGGAAGGGGACTACCGCGTGCTTCCCCAGGTCGAGCTGGTAGCCTATATAAAGCGATGGGACTTCCCCGTAAAGCCGCAGCAAAGCAGTTCGATAGGATTTGGAACCAACATAACGGTGACAAAAGGTTTGATTCTTCGGGCGCTGTATGAGTATGAGCGCAATGTCCCCATTGGCAACGACCCTTTCACGAACCGCCGTTTCACGATTCAGACACGTCTCAACTTTTAGGCCAAACTACGGTGGAACCGGTAAAAACAGGTATCCTCTCGGGGCTTTTGTTGCCGTTTGTCTTACTGCTTACCTGATTTACTAGGACGCTTCTCCCGATACTAAACAAATACTGCTTCAGCTGCGTCAGATATTAGTGATAAGCTTGCGGAATGCGTTACGATGCAGTTCCGGGAGACTGCCGGAAGGCGCGACGGAAGGCTAAGGTGGTACCGGCGGCCGAAAGAGATCAAGACAGCGCATGCGTTTGGCACATATTATCGAGGCGAGGCAGCAGCAAAGCCAGCGGATTGATCCGCGGCAAATCCTTGCCAGCGAAATTCTGGCCTGGACGACTCCGGAATTAGAGGCCGCGGTCGATTGTGAGATCGCCCAGAACCCTGCACTGGAAGCGCATGAGCCAGGGGCCGAAAACATGGTTATGGCTGCGTCGTCCCCAGGGCAGGATGCCCCGGCGGCGATTTTGCCTTCGTTGATGCTGTCCTCGGAAAACGCCGCCGTGCGTCTGACTTCGCTTGTCTCCAGTGGTAACGTGGTCTGGAACGGGGGACTACAGGGTTCGGAAACAGAGCTTGATCCTCTGGAGCGTGTTGCCTCCCACCTTTCGCTGCGGGACCATTTGCGAGCGCAGGTCGGTCAGGTGACGGAGGATGCGCTTATTGCGAAGCTGACACGATGCCTCATCGAATGCGTTGATGAGCGTGGCTATCTCCTCGCCGATGATATAGACGATCTTGTGGCATCTCTTCGTGTCACGACGTTTGAGGCGGAGGCCGCTGTGCGGGCGCTCCAGCGGATGGACCCACCGGGGGTGGGAGCGCGGACACTCCGTGAGTGTCTTATACTTCAATCCGATCATCTTCAGAAAGCGGGCGAAGGCCACGCTCTGGCTCACCGCATCCTGCTGGATTGCTGGGAAGATCTGCCCGCGCGTCATGAACAGCGAATCGCTTCGCGTCTGCGCGTCTCGCTCAACGAAGTGAAAGAAGCGTTTCGCTTTATCCAAACAAATTTTACTCCTTACCCCGGCTCTGCCTTCCGACCCGAAGGGCTCCTGCCCCGCGCGAACAATGGGAGTGCGGCGGTGCGTCCGGATCTTGTGTTTCATCGTAGTGAGGCGGGCTTCACGGTCGAGTTGACCAGGGATTATGAGACCTCACTCAGCGTCGCCCCGCTATGGCTGCGTCTGGCGGAGAAACCGGATACGGGAGCCGATGAGGCGATGCGCCGCTATATTCGCGATCATGTGGAACGCGCACAGCGGTTTCTGAGCGGGGTCACGCGGCGAGGGCAGACACTTCGCCGAATCGCAGCCCTGCTCACCGAGCTTCAGCCGGGTTTCCTCGAAACCGGGAATCGGGCGTTTCTGCGTCCGCTCACCCGGCAGACTCTCGCGGAAAGTCTGGAACTCGATGAATCCGTCGTCAGCCGCGCCGTTTCCGATAAATGGGTTCAGCTGCCGAGCGGTGAAGTGGTACCGCTGGACGCTTTCTTTGGAAATTCCCATGCAATCCGCGATGCCCTCGCGGCCCTGGTTGCCGCGGAGAATCCCGGAAATCCGTACTCGGACGAGGAAATCGCGGACATTCTTTCCGCCCAGGGATTCCCGCTGGCGCGGCGTACCGTGGCAAAATACCGAAGCCAGGAAAAGATACTGCCTGCGCGCCTCCGCCGCCGCTCCATGGCGGCCTGATAGGGGGTTACCTCACACTTTCAGGTCTTTTGTCTTGCTTCGCTGGACCAAAAACGCAGGGCTGCAGCACGTCCGTTCCGCGTCGCGATAAGTCGGGAGAAGGCATTTCGGTCGCGCCGTAAGAGAAGACGTCCCAATTGAATCAGGCCAGGCTCGCCCTTGGTACCAACGAGAGCTCCCCAGGCAAGATAAACCGTCCGCTGTGCCGGCTTGAAGTTCTCCAGCATGATGATCGTCTCGTTGTAGACCGCATTCTCCAGCGCCTGGGCATGGTAGCCGTTCCGGTGGAGCTGATCCTCATCAAACCGGACGCCGACATTGTGGTCCAGGCTGATCGC
Organism: Armatimonadota bacterium; assembly: GCA_040387315.1. Taxonomy (GTDB): domain Bacteria; phylum Armatimonadota; class Armatimonadia; order Armatimonadales; family Armatimonadaceae; genus JACMJB01. Next base: position 32,539 of record JAZKEA010000588.1, on the reverse strand, counting down.
CGGGTCATATATTAGCTTCCATCCCCGTTTTCTCATCGCGAATCCCAGGCTGAGTTCCCAGTGAACCTGGGCTCCCCGGCCCCGCAGGCGGGTATCAAAGCCGATTTCCTGGAGAGGTTTGGTTCGGTAAGCGCAGTTTGCCCCTTTTAAGAGATCTACCTCGCGTGCCGGACCGACCCCCACATGGTGGTCGCCAATGGTTCGCCCGAACCACTGAATTTTGCCCACGACTGGTTTCTCCCAGCGTTCGTGTGGGTGCCAGTCGCGTCCGCCCACGCCCCCGACTTCAGGATCTGCCTCGAAATGCGCCTCAATCCGCTGTAGCCAGTCCTCCCAGGGCTCCGTATCATCATCAATAAGCGCCACGGCATCGCCCGTTATCCGGGCAAGCCCGGCGTTCATCGCCGCAACGACGCCTTCCTGGCTGACGATAACGGATTCTACTGGTAGAGAATCCCTGGGATATACAGCTAAGAAATCCTGGGTTTCTGTGTCGGTGTCACGGACGGTGACAACGACCTGATCCGGTGCTCGCAGCTGCTTTTTGAGGGCGTTCAGGCAGGCTTCAAGATCTTTTGTTCGGCAGTAGGTGGGAATAAGTATGGATAAATTCATTATAACGAATGAGGCCTCGACACCCTCTAATTATAAGCCGGAAACAGGCGAAGGTAAAAGGGAAAACAGGGGTGAAAGCTGTATCGGAATGAAATCAGGTAAAGGACCACTATGACCGCTGCCGCCGAAAATGACGCTGCCCCCGATCCTTTGATGGAACGCATCACCGGGGCCGCAGATGGGCTTTACATCATCAGTGAGACGGATTCTCCTTTAACGCCTTTTTGCTGGCAGAACTTTTTCGCTGAGGGCGGCTCTCGCGACGTCGACAAATTGCTGCGGAGTCAACAAAAACTACCGGAAGAGACGCTGGTGGAAATCCGGACCCTGGAGCAGTTTTTCAAAGTACAGATTGAGCCCGCCGAAGGGGACGACGAGGAGATTATCGAGGAAAAGCGTCGTCTGGCGGAACTGCGCGACCTGCTGGAAAAAGAACTTCAGGAGACTGCCGTTTATCGCACGGGTGAAATCAAGATAATGGCCTATGTCCTCGGCAGGATCCCCGGCACCAACGATGCTGCCGGGGTTTCTGCGGAGTTAGTTGAGACCTGATTTCCTCAGACTACAGCTCGACCTGACGAACGACTTCCATCCCCTCCATACTGCCGAGCTCCGTCAGGGTTTGTGCCGGGGCCGGGCTGTCAAGCGAAAGCGCCATAATCGCGCGTCCCATCGGTGTAGTGCGGCCCAGATACATACCGGCGATATTCACACCCTGCGTACCGAGCAAGGTTCCCACACGCCCCACTATTCCCGGTTTATCGGTGTGCTGGGTCACAACCAGGACACCCTCGGGTTTAAAGTCCACATTGTAACCGTCAATCGCGACGATCCGCGCATCCCGTCCATAGAGTGTGCCGGCAATGGTACAGGATTTTCCACTGAGGGCGAGCGCCTTGACGGTGATTCGGTTGATCGGATTGTCACTCTCGACGCGGGACTCCGTTAGCCGAATACCACGCTGCTGAGCCAGGGTAGGGGCATTCACATAGTTGACGCCGGACATGATAGGCGACAGCAGTCCCTTCATAAGAGCGCGGGTGATGTGGACCAGCTGGTTCTGAGCAAAATCCCCTTCGTAAAGAACGTCTACCGTGACAACACCGCTCGTGGACAGCTGTGACTGGAACGAGCCGATCTTTTCCGCTAAGTTCAAGTATGGTGCTGTGGCAGCAAGTATATCGGGTGCGAGCGACGGCATGTTTACCGCGGCGCGTGCGGAACGTCCTGACAGCACATCGACAATCTGTTCGGCAATATCAACCGCGACTCCTACCTGCGCCTCTTCGGTCGATGCCCCAAGATGCGGTGTCGCGACGACCTGCGGATGAAGCGCAAGGGGGTTATCCGGAGGCGTCGGTTCCGACTCCCAGACATCGATAGCCGCCCCGCTTACCTTGCCGGAATTCAGGCCGTCCAGAAGCGCCCCTTCCTGAATAATCCCACCGCGCGCAACATTGATCAATCGAACGCCGTCACGCATCATGGCGATCTGTGCAGGACCAATCATCCCCGCCGTTTCCTTTGTCTTGGGTACATGAACGGTGATGTAATCCGAGTTTTGATACAGCGTTTCCAGATCCACCAGGCGTACCCCTAGCTTGGCAGCCTGCTCGGCGGACAGGAACGGGTCATAGGCAAGAACGTCCATCTGCAGCCCGATCAGGCGACTGGCGACCTCACGGCCGATTTTTCCCAGCCCGATGACGCCCGCCGTCTTGTTATACACTTCAACGCCGACGAATTTACTGCGCTTCCATTCGCCCGCTTTCATGGATGCGGCGGCGACGGAAACATTGCGGGAGAGTGCCAGAAGCAGAGTGACCGTCAGCTCTGCCGCCGCGATGGTGTTCCCCTCGGGCGAGTTGACAACGACCACACCCTTCTGTGTTGCCCGCTCGACATCGATATTGTCGACCCCAACGCCTGCTCGCCCGATTATCTTGAGGTTTTTTGCGGCATCAAGCACTTCCGCGGTGACTTTTGTCTCCGAGCGAACCGCAAGCCCATCATAATCGCCGATAATCGCGATCAGTTCATCTTTGCTGAGCCCTGTTCGAACATCGACTTCCAGTCCCCCCTGGCGTAAGATGTTTACGCCCTCTTCAGCCACTGGATCAGAAACCAAAACTCTTCCGGCTGCCATACCATATACTCCCGGTGTAAAAAGACCGCCCCTCCGCACCGGGATTCTTCCCCGGCGTGGCGAACGGTCGTAATCATGAACGATTGCTAGATCCACTTCTTTGTGGCAGCCCTCATTATGCCGGTTAGGAAACAGGCTGTCAATATACGGTACTCTGAAAAGCAGTAATGAAAGGATAGGGGCAGTATGACAGTCGCAGGAATTAACTATCGAATAGGGGCTCTTGTTTTCGCTGTCCTCTGGTCATCCCTCTTGGCGACGGCTGCGCTCGCGGAGTCGCAGGCAGCGCCGGTTTCGCCCCTGCCGCTCCTTCCTGGTTTTCGTCAAAGCGCCTGGTTCCGCGAGCAGATTCGGGAGGAGTGGCTCGACTCCGGTGTCCGCGTCGTCCTGAACGCGCCGGAAATATTCGACCCGACTCTGCCGACGACGGTGATAATTTACGCTACCCCGAACGGAAACACAATCGAGCAGACGCTGGGCAGCGAACTGGCAAAAGGAACCGACTGGCATTTCGATATTCAGCACATTGCCGCGCAGACCCGGCGACTGCGTGAAGTGCAGCCACGAAGAAATATTGTGCTCGCCTGTATCCAGAACGATCTGAGAAGCTGGCCCGCCTGGCGGCAAAAATATGCGGACAACGCAGCACGGATACAGACGATTGTGGATGGAATCAAATCGCACTTCTCCGGGGCATCGACAAAGGTTACGCTCACCGGGCACAGTGGCGGCGGCAGTTTTCTCTTTGGATTCATCAATTCCGCCGAAACAATTCCGGACTATGTTGAGCGCATCGCCTTCCTGGATGCCAACTACTCGTACAGCGATATAGATCGTCATGGGGAGAAGCTGCTGGCCTGGCTGCGGAAGGATTCCACACGACATCTCGACGTGATCGCTTATGATGACCGCAATATAATGCTGGACGGCAAAAAAGTAGTCGGGCCGGACGGAGGGACGTTTCGCGCTACGCAGCGGATGCTTACGTTCCTCCGAAAAAACGTAACGATCACGGAATCCCGCGACGGAAACATGACTACTTCAACGGCGCTGGAGAAACAGATAGTCTTTCGCATTCATGCAAACCCGCAAAATAAGATCCTGCACACGGCGCTTGTCGGCGAAATGAATGGGTTCCTGGAAGCCATGAGCGTGGGAACACCGGAAACCGCCGCATGGGGCACATTCGGTGGCCCCCGCGCCTATACGATGTGGGTTCAGCCTGCGTCCGTCGTTCCATCCCGCGCCACAGATGCCCCTGCCGGAGGGGCGTTCTTTAAACAGTTGGAGATCCTCGCCCCCGCGGACCGAGAGGAGAAGCTTTTCCAGGAGATCCGCCGGGGAAATATCCCTAACTTTTTGCGCACGTTCCATACTATTGACTTCTCTTTGACGACCGCCGAGGGGAAAACACAAAAAGTCGTTATCGAGGTTATGCCCGACTATCTCGCGGTTGGAAATGACCAGGATTATGTGCGTGCTCCGATGACCCCGATGACCGCGCAGAAGATCGCGGATGCGTTCGATTGCGTGCTCCCAACACGGAAAATTGTTGATGCCATCTACCAGAAGGCGAGTGTCAAGCGGGAGCCATTGCCTTTAACGGAAGACCGCGAGGCGGCAAAGACATTCGCACAGCACAATGCTATCATCGAGGCACAGCGGAAAGGGACGCCGGTCGGCGCATTGGTGGCAGGCATAAAAAAAGACGTCGTGCTGACAAACCGTCTGGGAGAAAAGCCGAACCGGGTGGCGATCTACGGATGGCATAAGCCGGGTGGTACTCCGATCCAGCCTTTGACTATTGTCCACAAAGAGACCTATGTAGACTACAGCCACGGAATCCGCCTGATCCGGCGCACCGCACTCGTGGACGGTAAACCCCGTGACATTCGGGATATCCTGCGTGACCCCGTGCTTTTCGCCGCACTTAGTGATGAGGGCCCGATTCTGCGGCCTACCTACTGACGAACGATTACTTGCGGGCTAAGAAGCCACGTTTGGCGGCCTTCGCGAAGTACCATCCGAAACCGGCGCAGATCGTAAAGCAAAAAAGCCCCACGATAGGGCCAAGGCCACGGCTTGCGGATTTGCCGAGGATCAGCGCCAGAAGAACGAAGGCGAACGCACAGACGGCATCCACGTACCAGGGACGCGCTTCGGTATGAGACTTGTTTGATTGTGAGGAGGGCACACTCTATTCTACCGGAAAACGCAGTTTCAAGCGGCTCTCCTCAACCCAACCTAGTTGCCGAACACCTGATGGACGTACTGCAGATACACATCGTTTTCGGACATCGTTTTGCCCTTACTGTCCGACACCTTGACCACCGGACGACCGTTACACCTGACCATTTTGAGCACAATCGGCAGCGAGTGGAAATCGAAGTCGTTCGTCAGGTTCGTCCCGATACCGAACTGGGTGCGGATCCGGCCCTCGAACCGCTCGGCAAGCGCGATGATTTTTGGGATGTCAAGACTGTCAGAGAAGACGGCGGTTTTTGTCCGTGAGTCGATGTTCATCTTTTCGTAATGGGCAATCAGCTTCTCGCCCCATTCAAACGGGTCCCCTGAATCGTGCCGGGCGCCATCATACGTCTTGGAATACAGCAGATCGAAGTCGCGCAGAAATGCATCCATGCCAAAGATATCGGAGAGAGCGATTCCGAGGTCGCCACGGTATTCGCGGTTCCATGCTTCGAGAGCGAACTTCTGCGAATCGGGGAGTGCGACAAATGCCTGACCCGCCTGCAGGAACTCGTGCGCCATTGTCCCGAACGCCCTAAGTCCGAACTCTTTTGCCAGCAGCAGATTGCTGGTTCCAATCAAAGAATCGCCGATGTTGTCCTGAAGCGTCTGTACTACCTCACGCTGCCACTCACGACTGTAGCGACGCCGGGTTCCGAACTCAATGATACGCAAAGTCAGTCCGCCTTTGACCGCCTCGTTGATCTGAGCGCACTTCTGAAGCAGCTTTTCCCTCCCGATAGTATTCCGGGTCGGAGCGTCCGGCTGCACATTGCGGAAATAGACCTCGTTGACAATGGCGAGGATCGGGACTTCGAAGAGGATCGTGTGAAACCAGTTCCCGGACACACGGATGCTGAGTTCGCCGTTATCCGTTGTTATCTTAACGTTGTCCGGGTCCAGAAAAAACCGCCGCAGTGACTGGACAAAGCCAGGTTTCATAAACCGAATATTCGCCAGATACTCCTGTTCGTCCGGCTGCAGATTTTGTTCACAGAGATGGTCAATCTCTTCCCGGATCTCACGGGCGTAGGGCCGCAGATCGACCTCATCCGTTCGGCACTTGAACGCATAGTCAACCGATGCCTGAGGGAACTGGCTCCAGACCGCCTGCTGCATGGTGAATTTGTACAGGTCGGTGTCCAGTAGTGAATTGATAATCATCGAAATAGAGAAACCCTTTGTGGCTGTGCCACATTTGTTAAAGTCGTTACCGAAGAAAATCCGTCGTGGTCGCTGATTTCAGTCCTCGGGCGGCCATGTCCGAAAGATAGTTCGCTTGAAGAGACTCAAAGCCCGTTACGGGTGATGTCGCATCTGTGAGCAGAACAATCTTCTGCAATAAGGTTGCGTCCCCGAAGGCGTCAACGATGTCACGGACGGTGTTCGCGACGCAATGGCTTCCCGCCTCGCCCGCCACAAAGATCAGATCCGCCTCCCGGAGTGTCTGGATGAGCCGCTCGTTGAGTAGGGTGGTGGAGTCAGTGGGGTCCGGAACATCGGCACGCAGCGCACTGTAGTGTTCGGTCCAAACATTGCTGCCCTTGGTCACGAACTCGACCGGAGACAGGGTCGCCGTTTCCCATTCCTGGAGTGCCTGGTGAAGATCGGGAACGATGGCATGGCCCCCACTTCCGATCAGGCAGTGGTAAGGCCAGATGCAGAGAGGGTACCGTCCATTTGCCGCAAGCTGGCGTACATAGTCGTGACTGCGCTCGCGGGCTGCCGGGTTCGCCGCAGTCCAACGTCCGTCGTTGACATCGTCAAGCGTAATGATCGTAAAAGGCGCGGGGTTATTTCCTGCCGGGTCCTGCCACCAGATCGGGTGCGCGATATCCAATGTGTGATGTGAATCCAGAGTTACATGGAGCGCCCCGATCCGGTTTCCCAGGCGTCGAATCATCGCTGCCAGACGGGACATATCTCTGTCCGCTCCGGGAACAAAGAGGCTTCCGCTCGGATTACAGAAGTCTTCCTGCGGATCAATAATAAGTCCGTGAAGTCGCATAGTCGCTCTACCCCATAAGTCGGTCATGGTACGGTTTCAAAATCAATAAAGCCGGTTACCGGATCGGCGGAAAGAAGGCGGACATGGACCGCATCGCCGACATCGAGGCCCTGGATTCCCCGCATGATTCTTCCTTCTGCGGGCGGCGCGAGCAGGCGGACGAAAACTCCCTTACCGGAGGCCCCGGTTACCAGCGCATCGAACGTTTCACCGATCCGTTGGCGCAGCAGGACCGCGGCGGCGGCCTTACGCATGCGGCGTTCCACCTTACGAGCGGCATTGGCACGCTCCGTACAGCGCGCCGCGATTGCCACCAGCTCCTCTTCCGTATAAGGGGCGGGAGCCGAATCCTGCACCGCCTTCAGCAGGCGCTGGGTGACCAGGTCCGCATAGCGCCGGTTTGGGGCAGTCGAGTGGGTGTAACCCTCGACCGCAAGGCCGAAGTGTCCCTCTTCCACCGCGCCTTTGTGAACGACCGTGTATTCTCCTGCCCCCAGCAGCTTGACTATCGACAGCGAGAGGTCAGGAAAGTGGACCGGGTCGGCCGCGCGTCGATCCGCCAGAAAGGCCGCGAGAGCGCGGGAATCCGCTTCTGCGGGAAGCGTAGCGCCGAGCGATTGCGCGATGGCGGCAATACGATTCCAGCGTTCTGGTGTGCGTACCACGCGCTGTATGGAGATAGCTCCCTGCTGCTGCAGATACTCCGCGACGGTATTGTTGACCGCAACCATGAAGTTTTCGATCAAGTAACGTGCCTGGTTTTTTGGGGCGACCCGCAGGTCCATCACCTTGCCATCGACAACGACCGGGGTTGCCTCGATGGTCTCGAAGTCGAGAGCCCCGCTTTTGCGGCGAAGTCCCAGCAGGTGCTGTGCCGCCTCGTTCTGAAGCTGAATTTGCTCGGACAGGCCCGGCAGGAGGTCAGAACCTGGAAGTCCGACTGATGTATCTTCCAGCCATGTACCCACCGCTTCGTAGGTCAGCTTGGCATGGTTGTGGACGAGGGCACGGTAAACCGAGCGAGCAATTATCGCTCCCGTCACATCAACCGTAAGATCGACGACGACGGCGAGGTGATCCTCCCCCTGCAGAAGAGAAGTCCTGTCTTCCGATAGCTGGACCGGAAGCATGGGAAATGTATGGACGCCCGTATAGACCGACGTCGTATTATGGTAGGCAGAACGATCGGTTGCCGAATCTTTGGGGACGAAAGCATCAACATCGGCGATACCGACCAGAAGCCGGATCGAACCGTCGTCTTCGCGCTGGGCGACCTCTACCTGATCCAGGTCACGGGACTCCGGATTATCGATCGATGACCAGAGAAGGCCGCGCAGATCCCGAATCGAGTCATCAGTCAGGGAGCCCGAACCGGCGTTTGCGGAAGTCTGCGACTCCCGCTGGACTTCCTGATTAGGCCTGGTTATAAATCCTGCCTCCGTCATTGCCTCATACGCCATAGGCAACAAGTCCACATACGCCATAGGCAACAAGTCCACAAACGTTCCTGGCTCTTTCACCGTTGCACCGTACCATCCGTTCTGTCTCAGTCTGTGGCCCATTGTAGCATAGCAGGGGAAGACTATGATCCCGTGCTTCTCGCAGTGCCGGGCGGTAAAATCCGGTTATGATAACGAGGAATAGCATCTGCACGGTTTTCGCGTCCCTTCTGCTGATTGGCTCCGGGGTTCGCGCCGACGACACAAAACCGGTCACGGCCCCCAAAGCGGCTCCGGCAGTAGAGTTTTCCATCAGAACCAGTCCTTACCGTCCTATGGCGGGTGGCTCCGCTGCCCTGACCGCGACCATCAAAGCGCCGGACGCGAATAAGAAAAGAGCACTGACAGGGCTGTTCTTTGTCCGCGAAGACCTCGGCCAGCTGATATTCAACGCACCAGTTCGAAAAGACGATAACACCTTTGAGAATCCGGTTGTTCTGCCGTCGGGAGGGGAATGGCGCGTCTTTGGAAGCGTCGTCACGGAAGTGGATGAAGACAAAGGGGAAACCGCCGAGACAATCGTGGGTCCTGTCAAAATGGCGATTGATGGCGCACGGCCCGTTCGCGAAGCGCTGATTCCGCAGGTTGTGCCGACGGTACGTGTAAACGCCTATACGATTACCCTCAAGCAGCCTACCCGCATCGCTGCCGGTACGGATCAGCAGCTGGTATTCACCCTGCAGGATGCACAGCTGCAGCAGGTTTCCGATACGGATATCTGGCGAGATGCTCTCGCTCATCTGGTCCTGGTAGATAAGGACACAAAAACCCTTATCCACTCTACCCCTGACCCGACAGACCCCCGAACTGGGCGAACCGGAACCCTGGTGTTTCCCGCACGGTTCCCTAAAGAGGGCCTCTGGCGCGGATGGGTGCTGTTCCAGCGGACGGGGCAGGTCTACACCATGCCCCTGGTGTTTCGCGTTTTAAGCCGGTGATTCGGCAGTCTCCGCCCCGTCTGAGGCGGACTGCCTGCCGGTTTTCGGCAGTGGCTTGCTGACAACGGCTCTGCGACGGCGCACGGTTCGACGCGGCGGGTCGCTCGGCGTACTGCCGAGCAGACGGTAGGAGTCACTGCCTAAAGACTCGTTTCGAACCGTACCATCTGCTTCAACTACCTGCCGAAGTGTCGACACCACAAATCCGGAGCCCCGGTATCGACGGCTGCCCGCGATGACGCGAATCTGCTGCTCCGTCGGTGGCTCGACACCGTAGAGCCCGAAGGAAAGCCGCCCGCCTCTGGTGGTCGCCGCGACCATCACCGGCCCAGGGGTATCATTTCGAAACTTGAAATCGATGGCTCCGTAGGCAACCGTGGCATCGCATCCCGCAGGCACATAATGTACGGGCATAGAGTGGTGGGACCGCTCAACAACCGTGATACCAGGGGAGCGAAGGACAGCGTTATAAAGCGTCGTCGAAACCTGGCAGATGCCGCCACCGGGGCCGGGGACGACCTGACCATCTTGATACGTCGGCGCATCGCGAAATCCAAGACGCGGCGTTCGCGGGCCGACGATATCGTTATAGGAGAACGTCTCACCAGGGGCGAGAATCTTGCCGTTGATGTGCGAGGTTGCCAGCTCGATATTATGACGTCGATTCGACGACGACGAGCCGTAGTGGGTCGTGAACAGGTGATTCCTGGTGCTGGGGTAGTTGGGGTCCATAGCCACCAGAGGGTGCTGCACCTGAAGCAGCATCTCGGAGGTAACGGCAGGGGCCTCCTCGGCTACCACCAGGGTCGCTTTTCCCCCGTCCCGCAGCGATTCCACGCCGCCCTTCAGGAGAGCCGCTTTGGTTGCTGCCGTGTCCAGCCGGACGCCTTTTTGCTCGGCGGAAACCACCTCGATCAGCCCGTCCTCGCTGATCTTGCCACGCGCGTTCTTCGGCTCCACATGAACAATCTTTGCGATACGTTCGATCTGCTTGTCCAGCGCCTTTTCACTCAGTCGGAACTCGGGCTCGATGTTCACGCTGCGTTCGCGCTGACCATAAACGACCCGCTCCCACCAGGTCTCTTCTTTGCCAATGGATACCGCCTTTGCCAGTGAGCCATCTACATCGAAGCGTCCCCCTGCTTCGGCAAGCGCGATATTCCAGGTCCGCCCGGATTGGGGAGCCTGGAAAGTGACCGCTTTCGCGTTCTGAGTACGAGCCCAGGAACGGACCTTCTCTCTCGCCTCGTCGACTCCCAGCCCTCCGACAGCAACATTCGCGACGCGCACACCGGGAACGATATGAGTGGCATCCGTCCCTCCGGAGGCGCGTGCGGCGACGGCAACACCTGCCGCAGTCGCGCCGACACCTAACAGAGAAGTAAGCAGAATGGCGGTTGTTCGCCGTGAGCGGGATTCGGGGTTTGTCATAAAGGTATCACTGGAAGCCACGGAGGACGAACTGCTGGGGATCGACGCCGCCTCTGAGGTTGTTTACACGCATTTGAGCCTGTCTCATTATTGAGAAGCAGATAGTGGGAAAAGGTTTCACCCTACTTGAAGAACGACAGCACACAATAGCACACTGGCTTTGTATCGGCAGATACTATTCTACACTATTATTGGTGATATTCGGCAATTTACTGAAGCTAACGACCGCTTCTATGTCTTCAGGTTCCCATTCCCGAATAGGGGCATGGGTGCTTCTTTGAAACGGTGCGGAGGTGCCGCTGGCGCTATTTGTGCGCGGTGACGTCGGCATTTTGGAGGCACCACGGTCTTCCGCCTGTTCTAACTGCTCCAAACGACTTCGAAGCGCATCTATCTCACGCAGCATGTGACTTACAAGTTCTCCCTGAGGGTCGGCGGAGTTCAGCGCCTGGTCCATCACGGTGGGTGGAGGGGGAGATACCTTCGGGGGCGAGGCCGGCGAAACATCAACATAAACCCCATCCCGCTTAACAATTTTCGCGGGAATGCCGACTGCCGTGGAGTTTGAGGGGACATCGCGAGTCACTACCGCATTCGCGCCGATACGGGCGTGGTCTCCGATTGTGATCGCGCCAATCAGCTTTGCGCCCATGCCGATGAGAACGTCGTTGCCAACGGTGGGGTGGCGTTTCTCTTTTTCCAGGCTGCTTCCACCGAGCGTCACCTGATGATACATCAGGACGTCATCCCCGATCTCCGCCGTCTCGCCGATGACCACTCCCATACCATGGTCAATGAAGAAGCGGCGTCCGATGGTCGCGCCGGGATGAATCTCAATGCCGGTGCAGAACCGCGCCCACTGTGACTGAGCCCGCGCGAGCGTCTTGAAGTTCCTGGTCCAGAGCCAATGAGCCCAGCGATGCGATAAAATCGCCCACAGTCCGGCATAGGTGAGAACCTCCCACAAGTTGC
>JAZKEA010000588.1:14607-20673 GCA_040387315.1 Armatimonadota bacterium | reverse complement strand
GATCTTTTTGGAAAACCGTCTTTATATCTTCGCGAAGTCGGCTCAGCATGCGCTTGTTGCTCCAACAGCGTTACCCGGTTTTGGCGCAGCGGGTTCCCTCTGACGGCGCGGAATTCAAACAGGATATTGAGTGTAGCACGGCATTTGACGGCTCCGCAAGAAGTACCTATGCCGTACTATGGTAAAGTAGGCTATCGAGGCCATCCCAAACAATAGGCAGCCAGACATCTTGCGCATCGACCTGTTCGGTAACCTGCGCGCCCATCGTGATGGCTCGAGCATAGACCGGTTTCCAACACAGAAGGCGGCGGCCCTGCTTGCGCTTCTGGCTTTTTACCCGCACCGACGGCACTCGCGCGAGGAAGTCGTCGACATTCTCTGGCCGGATGCGGACCTTTCCGCCGGTCGAGACCGACTGAGTCAGGCGCTTGTCTGGCTGCGCCGTCAGCTGGAACCAAAAGGCGTTGTTACCGGTGCTGTTCTGTTTGCCGACCGGGCAAGCATTGGCCTGAATCCCTCCGCAATCTCCACGGATGTCGCGGAGTTCGAGTCATTGATCGCTCCGAACCCGGAATTCACAGCTCCTTTGCAGCGGAAACGATGGGAGAATGCAGTGTCGCTGTACCAGGGCGATCTGCTGCCGGGCTTGTATCACGACTGGGTCCTTACAGAACGTCAGCGGCTTCAGGATTCCTATCTGCAGACACTGCATCGGTTAGTTGCTCTCTACGAAGATTCCGGACTCGTTGAACCCGCCCTTCAGCACGCACGCCTTGCGGTAAAAACGGAGCCATTACGCGAAGAAGCGCATGCGGATCTTATGCGCGTTCTCGCCGCGAATGGAGACGCCGCCGCCGCCCTCCGGCAGTTTCAGGTGCTCAAACAGCTTCTCGCCCGAGAGTTCGAAACGGAGCCGTCCCGATCCTCTCTTGCACTGGTGGAACAGATCCAGCGAGCGTCCACAAATCGGCCATCGCGTGCGGCGCGGCAGGAAGCGTCCCACCATCTACCCGTGCCTTTGACACGGTTTTTCGGGCGCGATGCCGAGATCGAGCGCATCTGCCAGCTGCTGCAGCCGGAAAACAGCCGACTCTTAACACTTGCCGGGACTGGGGGTGCAGGTAAAACACGCCTCAGCTTGGCGGTCGCCGCGCGGATGAAAGAGCCCTATCATGGTGCGGTTGCCTTTGTCGCACTGGCAGATCTGGGGGATGTCAAGCTTATTCCTGAGGCGATAGCCGCCGCGCTGAACCTTTCCACCTCTGCAGTTGCTGCCGCCGGTTCATCGCTTGTACCCCTTGTTGAAGCCCTCTCCATGCGCCCATTTTTGCTGGTCCTGGATAACCTGGAGCATGTACTGCCTGGCGCGGCTCCCCTCGTACGCGAACTGCTGGATGGTGTTCCATCGCTGACGGTGCTGGCGACCTCCCGTCAGAGGATAGGTATCGAAGGCGAGCAGGAGATCCTGGTAGCCTCACTGCCGCTGCCGGACCTCACGGCCTCCCCGGAAGAGGTTTTACAGTCAGCCAGTGTTCAGCTGTTCGTGGACCGGGCGCGGCTGGCGCGTCCGGATTTTGTTCTGACCGAAGCAAACGCGGCAGCGATCGCCCGAGTCTGCGCCCGCCTGGATGGTATTCCGCTCGCGATAGAGCTCTGTGCTGCGTGGGCTTCGATGCTGACTCCCGCGCAGATGCTGGAGAAACTGGATCGCCGCTTCGACCTGCTCGTGAGCCGCCGAACCGATATCACCCCGCGGCACAGAACCCTGCGGGCCGCGCTCGAATACAGCTACCTGCAGCTTCCGACGGAACTGCAGCGCCTGTTCGCACGGCTTTCTGTCTTCCGTGGCGGGTGGAGCTTAGAGGCGGCTGTCGCAGTCGCCGGGGAGTCCGAGTATCCGGACCTGCTCACGATGCTGGCCGAGGTTACCGAACTGCGCGAGCGGTCCCTTATCGTTGCGGAAGAGTTATCACTGGGCGATAGCGGCCCGGAAATGCGGTACCGAATTCTGGAAACGCTGCGTGAGTTTGCCTCTGAGCAGCTTACGTATGCAGACCGCAATGCCCGGCGCCGCGCCCATGCCGAGTATTTTCTCCGGCTTGCGAAGCAAGGTGACACCCCGGTCTCACGGCTTGATCACGAACAGGAAAATCTGCGATCCGTGCTCGCCTGGAGCCTTGAGTCACAGGAGATTGAGATTGGTCTTGCCCTGGGCGGCGCTTTGCGGCGCTACTGGTCGGTTCGAGGCCGCCTGGCAGAAGGGTATGAATGGCTTCGCCGCCTGTTCGATGCCGCGGCGGGCAGCGAAATACTGGTTCCTCCTGCTGTCTGTGCCCAGGCGTGGAATACACTTGGTTATCTTGCCTGGGGGCAGGGTAACTATGCCACAGCCTACGAAGCGCACCAGCAAGCCCTCGTGGTGTTCCGGGAAATAGCGGACCAGGAGGGTGTGGAAGAGTCTCTTTACTATCTTGGAATCACTCGTTATCGTCAGGACATTTACCCTGATGCACAGGCTTTTTTCGATGAGAGCCTGCGAATCGCCCGGTCGCGAAATGACACAGGAGGCATTGCAAGGGTACTGCTTAACCTGGGGAACATCGCCTATGAAGAGGGACGGTTTGACGAAGCCGACACGTTTTTTCTTCAGAGTCTTGATCTGGAGCAGAGCCTGGGAAACCGGAACCGCGTCGCAAATGGGCTTAACAATCTTGGGCTGACCGCAATGGCGAGAAAAGAGTATCCAAAGGCACAGGATCTCTTCGAGAGGGCCCTTGCCATCAGCCGAGAACTCGCCGATGACTTTGGCGTCGCCAACTTTACCATGAACCTGGGGGGCGTTGCGCGCCTGCGCGGCGAACGTGAGGTGTCCTGGGGCCACTTGATGGGGGGCTTAAAGCTAGCCTTCGATATCGGCAACCGGCATATTCTGTCGCATTATCTGCTTCAGGTGGGACTCCTGGAGTTCGCGGCAGGTAAACCTGCCCACTGCGTATTCGCGCTATCGTCCGCCCGGCATGTGATCGAAGACCTTGCGAACTCGGACGAGGTGTCTCATCCGGAAGAGTTCAAACAGGTAATGGCTGCAGCCTGCACTACTTTAGGGGACGCGCGTTTCAGCGAATTGATGCAGGCGGCGCGTTCCGCCCCGCTCGGTCAAATAGTCGCTCTGGTTCTTACGTGGAGCCACGACGGGGACGATAGCGTTGAAACCGCGAAAATAAAAAATTGATTCTCGACGATTTCGGACAAATATCGGAGTAATTTCGGAGACCCCTTATAGACTACGGGAAATCATCCTCCAGCCTCGTCTGCTACAGGCGCCTGCTGCTCACTTTTGGATCACGTACGGAAGGTACACTCTGATGACCAATGCTTCGCCCGCCCGTCGCACAGTTCGGTCCGCTTTCACACTGATCGAGCTCCTCGTCGTCATCGCGATAATCGCGATTCTCGCCGCGATCCTTTTTCCCGTCTTCGCCCAGGCCCGTGAGAAAGCACGGCAGGCTTCCTGCATGAGCAACCTGCGACAGGTCGGACTGGCGGCGCTTCAGTACGGCCAGGATTATGAAGAGACGCTGTTCCCCTATATGCAGGCCTCGGGAACCTTCCTGAACTTCTGGGACTGCTATGCGGATACCACCACAAACCCGCCCACCTTCTACCCAAACCAGGGAATGCTTCAGCCGTATATGAAGAACACACAGGTGATCGACTGTGTTTCGGCTGCCGGCATCGTTCCGTTTGACCCCCTCGATTTTCCGAACGGATTTCCCGCCTGGACGGCATACGGCATGAACAGCTATTTGATCCAGAGCGGACCTAACGGATTTGTAGGCGCCTCTCTGGCGGAGCTGCAAACTCCGGCAGAAACAGTCTTTCTGGCGGACTCTGTAGCCCTCGGTTTCAGCCCTATGGGTAAACTCGCCCGAAATAACCAGCTTCCTCCGCCGTCGTCGGGAACTGCCAGGCTTCATGGACGCCACAACGGCATGGCCAATGTTCTCTGGCTAGATGGCCATGTAAAGGCCATCAAACCAACGCCTCCGACAGGAAATGTTGCCCCGCAATCTCTTTCGAGCTACACAACAAACAGTATCGGTTACCTGGCCGCGCCCGCGGGCCGTTCGGCGGATGTTGACTATTACTTTGATCTCACGAAGAAAAGCTGAGTTTCTGTAATTAGATACCTCCCCGAAAGCTGGAGGCAGAACAGGGTCTGATCTGCAAAGTGGCTGATCAGACCCGGAGAGCACTACCCTATGAAAGTGATGTACCATCCTGATCGCGACGGACTGCGAATCCTTTTCAGCGACGCGCCGATCGAACGCAGTACAAGCGAGTTATCCGGCTTGATCGTGGATTACGATAACAACGGAGTGGTTGTCGGGCTGGAATTGACGCAGGCATCGGAACGCATGCCTAACCCACGCCTGGTGGAATACGCAGAGATTCCTTCCGCCACCGGGGCAGCAAACAGCCCCGACGAACCGTAATTAATCAGAGAGGCTGCTGTCTCTCACGGGCACGGGATAGAAGCGCTTCCCGGCGCTTTCGCCAGCGCCGCTCCGTCTCCCGGTACCGCTCCGCTTTCTCCATTTCAGCGATGCCCATCCCCACCGCGGCGATGACACCGACGATACCGAAGAGCGCGAACACCACCGGAGCGCCCATGGAAAATGCCAGCACCGTCCACACCAGCGCGAAGCCGCCGCCCAGGAAAATACCCGCGAGGCCACTGCCTTCACTCGGAAGGTGCCGGGCACCGTACCTGCCGGTTACCAGATAGGCTTCCCGCTCCTGATCCCATTCGCGGTCGATCCGGGCCAGTTCATTCTCCAACCCTATCTGGGCAAGAGGACCGGAAGTATCGGGTCCGTCCTCCAGCACCACTGCCTTGGCACGAGCAAACTCCTCGTCCGTCAGCACCCCGGAGGCGTGCATCTCCTGCAGTCGGGAAATCTCATCAGAAAGGTTCATACAGTTCCTCAGACACGCGATTGCCCGCTCCAGTTGCGCCTAGGCGCTCCCGATACTGGTCGCTGCGGGTCGAACCAGAAAAGCTGACTTTGTTCAGGGAAGAACGACACCCTGCGCTCTGATAATCTCGAACTCGCGGAGGCGCTGTCATGATAAACTGCGTTCGTTATGCCTTCTGAACGTTTGCCACTACGCGTCACCGCACCGCAGTTTCTTGCCCGCAAGCGCAAAAAGCAGCCTATTGTCATGGTCACTGCCTATGATGCCCCGCAAGGTCGTTTCGCGGATGCCGCTGGGGTAGATTCGATTCTCGTGGGGGACAGTGTCGGAATGACGACGCTGGGGTATGACACGACCCTGCCCGTGACCCTGGATGACCTGCTGCATCATACCCGCGCCGTGATCCGCGGTCAGTCCGCTCGCCGCGCCGATATGTGCCCCGATAACTCTCCGTCTGATGCCGAACGGGCTCGTGGCGCGCGCCATGCTCTCGTTGTGACCGATATGCCGTTCGGAACCTACGGGGCGAGTGTGGCGAATGGCGTCAAGGCGGGAATGCGTCTGGTCGCCGAGGGGGGAGCACAGGCTGTTAAATTAGAGGGTGCGGGCAGCGTGGTCCTAGGGACGATTCGCCGGTTGGTAGATATGGGGGTGCCCGTCATGGGGCATCTTGGCATGACCCCGCAATCGATCCACCGTTTCGGCGGTTTCAAAGTTCAGGGGAAAACCGACGATGCCGCCGAGGCTCTGATAACGGGTGCTAGAGCCCTCGAAGAGGCCGGGGCTTTCAGTATCGTTCTGGAGGTCATTCCCTCTGATGTCGCCCGCCGTATCACCGAGGCGGTATCAATCCCCACGATTGGAATCGGTGCCGGCATTCACTGTGATGGTCAGGTTCAGGTGCTCCATGACCTTGTCGGTATGACAGAAGGCGGGCCATTTAAGCATGCTCGTCGTTACGCCGACGTCGGCGTGTCTTTCCAGGAAGCGAGTGCTGCCTACGCCCGCGAGGTACGCGAGCGTCAATTTCCAGGGGCGGAAAACTCGTTCTAATCCTGAAGCGAGTGCTCCCCTGGGTTCACGATG
>JAZKEA010000588.1:1317-14597 GCA_040387315.1 Armatimonadota bacterium | reverse complement strand
CTGAAGCCGCGACTTTACCCGTCGCCGATACAGCGCTGCCATATCCCCTGGGCCACAACGTCCGCATCGACGCTGCTGCTTACTCCCTGTCGCATAAAATACTCATAGACGCGGGTTACATCCCGTGTGAAAAGCGTGTAGGCGTGGGGGTTGGTCTGGGGATCGGTGACCTGTGGAAAATCAATGATCCGGATGCTGCCCTCCCAGTAGAGCAGATTGTAGGCGGAGAGGTCGCCGTGGATAACGCCCTCACAGAGCATCGATTCGATACTTTTCAGGACGCTTCGGAAAAGTCCGTCCGCTTCGCCCGGCTCCAGACCGACTTCGCTGAGTGTCGGGGCGGCGCCGGTCCGCGACCCGACATAGCCCATCAGTACCGCGTTCTCACTCGCCGCGAGGGGCAGGGGAACCGGCGCACCTGCCCCGGATAACCGCTCCAGGGTCGTGTATTCGTGCATCAGCCACGAGGTATGCTGAACCTGCGCCCCGAAGTCCGTCTTTTTGCCAAGGGCGCGCATCATGCGCTGGTCACTGTTCTTCACGGCGCGTCCCTCGCTCGTCAGGACTGTACGACCTTCGCGATAAACATGGTCGTTTCGAAGATTCCGGAACGCGCGGGGCCGGTACACCTTCGCCGCCAGCAGTTCGACACCGGCAGGCGCTGCGCTTCCCGCCTCGCAGCAGTAGACGTTCGCCTCTTTACCACCCTTTACCAGATAAAGAACATCCCGGATCAGGTTCTGCTCGTAGAAGGCGCTGATGGAGGTTTGCAGCCAGCCTTCTTCGTGGCGGCTGGGCTTATACGTCGTTTTGACGGCGCTTTCGAGACTTACTGTTTCCGCGACCTCGGCGTGATTGCGGCGCGGCAGGTCGCGCAGGCGTGGCTTGATAGGGACAAAACAGGGTTCATCCTCATCCAAATCATTAAGACCGTCGAAATCTACGTCATCCTCTGTTTCCAAAATGGGTTTTATTCCCTTCGCCAATGGTTTGCACTCTGTATCGAATCGCAGTCAGGTTTTGCTCAAATTCCATCGGGTCGTGGGAGATGCCGTGCGTATCGTAGGGGATTCGGTATACTTACCAGAATCGAGATACAGCGGCGAGGAGAGAATTATGGATACAGCAGGCGACGGAATGGCGGAACGTTTGGTGATAATCACCGGCGGCGCGGGTGGGGTCGGACAGACGGTTTCACGGCGGTGGCTGGAGGCAGGGGCATCGGTTCTGGTGGCGGATCACACGCAGGATTCGCTGGACCGATTCCGCGACACGCTCAGCCCGGAGTTGACAGGGCGATTCTCCTCGATTGCCGGAGATGTAACCACCGAATCAGGGGCTGACGCGATCGTTGAGGCGGCAGTGAAGGCCTTTGGAAGACCGCCTGACACACTCCTGCATCTGGTCGGAGGTTTTGCTATGGGACCACTCAGCGCGCCCGATGCCCCCGTGATCTGGGAGCGGATGATGGCACTGAATCTGACCTCCGCGTTTCAGTGCTATCGCGCGGTTCTGCCCGCCTTTCGCGAGCGTGGCGGAGGCTGGATCGTGGGTCTTGGTTCGCGTGCAGCACAGGAGGCTGGAGCGAACCTCGCTGCCTACGCTGCCTCAAAGGCAGGGCTTACCGCTCTGACTCAGTCTTTATCTGCAGAAGTGCGTGCTGCCGGGATCCACGTAAATCTCCTGCTGGCCTCAACCATCGACACGCCCGCTAACCGCCGGGCGATGGGGGAAGCACACGCGGACGACTGGGTCACGCCGGATGACATCGCGGATGCGACACTGTACCTGTGCTCCACGCGGGCACGAGCCGTCCACGGCGCGACGTTAGAACTTTATGCGAATGCCTGAGAGCGGAATCATTCAAAGTGTTCTGATGCGGCAGGTGTCAGGAGCGCACCCGCGCAGACCACATTGATGATTCCAATGACAAGCATACCCAGCCCAAACCCAACGCTATGGGAAAACAGCGTGACTCCTCCGACAAAGGAGCCGATTCCGCGCAGTCCCATACTGACCACGGTGAACCATCGGCCCAGCGGCCAGCCCTGAATCAGAGACCAGGCGAGCAGGCAGGTCAGGCCGAGCCCCACCAGCGAGGTCAGGCCGGCGGCTCCGCTTATCAGGTAGTTCAGAAGCACCCCGAGGAGGGACAACACAACCATTACGGCGGCAACTGCGCCGACGAGAGTAAAAGACGACATTGTTTTATTTCCCTTGTCTGAGAAAGCGTGATCTGGCTAACGAGTGAACAGTACAATGCGAGGGCCAAGGTGTCAAGGCCGCACCTGCGGTAACGAGGAATGATTTTGCGTTCGCGGCGCGGAATTGAATTCTTGGGAATCAAATATGGATGCCTATTATCGCGTATTGCCTTCTATCGGCGTGCAGCCACTCTGGGGGTCGCATCGCAGACTCGGGATGGGGGAAACCTTCTCAGCGCCGGTGATATTCGCCTCGATCAATGTCTTCGCCTTATGGCTGGTACTGGCGGGGACTGTTGAGGTCGAAATCAAAGGAGACCTTTTCCGCCTTCGTGCAGGGGACGCATTTCTCCACGCGGTCACGGAGACGCGAAGTGTGGCAGCGCCTGACGGAGGCGAGTGGCTTTCAGTCGGCTTCCAACTCATAGTGCCGGGGCCAAACACTGCTTTTCCTAATACGGAACTGCCGGCGCGGTGGCGTCCGCAAGCTCAGGATCATGAGGATATGGTCGCCTGTATGCGAATCCTGGCCCGTGGTATGGAGGGCATTGTCGGCGCGGTGCCCTCCGCCCCGCCCCGCGCGTCGCCGCCGCATGTCACGGACACCATGCTCCACGAAAGTTTGGGACGAGCCCTGTTTTGCCTCGTCTGGCGTCAGAGAGCGGCAATAGACGGCGCGGCGAGCGTCCTCTTCGATACCCCTCCCTCCCTAGACCGAGCGGCACGACTGCTGCAGCGGGAACCGCATTGCAGTGTCGAAGAGATGGCGCGGGAAACGAATCTCAGTCTGGCCCAATTTCGCAGGCGGTTTCATCGCTGGTTCGGCATGGCTCCCCACCGGTATATTGAACTCTACCGTCTCTCGGTAGCCCGCCACTTGCTGGCTTCGACGACGCTCAGTATCACGGAGGTTGGGATGCGCTCCGGCTTCGAGAGCAGCGCACACTTCTGCCGGGCGTTCAAGAAAGGGGCAGGAGTCCCACCTTCGCAGTTCCGCCGGTTGGCTCAAGCTGTCACCGAAATATGACAGTTTTATCCTTGAATAAATAATAACAAAATGGTGAGCGAAAATGGTAAATCCGTGCGCGTTTTAGGATAGACACAACCTGCTCGCAGTATTAGAATAACTCCATACCCTGCACTCCCTGTACGGTCATTGGTGGTGTCTCAAGGAAGAGGCTCGCTACCGGGAGAGGGGCCATGCGCCAGATGGTGCCGATAATTTCGGCCCGATGAGATCTGCGCACGCAGTGTTACCGCACAGCACCGACAACGACGCGCTGCAAGAGCCTTCCGGGGCTTGAGGGCGCTCATTCTGGACAATACGCTCAATGAAGGAGAACGTCCATGCCCCGATTTTCGCAGGATTGTGGTCCTCGCCGCCTCTCTGGTGCTTTCACAAACCGCACGAGTGCGTTTACGCTGATAGAACTCCTTGTGGTTATCGCAATAATCGCGATTCTCGCAGCGATCCTTTTTCCTGTCTTTGCTCAGGCGCGGGAGAAAGCGCGGCAGACCGCCTGTGTTTCTAACCTCAAACAGGTTGGTACCGGCCTGATGATGTACGCCCAGGATTATGACGAGACGCTGCCAGTCTACAACGACGGCGTGTTCGATTTCGCAAACCCGGCTGTCTACAACGTCACCCCGAACTTCTTCGGCTCGCCCATGCCCTATATCAAGAACAGCGGTGTCTTTGGCTGCCCATCCGCTCCCGACCTTGAAGCTGCCGTCCCGTCGGCCGCCAATCAAGCGGTCACACCATTGAGCCGCAGCAGCTTTGTGGGCAACGCGGTTGTCATCGGTCGGACTCTGGCCTCCATACCGGCGCCCGCGGACATCATCTATGCTCAGGAGCTGTTCAATGCCCGCGGGACGGCGTTCATGCGTCCCCTGTGCACTGCGACTCTGGCGCAGAAGCAGACAAGCCCGGACGGCAACTACGTTTATCGGTGGTGGTTCTACCCGCGCGACACCAATAACGTCAACAGTGCGATCAACTACACCAACATCCACATGGGCGGCGGCAACCTGCTGTACTCGGATGGACATGCCAAGTGGAAGAAGTCGCCGAGCATGCGCTCCATGGATTTCGGCCTGATCGGGTCCAGCGACGGACTGGATCATCCATTGAAGCCTGCCGAGTGGAACATAGACTGGAAGAACGCGTTCTGACTATCGACCACGGACCATACGGGACGAATGACGCCAAATACGGCGGTGACCGAGTCACCGCCGTATCCGCTAGTGTAGCGTTGCTTAACTAAGGAATCGCCGCAGCAGGCGGCGTCAGTCCGTAGGTCACGCGCCAGATACAGTTCCCGCCATCATCACTGATGAGGAGCGAACCGTCCCCGGCGACCGCGATACCAACCGGTCGTCCCCAAACACTGCCGTTTGTGGCTGCCCACCCCCAGATAAAGTCCTCGTAACCGCCGCTTTCGGTTAATCGGACGACTTTATACCCGGTTCGCTGCCCGCGGTTCCAGGAGCCGTGAAAAGCAACGAACGCATTGTTGTGGTAAGAGACGGGGAAAGTAGTGCCGGTATAGAACGCTATGCCAAGCGGAGCGGAGTGTGCCTGGAACAATGCGTCCGGTACCAGAACGCTGCCCGCGAGTTCGGGCCGGACGGGCAGTCGCGGGTCGGGGTTCGCCCCCAGGTAAAAATAGGGCCAGCCGTAAAATCCGCCATCGGCAAGGCTTGTTACGAAATCCGGCACGAGATCGTCCCCGAGTCCGTCGCGTTCATTGACCGTCGTCCAGAGCGCGCCCGTGGTGGGATGAAAAGCCAAACTGACGGGGTTCCGCAGGCCCGCTGCGAAACGTCGGTAGCCTGAGCCATCGGCATTGTATTCCAGTACCGCCGCCCGCCGCTCTTCTTCACCCTCATTCGCATTTCCTGCTGATCCGACAGAGACATACATCTTTGCGCCATCCGGTCGAAACGCGAGCCCGCGTGTCCAGTGTCCACCCGTGGGAAGACCCGAAACGATCACTTGCGAATTGCCGCTGGCCTGCATGGCTCCGCGGCTGTAGGCGAAGCGGACAACGCTGTCCGTGTTAGCCACGTAGACAAACAAGGGAGAGGGGCCAGGAGGATAAAACGCGATTCCGAAAGGCTGCCTTAGGCCACTGGCGAATGTGGAACGAGTCTCCGGAATCCCATCGTGGTTGGCGTCCCTCAGAACGATGACGTTTCCGGCTCCACTTTCAACGGCGAACACATCGCCGTTCGGGGCCGTCGCGAGAGTCCGTACACCCGGCAGGTTTTCCGCCCAGCGGTAGACATGAAAACCTGGGGGAACCGTTAAACCGGCAGCGCTCGGTCGTGGAACGACGGAGGGTCCGTTCGAGGCGGAACCCGTGGCGAAGGGGGGCGGCAAATTGTCGGCAGTGACGCGGTAGGATGACGGCGTAAAGTTCGTGACCGGAATTAAGCCCGACGAAGGGATGGGCGCGGATTGATTGGGAGACGGGTCAGGTGTCGGGGCAGGTGTTGGAGATGGGCTCGCCGAAGCAGTAATCTGGGGAGTTGGCGTACCGTTGCCTCCTCCGCCACAACCGGCTGCTAAAAGCAGCGTTAGGGTAACGGCAATGCTGCCGCTAACTGCCGCTCCGCTAAACTTCATTCGTCATTCCCTGTCTATTTCGCCGCTCCAAAACTTCCATTGAAGAAGTGCGTCACCCGTTTTTGATACTCATCCCGCGCGGCCTTGTAAGCGCCGACATGACCCGCCCCCGGAACCAGCCACAGCTCTTTTGGGCCCGTTGCCGCCGCATAGAGTATCCGGCTATCTTCGGCCTGGATAAGCCGATCTTCGAGACCATGAATAAAGAATACGGGGCGGCTTGCCAGTTTTGGAATTTCGGCGAGGGGCGAGACCGTGGCGGTCGCACAGCCCATCATTTGTTCACCGACAAACTGGATCGGAACGCTGAGGGCGGTACTGCCATTAGGGAAAACGCCGCGAAATCGTTGGTCGACCGCACGATCCAGCGTTGCGTACGCGCTGTCAGCGACGACGCACTGAATCTCCGGTGTTTTTGCCGCGATCTGAATGGCGACGGCCGCCCCCATCGATGCTCCGAATATACCCAGAGGGACGCGGCGCGTATCTGACCGCGACTGGAGGTAGGAGACTGCCCCCTGGGCATCCCCGACCTCACGCCAGCCGATAGTGCTCATATCACCCTCCGAATCACCGCAGGCGCGAAAGTCAAAGGAGAACAGGGCATATCCGGCTTTATGAAGATAGCGAGCGTGGGTGAGCACACCTGCCCGGTTTCCCTGCCGACCATGGCAGAACAGGATCACGCCCCGTGGTTTACCCTGGGCCGGCAGGTACCAGCCGCGAAGCTGCAGACCATCCGTTGCTGAGGGAAATCGAACCTCCTCAAAGCGCAAGTTCAGGGATGCCGGTGTCGAGGCCACTGCCGTTCGTGGGGGATGCAGGAAAACATAGGCCGCTCCGACCGTTACCAGAGCATAAAGGCCCGCCGCCACAGACGCGCCGGCAAATGCCCTCCGTACTCGTCTCCGCAGGGGGCTGTTACCTGGCATGGGCTTAGGCTTCATTCTGGGCATCTCCTCTTCCTGTTACGGACTACGGGTTACGGGTAGGATTCCGCGTCGCAGTGGGGCTTGCAGCCGGGATGGCGCACCATCCGGCAATGGTCGATCATCTCCTGCGCCTCTTCTACATCCTGCCACTCGCCGATCTGAACGATCTTTTTCTCCAGCGTTTTGTAAACCTGGAAGAAATGCTCCACCTCGCGAAGAATATGCTCCGGGACATGACCGAGGCGGCGTACTCCATGATACCGGGGATCGTGGGCAACGCGCGCGAGAATCTTTTCATCAGCCCCTTTTTCATCCCGCATCATCAGAACGCCGAGCGGGCGGCAGGTAACTACGCAGCCGGTAAACGTGGGGTGGGAGCCGATAACCAGAACGTCTAGCGGATCGCCGTCCGCGCTCATCGTGCCCGCGATCCATCCATAATCGAAGGGGTAAAAAAGAGGAGAATACAGAGTGCGGTCGAGCTTGAAGACGCCAAGATGATGGTCGTACTCGTACTTGTTCGACGAACCGCGCGGAATCTCGATGACGGCGTTGACCTCTTCGGGTGCGTCGTCACCGATAGGCAGATGCAGGTAAGGAGTCGGAAAGGGAGTCATGACGTCGTGCGATAAGCCTCCATTGGCTAATGTTATTTTGTTGGCGTCTCCTGCTCGATTGCGCCAACGAGTTCGCCGATACTGGCGAACTTGTTTTCCTGAAGGTAGGCAGCAATGCCTTTTGCGATATCGATAGCCGCGTCCGGCTGAACAAAGCTGGCAGTCCCGACCGCGACCGCCGACGCTCCCGCAAGAAAGAACTCGATGGCATCAGTCGCGGTCACGATACCACCCATACCGATGATCGGAATTTTCACCACCTGCGCGGCGCGGTAGACATGGAGAAGCGCAATCGGCTTGATTGCCGGACCGCTGAGCCCGCCGGTGATATTGGCGAGACGGAACTTGCGCTTTCGGGCGTCGATGCTGGTCGCAATCACCGTGTTGATCAACGACAATCCGTCTGCCCCGGCCTCCTCCGCCGCCTTCGCAATGGGCCGTACATCCGAAACGTTTGGCGACAGCTTCGCGAGCAGGGGGAGATGGGTGGCTTTTCGGCATGTGGCAACGACCTCAGCCGTCAGACGGGGATCGGTGGCGTAGTCGAGTCCATGTGAGACATTGGGGCAGGAGATATTCAGCTCGATAGCATCCGCAGCTCCGGCCTCAGTCAAACGCCGCACGACATACGCGAAATCTTCGGGGTTCTCGCCGGGGACATTCACGATGATCGGTACATCGAACTGCCGCAGAAACGGGGCTTTCTCCGTGAGGTAATTCTCGATACCGCCGTTTTGAAGACCGATTGCGTTGAGGACGCCCGCGGCGGTTTCCACCATGCGCTGCGGCGGATTACCCTTTCGTGGGTGCGTCGTGGTCGCCTTGACGGTTACCGCGCCGATCTTGCTTAAATCAACGAACTCCGCGACCTCAGAGCCAAAACCGAACGTGCCGGAACCGGTGGTGACCGGGGTTCGCATGGTCAGCGAGCCAATACGGACCGTCAAATCCGGAGAAGACACAGCAGCACTTACTGAATTTACTGAAGTTACCGAGGTCACTTCCAAGCCACCTCCCGCGCCTCGAATACCGGCCCGTCCGTACAGCCACGGGCAAAAACGCCGTCCGTCCGCTCGACCGCGCAGCCCATACAGATACCGACACCGCAGGGCATGAATACTTCCATGCTGACCTGGCAGGGAACGTCATAGGCGATAGCCATTTGGGCAACCGCCTGCATCATCGGGGTTGGGCCGCAAGTATAGATATGGATCGGAGCGTGTTCCGCGCGGGCGTCCAGTATCTCCTTCAGCACGACAGTCACCAGCCCCTGGGTCCCGCGCGATCCGTCGTTGGTCGCCTCACGCAAACGGACACCGATGTCCTCAAGACCGTCCGTTCCGACAAGAAAATCTGCGGTACGTGCCCCATTGATCACCGTCACGTAGGTCTGTGGGTCCTGGGCCATAAGGCGACGGGAAAGAAAGGCCAGAGGCGGAACGCCATACCCGCCTCCCACCATCACATGATGTGCACCCGGACGTGTATCCGGCGCGAAGGAGCGTCCACCCAGCGGACCCAGAATATCGATCGTTTCGCCGGGCTGCAGCTGGGACATCAGGGCGGTGGATGCGCCATAGACCGAAAAGAGGATGGAAGCCTGTCCGGTACTCGGGTCCGCGGTATAGAAAGAAAAAGGGCGTCGCAGAAACTGCGTTCCGCCGGTATTCATCGCGACACCGATAAACTGTCCCGGTGTGGCGGCTGCCGCCATTTCCTGTCCGGCATCAAACGTCAGGACAAAATGACCGGGGGCGGGGAGTTTAGCGATGTCCAGAACTGTCGCGCTGCGTTTCTCAATCACGATGGGGGCATGCCTCTGGGGCCAGAAATACACCGCGCAGGAAGAGGATGAGCAGAGCGCAGCGTGCTCGATTGTACCGCCGTGGCTTGCTGCCTGTCAATTTCGGTTCCCTTGATTGACAGAGATGAGGAACATAGGGTACATTGTGTCTGATGAACACAAACGCGGTCAGCCAGGATAGCCCCGAAAAGTACAACGCTGATGCTTTTCCAAAGCCGTCGGTAACTGTCGACGTCGCCGCCTTTACGGCACGGGAGGGCAAACTGAGCGTCCTCCTGGTCAGGCGCGGCGTCTGGCCTTTCGAGGGTACGTGGGCGCTTCCCGGCGGGTTTGTGAAGCTGGACGAGGACCTGGATTCTGCCGCCCGCCGCGAACTCGGCGAAGAAACTGGTGTTGCCGCAGCGCACTTTCTGGAACAACTCTACACCTTTGGTGCAGTTGCCCGTGACCCACGGACACGGGTCATTTCTGTGGCTTACTATGCCCTTTTACCGGGCCTTGAGAGTGGGCTGGCGGTGCAGGAACCCCACGCGGGGTCGGACGCCGCCGAGGCGCGCTGGTGGCCCCTCGATTCCCTCCCTGATCTTGCGTTCGATCACGCAGAGATCGTAACGACGGCCCTATCGCGTCTTCGTGCCAAACTCGGATACACGTCGGTCGCGTATGCGTTGCTTCCCGAGGAATTCACGCTGACAGAGCTTCAGACGGCGTACGAGATCATTCTGGGCAAACCGCTGGACAAGCGTAATTTCCGCAAAAAAATGCTGGCAGCCGAGATTCTGGAAGGAACTCCCCGGCAAAAA
This sequence comes from Armatimonadota bacterium, assembly GCA_040387315.1. Taxonomy (GTDB): domain Bacteria; phylum Armatimonadota; class Armatimonadia; order Armatimonadales; family Armatimonadaceae; genus JACMJB01. Next base: position 4,606 of record JAZKEA010000588.1, on the reverse strand, counting down.
CGTGACGGTGCGCACCGGCCCGCTCAGCTCTATCGATTTACGCGGCGTGAGCCCGTTTTCATGGGCTGAGGGCGTACCAAGATAAAACGAAGCGGAATGGCATTCTTTTATTTAACAAGTGTTCGTGTATCGACGACAATAAAAATAACCTACTAATTAACGAGGACAAAGGAGAAAAAACATGCTGCTGGAACTGGCAATTGGTGATGCCTACGGGGCGGGATTTGAGTACGTAGACCCCCAAGTCGTGTATCGTCACAATGATGGGCAGACGTACCGTCGACACCAAACACACGGTCTCGGGGCAGGCTGTTATACCGACGACACCCAGATGAGCCTGGCGATTGCGGAGGCGATTATCTCCGGAGCTGACTGGACTCCGGAAAACCTAGCTCAGCGGTTTGTCAGCGCTTTTCATCGCGACCCGCGGACAGGGTATGCGCAAGGGTTTTACAACTTCCTGCGTAACACCAGGTCCGGCGCGGACTTTGTGGCGACTATTCGTCCCGACAGTGACAAGAGTGGTGCGGCGATGCGGGCGGCCCCGATTGGTGTCTTCCCGACAATCTCAGAGGTTATGGAATGCTGCACGCTGCAAGCGCGACTGACGCATGATACGCCAGATGGTATCGCGGCGGCGAATGCCGCCGCGCTAATGTCCCACTACTGTCTGTATGAGATTGGCCCGAAGGCGGAACTTGGTCTGTTTTTGGAAGAATACGTCCCCGGTCGTCGCTGGTCACAGCCGTATGTCGGCATGGTGCGCTCACGGGGCTGGATGAGTGTCTGGGCGGCGGTGACTGCCCTCATCGAATGCGACAGCATGACCGCCCTGCTTCGTCGATGCGTCGCCTTTACCGGCGATGTGGACACCGTCGCAACTATCGCTCTCGCTGCCGCTTCCTGCAGTCGCGAGGTGACTCGTGATCTGCCCGCGACACTTGTGACGGGTCTTGAGAATGGCCGCTATGGACGAGACTATATTGTCTTCCTGGATCGAAAGCTAATGGAGGTGAAAAACCGCGATGCCATCAAAGAATATCAGCCGAACTGAATCCTGGGACTATGATCGGGAACGCCTGCGTGACCTCGTCAGCCTGCTGCGTGCGGTAGGGTGCGTGCTTTCCGGTGTGGCGCTGCTGATGCGGGAGGTCCGGCATCTCCCCCGTCTGCGTCTGCCACGAAGAAGCCATCCGCCGAAGTCCCTGTCGAGTAAACGAAACTGGAAACTGCCTTTTCGGAAGGACAAAAATTCAATGGGCCAGACACAAACAATACTATTTCGCCCGGTCGGTCCTGAAGAGTTGGCGCTGATTGCTGCCAGCGGTTATCGGGAGTTTCCGCCTCGCCTGCCGGATCAGCCGATCTTCTACCCGGTAACCAACGAGGAGTACGCGACACAGATCGCGCGGGACTGGAATGTCAAAGCGAGTGGGGCCGGGTATGTGACCCGATTCGCCGTAAGCGAGGATTTCCTGGCATCGTACAAAGTCGAGACGGTAGGGGCGTCGATCCATCAGGAGTACTGGATTCCCGCTGCAGAATTACCTGCATTCAATGCCGCCATCATCGGTCCCGTTGAGGTGATTGCGGAGTTCCACGAAGATACAATGACAGGGAGCGAGAACACCACTGACTAAAAAAGCAGGAACCGGACGTTACCGGCGCGAACGGTCAGGCGGAGCGCTGTTTCGCTCTAAGGACAAGCCCTATGCCCGATCTTCTGGTTCCGCTCTATCGACTGCCGTCTGTTGATGATAAAATTGCCGCTCTTCGGGACGCCGGTATCATCATTCGCCGCGCGTATCCATTCGAGCTATCGCGCGTACGGCGCTTTATTACACGTCACTTCTCGGAAGGATGGGCGGACGAGGCCGAGGCGGCCTTCGCGCGTCTGCCGATAACGTGCTGGATAGCCATACAGGATAAGAAGACCGTCGGTTTCGCCTGTGTCGAATCGACCGCGAAAGCCTTCTTTGGACCAACCGGGGTAGACCCGGCAATGCGCGGAAAGGGGATCGGCGCGGCTCTCTTGATTGCATCGCTGCACGGCCTGCGGGAGCAGGGATATGCCTATGGGATTATCGGGAGCGCGGGGCCGGTCGCCTTCTATGAGAAGTCCGTCGGCGCCATCGTAATTCCTGATTCCTCCCCCGGCATCTATGTCGACATGCTGGCGGCAGAACCTCTTCCCGTTCCCAGCACTTAGCACCCCGTCTGACTGGTTTTTGCCAATTTTCAGGGGGGTAATAGCTCCGCATAGAACCGAGCCGACGTAAGACATATCTGCTTTATCGCGTCGCTCGGCGGAGGAGCGGTTGACGGAATCAAGGGAGACGCACTGGGACGAGCCGGGTGCGGAGCGCACAGCAGCATTCCTGCCGGAGGAACTGCAGGACGGCGATTATGCGGTTGACGAACAGCATGGTATCGGTATTTTTCATGGCCTGACACGGCTTGCTACCCCTACGCCCGCTGGCGAGGAGCCTGCGGAGCGCGAGTATCTGGTTCTGGAGTTCGATGGCGGCGACAAGCTCTATGTGCCCTCCGAGCAGGCGGATAGAGTCCGCCCTTACGTTGGGGGCGACGGCTCTGCTCCGACCCTGAGCCGACTGACGGGCGGGGGGTGGGCACGTGCCGTCGCGGATGCCAGAGCGCAGGTGAAGGAAGTGGCGGCGGAACTTGCCTCACTGCAGGCCGAGAGGGCATCTGCGCGCGGTCATAGTTATCGCCGGGACACGCAGCAGCAAAGCGAGATGGAGCGGTCCTTCTCCTATTCGGAAACGCCGGATCAGTTGACGGCAATCCAGGACATCAAGCGTGACCTGGAGAACAACCGCCCGATGGACCGTCTTCTCGTTGGGGATGTCGGTTACGGCAAAACGGAGGTAGCGGTTCGCGCCGCGTTCAAAGTTGTTCAGGAGGGCCGTCAGGCGGCATTACTCTGCCCCACCTCCGTTCTCGCCTCCCAGCACCACCAGACGTTTCTGGACAGGCTCGCCTCTTTTGACGTCCGCATTGAGCTGCTGTCGCGCTTCCGTTCGGCAGGGGAGCAGCAGGAGGTTCTCAATGGTTTGCGCAACGGCGCGGTCTCGGTAGTCATCGGGACGCACCGCCTCCTCTCAGAGGATGTTAAGTTCAAGGACCTGGGCCTCGTGATTGTGGATGAAGAGCAGCGCTTTGGGGTCCTGCACAAGGAAAAGCTGAAGCAGCTTCGGAAATCGGTGGACATCCTTACCATGACCGCCACCCCTATTCCTCGGACTCTCCACATGGCTCTGGCTGGGAT
>JAZKEA010000588.1:0-1307 GCA_040387315.1 Armatimonadota bacterium | reverse complement strand
ATGACCCGCCGGACGGCCGGATGCCTGTCGAAACCATTGTGTCGGAGCGTCGGGACCAGGTTATCGAGAAATCGATTCGCCGTGAGCTGGAGCGTGGTGGTCAGGTTTTCTTCCTCCATAACCGCGTCGAAACAATCGAAGACACCGCGGCGCGCCTGCAGCAGATTGTGCCCGACGCACGATTTCGGGTCGCCCATGGTCAGATGGATGAGGCATCCCTGGAAGAGACGATGGCGGACTTATACGCCCATGAATTTGATGTTCTCGTCTGTACGACTATCATCGAATCCGGGGTGAATATCCCAAACGCCAACACCCTGATCGTGGATGATGCGGACCATCTGGGGCTGGCGCAGTTGTACCAGCTTCGCGGGCGTGTCGGTCGCTCGGACCGGCAGGCGTACTCCGTCTTTTTGTATCGAAATGCCGAGGCTCTTACCGAGGTTGCACGGCAGCGGTTGGCGGCGCTTCAGGAGTTCTCCCAGCTAGGCGCGGGGCAGAAGATTGCCCTGCGTGATCTGGAACTCCGGGGAGCCGGCAGTCTACTGGGGGTCGAGCAGAGTGGCCCTGTTGCCGCCGTTGGTCTGGACCTCTATCTTCGGCTGCTGGAGAGTTCGGTGCGCCAGCAACAGGGGAAGAAACCGGACGCCCGATTGTTCTCACTGCCGATAGTGGAACTGCCGGTGACCTCCGGAATGCCAGCCGACTACGTTTCGTCCGAGGTGGAGCGCCTGCGTATCTATAATCAGATGGCATCCGTTCGAAAAGCGACGGAGATTGACCGGCTGCAAACCGACATCGAGAGGCGTTTTGGTCTGCTGCCACCGGCCGCGCAGGAAGCGTTTGAGGTGCTGCGTCTTCGGGTGCGCTGCCAGGCGGCAGGGGGCAAGAGTATTACCTTTGAGAACGGTTCCCTGTCGCTGATTCTTCGCAAAGGTCACCTTCTGCCGGAGTCAATCGAAGCAGCCCTGCGACAGCCTCTGGGAGACCGCATCGACTCTGTAACAGAGGATCGGGTAATACTGAACGTCCCGGCGGCAGAAGCGCGGGAGGCGGCATCCTCGGCAGTAGACACGCTGGCGTCTGCTCTGGCAGCGCGCCGTGCCACACGACGAGCGGGGGGCAAAAAGCAAGCGGGCAGAAAGGCTGTCGCTGTATAGCGACTTTTCCCGGAGCCTGCGCGTCCTAAGTATCGTGCAATGGAGACAATCGCGGAGTTGTGCCTGCTCGGTGCGGTATAATTCGGCTGATGGGAAACAAGGCATAACACTATGGCAAACGGCGACGCCGCAGCCCCTTACTATCTT
>JAZKEA010000587.1:0-1676 GCA_040387315.1 Armatimonadota bacterium | reverse complement strand
TTTGGAAGATATTTCAGATCGATTTGCCAAGGACCATGGAGCCGCCGCAGCCACCCGCAACGAGCACGGCGGGAGATGCCAGCAGACCCAGGGCGGCGAGACGCACCCCGGTGATTATCAGTGATTTTCGGGACTGCACGGTTATTTGTTCTCCTGTGGCGCGATCGTGGCGGGGGCAGAGGTTGGGGCAGGGCTGACGGCGACCTCACCGTCGGGGAGGAGCCGGATGGTCAGGAAGATAACGACCTCGGAGCGCTGTTTGCTATTTCTGCGGTTGCGGAACAGCTCGCCGAGGAGGGGGATCTTCGCGAGTATCGGCACCTCCTGAACGGTTCGGATGTCCTGATCGCGGATCAGGCCGCCGATAGCGATGGTGTCACCGTCGCGGACCCGCAGGGTCGTGTCGGCCTCGCGGGAGCCTGTCTGGGGAATCCCATCGACAAAACCGTTGAGGGTGGAGACGACCGGATGCACCTTGATCGTAATGTCGCCGTCATCGTTGACGCGGGGCCGAACCAGAAGCGCGATTCCGACCGGAACCTCCTGGACCGTGAAGGCGTTCCCGGTCGTTGCTGAGGTGACAGCGAGAATCTGGAACCGGAGGACATCTCCGATAAAGATGTTCGCGTCCTCGTTATCGATGACCGAGATGCGCGGGTTTGCCAGCGTTTTGGTGCGGTTCTGGGTCTGCAGGAACTGAAGCTGGGCGGCGAAGTTGAGCGGCGACCGCGCGAAGCGTCCGAAACGGATGAGGTCAGGCGCGTTCTGCTCGTTCACGGGGGTCTGGGTCGCGCCCTGGGTGAAGATGGGGGCGGCCGCTCCTCCCGCGCCTCCGCCGCCAGCTCCCCCCGCGGCCTGCTGCGACCCCCACTGGACCCCGAGCTGGAGCGCATCATCATTGGTGATATCCACGATGCGGGCATCGATGGAGACCTGCGCGGGTGCGACATCCACGGCCTTGAGCAGGCGAAGGGCATTTTCGACGGCGGCATCCGCGCCGGAAAGGATAAGCTGGCGGGATTTGGTGATCGAGGTAGAGAGTCCGCTTCCCGCGCCGACCCCGGCGAGGCTGACGCCCGCGCCCCCGGTCATCGCGGCCCCGGCGGCAAGCGCACCGCTGACCCCGCCCCCCGCACTTGCGAAGCCGCCCGACCCGAGCGAGCCGCCGGTCAGCGGCTGGAAGCGGGCGGGTGCGGGCGCATACGGCTCGGCGGACGCGGTCACCGCGAGGCCGGGAATCGCCGCCGCGAGCATCGACCCGAGCGAGGCGGCGCTGGAGTAGCGGATGCGGTAGATCTCGACCCGCTGGGAGCTTCCGTTGACCGTATCGGCGGCGGGAACGATGGCTTTAGCACGGGCAACCGCCTCGCGGGACCCGGAAACGATCAGGGTATTATCCTGGACCTCGACGGTGACGCCGGGTTCCGCGCGGCGGAGGATATCGGCGAGAAAGGCGGCGGGAACGTTCTGCGGGGCGATGACCTCGGCGGTCGGGGCGGTCGGGACATCGATCAGCCCGAGAAGGCGCTGAGCCGCCCGGACATCTTCGAGCGAGCCGGTGAGAGTCAGGGTGCCGGAGGCGTCCCCGCCCTGGATCAGGAGATACGGCAGCGTTCCCTCCAGGACCGAGCGGGCGGCGGTGGCGGTCAGGTGCTTGAGTGGGACGTTCGCGAAGG
>JAZKEA010000586.1:7073-10570 GCA_040387315.1 Armatimonadota bacterium | reverse complement strand
AAACTCCCGAAGCCGCCGCTCCCAAAATAGCAGAGCCAAGGAGGACGGATTCGGGTTCGCCGCCGAGGACTATCTTCAGGCCGGTGGCATCAGCGTGCTGCTGGAGCCAGAGCGGATTTTTTGTGCCGCCACCGGTGGCGAGGATTGTATCGATGCGAAATCCCTGCGCATTCATGGCCTCGACAATATCGCGCGTACCGTAGGCAACGGCCTGGACCGTAGCTAGATAAAGCAGAGCGGCATTGTCTATAGAGGCATCCAGCGCGAGGCCATCTATCACCCCGCGGGCCTGTGGGTCGGCGTGGGGGGAGCGGTTTCCCAGATGGTAGTCCAGGAGATGGATATCGCGTGTCAGGAGGGCGGAATCAGAAAGTCCACGCTCTTTCGCCATTTCCTCGATACGGCGGTTGAGCGTTTCATAAATGGTCTCACCGGCTGATTCGGAGGCTTCGAGAACAGCAGGGTAGGCGGGGTGGGTCTGTATGGCCCAGTCGATCAGCGATCCCGCGGCTGACTGACCTCCCTCCGTCAGCCACATATTCGGTACCATCGCACCGAAATAGGGACCCCAGACACCGGGGACAAAGATAGGACCTCGGGATGCCGCCATGTGGCAGTTGCTGGTTCCGCCAATCAGGGCAACAACCGTTTCCAGGAAAGCCGATGTGTTCTGCTCGCTGGTCGAGGTGTCGAGGACTGAGCCAAGAAGGCCAATACCGCCCGCGTGGGCGTCGATAGCGCCGACCCCTACCTGGCAGGCTGTCGTCAGCCCCAGATGTGCTGCCGCCGATTCTGTGAGTGTGCCGATCCGCTCGCCCAGGGGGCGAATCGCTTCGCCGACTTTGCCACTGGAGAAGAGGTCTTCCATTCCCTCAGAGGCATAAAACGCCTTATCCCAACGCCCCTCCTGCCCTACATAAAGCCACTTGCAGACATTGGTACAGAGAGAGCGAACATCCGCCCCGGTCGAAGCGTAGGTAAGGAAGTCCGTTAAATCGAAATACTTTCGCGTCCGGTTCCAGGAGTCCGGCAGATTTGCCTTAAGCCATTTGAGTTTTGGAGGCTCCATTTCAGGACTGACGCCGCCCCCCACATACTTGAGGACATCGTAGCCGCCGCGATTGATAGTCTCGGCCTCCGCCGCCGCACGGTGATCCATCCAGACGATCACATTTTGTGCGTCGCTGCCGGTTGGCGATACCGTTACCGGCTGATCGTCGTCTCCCAGTGCGACAAGGGAGCAGGTGGCATCGAAGCCAATGCCAACAACCGCGTCGGCGGGGATTCCCGCGTCAGCCATCGCGCCTCGTACACAAATCCCGACTGCTTCCCAGATGTCATCGGAACTCTGCTCCACAAAATCCGGTTTGGGTTTCCACATCTGAATAGGCTGCGTCGTGATTCCCAGGCGTTTCCCGGATTCCACGGCGAACACACCTGCGCGTGCGCTTCCCGTCCCCACATCCACACCGACCACATATTGCGCTTCCGTCATTGGCGTCCGAGCATCCTCTGCAAAGTTTCTTGGTGCAGTCAGTATAGCAAGGCAACCCTTAGTTCAACAAGAGCGGGGTGCTGCGATAACCAAGGATGAAGCGTTGAAGCGGTGGTTTAGGGAGATGAAGGAGCCGCAAGCGTCGCAGCAGGGGGAACAGATCCGGCGGCGGGGTTGGCTTGAACCTGCGGGTTAGCAGAAGAAAGAGAGGGGAGCACGCCCCACGAAACGCTGCTGAATCGTGACTGCAAAGCGGCTGTAGGGGTGATCGTCGGATCGACTTCACGAATCAATGTCGCCAGTACACTGCCCTGGAATACAGGGATATCCACAGGAGGCGCGGACGACGAATTGTTCTGGATAACCCCGTCGCGCAGGGACGCGCGCACGGTGACCTGAAATGCCCGGCTGTCCAGCAGGGCAAGGGTTCGGGCCGCAAGCGCCGCAGCGCGAATAAATCGTTCCTGCGTAGATGCCGGTGTCTCCTGCGGCGCTCTAGGCAGAGCGATCTCCATCTGGTAGGGGCTGGATTGTTCACCTGTACCAAGGAGCGCCGTTACCGCGAGGCCGGGCGGCAGGCTCTGGGATAACTGGGCAAAGATAGTTTGTGGAGTGCCGGGTGATGGCGTCGGCGCTGTGGACGCGCTCGGTAACGGGGCAGGAGATGCCTTTACCGCAGCCGGTACACGCGAAGCGGGGGATGCATCTGCCGGGACATTGACACGTACGGGCGTACTTGGCGCGGCAATCATGGGAAGTCCGCTGGCATTTGTTCCACCCTCTGCCAGCTGAGAAGTGGACTTATGAGCCCGGCTGCTCGATGTATAAACAAATACTGCGGCGGAGGCGATCAGGACCGCAATAATGCCGCAGAGCGCGAAGATAAGCCGGGCGATACTCTCCGACCTGCCGGGAGGGAAAACACGATCGAACCATTCGACCGTGCGCTCCGCGGCAGCGCGTCCGCCCGTCCCCGAGGTGGGCGATGCCGAAAATTTCGTCAGCTTACCCGCGACCCTGGCGCGATGCGCATCCATATCCGCGGTGCGCTCTTTATCCATCTCGCGAAGCCGACCCCGCTGAATCGCGACGACGCGTTCCAGCTTCTCCCGGTCTGCTGCTCGGTTCGGGGCAAGGTCAACCGCCATCCCATACCACTGGAGGGCATCGTCATACTTACCTTGAGCCTCATAGATATCGCCGAGAACTGAGTGCGCCGTGGGGGATCGTGGCGCCAAACGAAGCGCTTCCGTGCAGACCGCTATCGCTTCGTTCCACTGTCCCCGCATCCGGAGGAGGTTCGCGCGAGCGAGCAACGGACCGATTGACATCTCACGCGTGACCTCACCGGCGTCGCGGTCGAGAGAGGGCGGGACGCCTGGAACACTTTTGTCTGCTGGATTTTGCCCTGTCAATGACATTTTTGTTCAAAACTCTTCTTCCGCCACACTGCGGTTGAAATGCGTTTCTTACTTTCCGGTCGAGCCAAAGCCACCCGCACCCCGTTCCGTTTCACTGTCACTCAGCGCCGCCTGCTCCTCCCACTCTACCTGTGCGACAGGGGCTACGATCATCTGCGCGATTCGGTCTCCCCGCTGTATGCGAAACGGTTCCGCTGCGTCTGTATTAATCATTATTACGCAAATCTCGCCGCGATAATCACAGTCTATAGTACCCGGACCATTCACCATTGCGATGCCATGATTTTTAGCCAGACCGGACCGTGCGCGAACCTGAGCCTCATATCCCTGCGGGACCGCTATCTGTAGTCCGGTCGGAATAGCTGCGCGCGCTCCAGGAGAAAGGGTAACGGGTTCGTCTGCGGGAACCGCCGCATAAAGGTCCATGCCCGCGGCTCCCGCTGTTTTGTAAGCGGGAAGCGGCAGATCCTTTGCGCCCGGTAGTCGGGCAACTTTAACAGACACCGTGCGCACGTTACTGCTCATACACTCACAAACTCACTTTATTATTAGAGATTCGAGTCACAAACGCAAGAAGGGCC
>JAZKEA010000586.1:778-7063 GCA_040387315.1 Armatimonadota bacterium | reverse complement strand
TCCGGCCCTTCTTAAAGCGGTTATCCTGACACTGCCTTGGATAGGTTTCCGCTGTCACCTTCTTCTTCTTCCGGCTGGGTAATCGGAATGGTGAAGAAGAACGTGGTGCCGTGACCATACTCGGAATCGAGCCAGATCTGACCGTGATGATACTCGACAAGCGCCTTTACCAGGAACAGGCCGATACCGGTACCGCCGATCTCTCGTGTGTCACGGTTGTCAACCCGGTGGAAGCGCTGGAACATCTTGGAAAGCTGTTCCTTCGGGATGCCCATGCCCTGATCGCTGATCGCAAACTGGAGCATCTCGCCGCCCGGCATTACCTTGCCGCTGATCTTGATTTCTCCACCCTTCGGTGAGTACTTCAGCGCATTACTCAGCAGGTTGGTAAGAATCTGCTCTACTTTATCCTCATCCGCTGTCATCAAGTGCGGAATGTCGGCATCAAGCTCTCCTACCAGTGTATGCTCCGGCTTTTTATACGTGCTGGAGTTCTGCGTTCTGAGGACCTTCTCGACTACCTTATGAACATCGAATTCGGTGACATGAAGCTGGAGTGCGTTTCCTGCTTCAATACGCGAAACATTCAGAAGGTCATCGATGAGGCGCCGGAGTCGGTCGCACTCGGTGTCGATGATCGTGTAGAACTCGTGCCGGGTCTCGGTGTCGTAGAAGCCCTCGGTGTCCTGCACCAGAGTCGAAATGAAGCCTTTGATAGAGGTCAGCGGCGTCCGCAGTTCATGGGAAACTGTGGAAACGAATGCCGTCTTCATCTTGTCGACGTTTCGAAGTTCCGTGATATCGTTGAAGATCGCCGCGGTTCCGATAACGTCGCCGCTTTCACCACGTACGAGAGCCGACTGCACCTGAAAGACGTGATTCTGGTCCGGATTGTCCTTGTCCGGAAGTGATATCTCGTCCTGGACACCCGTCTCTTCTTCCAGTGCTCGTCGCAGTACATCCCGTGTTTTCTCATCGGTGATGATCTGCTCGTAGTTACGCGCACCGGCAACATCTTCCGCCGAGAGTCCGAACGCCTGACGCGCAGAAGCGTTCATCTGCATAATGCGCCCGTTTTTATTGACCATCACGAGACCCGCATAAAGGGACTCGATGGTGTCGATTACCTCGTCGCGCTCTTTGACGATCTGACGATAGGATTCCGCGGTGTTGATGATAGCCGCGGTGTTTCCTGCCAGCCGCTCCAGCAGTTTGACGTCTTCATCAACGAAGATGCCGCCGTATTTCTTGTTGAAGACATACAGAACGCCGATGATCTTGCGGTCGAGAACGCGGTTTGTCTCTTCATCTCGCTTAATAACGATCAGAGGGACGCAGACCCCGTTTTTGACGCCGCGCTCGAACAAACCTTCGGCTTTCGCCCGTTCGTCCGTCTCCGCGTCATACAGGATTACCGGGCGTCCTTCCCGGAAACACTCGCCGGCAATCCCCTTATGCTCGGGAATTCGATACCCTTTCAGGTCATCATCCTCGAAGCCGAGGGCGGGTTTCTCGGCAAAGAGTTCTTCGTTCGCCTTGTCGTGGATCAGGAAGAGACACTTTGCGCCCTGAAGGATCATGGCGACGCGCATCATCATTCGCTTGAGCGTTTCTTCCATTTCAGAAAGCTCAGCGGTTGGCTGGACGTTTTCGCCCGCCTCCTGAACACGGTTGGAAAGCTCTTTATTTACTTTTTCCAGCTGCGTGACGGTCTGGGTGCGCTGGTTGAGTTCCGCTTCGAGCTTTTGAACTCGTTCGCGAAGGGACTCGACGCTATTGTCGTCGAAGGTCATCTCCGGTGAGATCCTTTCTTGGGGAACGCGCCAAAGGGATTATTAGTAAAATGAACGCTCGAAGTCGGCATCTTTAGTGAATTTCCGGTCCAGAGAGCAAAAAACCGCGCTGTTCCAAGCCAGATTATAGCATGTGACCCTGGTAGCGTCAACGAATCTCAAGGGGTCGGCTGTGCTCGGCCCCGCGCTTCGACGCGGCGTTGCACTGCAGCGTTTCCTTACAGCGGAGGTTGGAACAACCGGGTCTCAGCGCCAGTATTACTAACAGCAGTACAAGGTGCGTACTGTGGATGTCAGCGCAATTGAGCGCTGTTAATTATGACACCAATGAAGGCACTCTAATGATCTACGCTGATCCTAACACACCCGAAAGTAAAGTTTCCCTCAAGCCACGCTACGAGAACTACATCGGAGGTGAATTTGTCCCTCCGGTAGATGGCCGCTACTTTGAAAACCCCAGCCCGGTTAACGGACGAACCTTCTGCGAGGTTCCGCGCTCAAACGCGAAAGACATCGATTTGGCTCTGGATGCCGCCCACAAAGCAAAAGAGGCGTGGGGAAAAACATCTCCTGCGGAACGGGCCAACATCCTGAACAAGATCGCGGACCGTATGGAAGCGAATCTTGAGATGCTGGCTGTCGCGGAGACCTGGGAGAACGGCAAGCCGGTGCGCGAGACCCTCGCGGCAGACCTGCCGCTCGCGATTGACCACTATCGTTATTTTGCCGGCTGTATCCGCGCCCAGGAGGGAAGCGTTTCGCCTATTGACGATAACACTATCGCCTACCATTATCACGAGCCCCTGGGTGTCGTCGGTCAGATCATTCCTTGGAATTTCCCGCTCCTGATGGCGACCTGGAAACTCGCGCCCGCGCTTGCCGCAGGGAACTGTGTGGTATTGAAGCCCGCGGAGCAGACTCCGGCTACCATTCTTCTATTCGCGGAGCTCGTGGGCGATCTTCTGCCCCCTGGTGTCCTCAACATTGTTAATGGGTTCGGGGTGGAGGCAGGCAAGCCTCTGGCATCCAGTCCGCGCATCGCCAAGATCGCGTTCACCGGGGAGACGACGACCGGACGCCTGATTATGCAGTATGCGTCCGAGAACATCATCCCTGTCACACTGGAGCTCGGGGGGAAATCTCCTAACATCTTTTTCGAGGATGTTTTCCGTGTTCAGGATGATTTCGCGAGCAAATCGCTCGAAGGATTCGCTATGTTCGCCTTGAATCAGGGCGAGGTCTGTACGTGCCCCTCACGAGCGCTGATCCAGGAGTCTATCTACGACGAGTTCCTGCATCATGCCATCGAACGAGTCCGAAAGATCAAGCAGGGGAATCCGCTCGATACCGAAACTGCGGTTGGCGCTCAGGCATCGAATGATCAGCGTGAAAAGATCCTTTCCTACTTCGAGATCGGCAGGCAGGAAGGGGCAAAAGTTCTAATCGGCGGAAAAGAAGCTCAGGTGACCGGTAATCTTAACGGTGGGTATTATATTGAGCCGACGATCTTCGAGGGCAACAACAAAATGCGCGTCTTCCAGGAGGAGATTTTTGGCCCGGTTGTCTCTGTCACAAAGTTCAAAGATGAGGCAGAGGCGCTTCAAATAGCGAACGAGACATTGTATGGTCTTGGGGCAGGCTTATGGACCCGCGATATGAATACCGCCTTCCGAATGGGACGCGCGATTCAGGCGGGCCGCGTCTGGACTAACTGTTATCACCAGTATCCCGCTCATGCCGCTTTTGGCGGCTACAAACAGAGTGGTATCGGTCGTGAAAACCATAAAATGATGCTCGATCACTATCAGCAGACTAAAAACCTTTTGGTCTCCTACGATCCAAAGCCGTTGGGATTCTTCTAAAGTGGGTGGTGCTGGCCGGACCGTTAACGGGCCGGCCAGCGCAGAATTGTGGCAGAGAAAGGCGGGCGACTATGCACGTCGAGCGTGTTGGTATTACCCCTGAAGCGTCGGAGTTGCTGGATAAACTTGGAGAGATTCATGGCCCGCTGCTGTTTCACCAGTCCGGTGGCTGCTGCGACGGCAGTTCGCCGATGTGTTATCCACTGAACGAGTTCCGAATCGGAGGAAGCGACGTTTTTCTCGGAATCGTCCATGGCTGTCCCTTCTATATCAGCGGCCCACAGTTCGAGTACTGGAAACATACCCACCTGACGGTAGATGTGGTTCCGGGAAGGGGGAGTGGGTTTTCCGTGGAAGCGCCGGAAGGGGTCCGGTTTCTTATTCGGTCGCGCCTGTTCACTCCCGAGGAATCAAAACAGATGGAGAGCGAACCGGAGCCGCCGCGGGGACTTTCGCAAACCGATGCCCTCGCAGGCGCTGTCTAACGCCCGGACGGACCGTTATAATTCTCGACTTTCACAGACCGTCGTTCAAAACCCATCTGCTCGATGAAGAATGCGCGGGTGGGGAAGGTAAACTCCCGTACGCCGCAAACCATCGGGGTAAACGGCCTCCATGACTCCGCATGTGCCGCCAGAACATCGATTTCACTGCCTGTCGCTGCGGCGTCTTCTGGTGCCCCTTCGAGAACGACAGGGTGAAAGTCAAACCAGGAAACGCGCTGTGAGAGTGTCTTCAACTCGTCGTAATAGGCGAGATCGTCCCGCTGATTCGCACCATAAACAAGATGAACCCGGCGTCCGCTTTGTGCGAACTGCAGGTCGCCTGCAAGCGCCAGAAGCATGGAGCGAAAGGGGACGATTCCCGTGTACTGCGCCACAAATACCAGATCTGTTTCGACATCGGGAAGCGTGAAGTTACCCAGAGGGCCGGTAAAATCGAGCGTTGTGCCGGGCTCCACGGTCCAGAGATACTCTGACCCGAGGCCGCCTTCGATGCGGTCGAAGCAGAGCGTCAGCAGACCATCGCCCGAAGGAGGCGTCGCCAGAGAGTAGGCCCGTACCAGTGGCGGCTTGTCGCCAACGGGCAGCCGCAGTGAGATCCACTGACCAGGAGCGTAGCTCAAGACCTCCGCGCCCCTGGGGCGAAGCACGATCTCTCGGACCTCTGGCCCAAGATCTTTTAGGGTCTCAATGGTGGCGGTGATGATCTCGGGCATATCGGATCTCGGCGGCACACTCTAATCGTGCGGGGTTTCCTTGACCGCATTCCGGTTCCATCGTGGAATCTCGACGACGATCCGTGATGATCCGTTGGGAACACACTGACAGCCCAGGCGTGACTTCGCGGTATTTCCCGGAGCCTCTTCCAGCTGATCTAATTCGTCGTCGGACGCCTCGTTGCAGGAATTCTCTCCCTCTCTGACAATCACGTGACAGGTAGAGCAGGCGAGGACGCCGCCGCAGGTGTGTTCCAGGGGAATGTCATGACCTTCGCAAATATCGAGGATCGAGCCCGGCAGACCGCTTCGCTCGTAGGGAATGTCTTTCGGATCGACGACAAACGTTTTGGGTTCGCCTTCGTAGATAATCGTAATCTCGTAGGGTCGGGTCGCCTTCTCGAATTCCGGCGTTTTAATATAAGGGTTGCTGCCTGCCATAATGTTCCATTCTCATCTAAAGGTCAGCAGGACAAATCTCTGACGGACCCTTAGAAATGTACCCCGTTGGTCAGACCGGCGCAACCTGAGGCCAAGGCGGATAGTATAGCTTACTATGGAAGATCCACAGACACACGAACCCCTATTGGTCACCCCGCGAGAACTTTTCCTTGCGATCCGCTATAGCGACGTTGAAAAGGTACGCACCCTGCTTGACAATGGCGCGGATGCAAACTGGCGTAACCGGCGCGGCGACGAATCTGCCCTTGAATATGCGGCGTTAATGGGAAATGAGGACGTGTTTCACCTGTTGTTTCTGCATGGCGCATGCGACACGGGCGATTATTTGCTTGTAGAAGCGATCAATGGTGGGAACCTGGAGATAGTCGAATTTCTACTAAGGCGAAGGACAGTAACTCAGGAAATGCTCGACAGCTTGCTGCAGGAAGCGGCCCACGATGGATACTCCGAAGTCATCACTTTTCTTCTTGGGCAGGGTGCCGACCCAAATGTCGCTGCGGGCACAAAATCCAATCCGGAAGCACTCGCCCGTCAGCACGGTCATGAGGAAGCGGCAGACATGCTGCGCACTGCCTCTCAATCGCGACGCGAACTTTCTTGACGAGCAGGCGGTCTTGTGGTACCGTTCACTGACAGCCGAATAGCGAACGAACCTTATCCAGAGTGGCGGAGGGACCGGCCCGACGATGCCACCACAACCACCGCAGCGCCCATTTGCGCCGCGGCAGGTGCGAATTCCGGCAGTACTAGAGTTTACTAGTCTGCAAAGATAAGGAGAGAACTGCCGCCACCCCTGGCTGCTTGTCCCCCTCCTTGAAACTGGTTCCCGTTTTCGCTCTCGGCGGTCCTATTTCAATACAGAGGGACAACCGAAATGCCAACCAGCAGTGACAACCTTTCGCTCTTCACGTCCGAATCCGTGACGGAAGGGCACCCCGACAAGCTCGCG
>JAZKEA010000586.1:0-768 GCA_040387315.1 Armatimonadota bacterium | reverse complement strand
CGTTTGCGAAGGGTACCGCTCGAGTTTTTTCCATCCCGACAAACTCGCGGACCAGATCTCAGACGCGATCCTTGATGCCTGTTTGACCAGCGACCCCGATTCCCGTGTCGCCATCGAGACTCTTCTCACCCGTGGTCTCGCCGTTGTCGCGGGCGAGCTTACTACCAGCACCTACGTCGAGATCGCCGATGTTGTCCGCAACACGATTCTCGAAGTTGGCTATGACAACACCGATCTTGGCTTTGACGGACGGACTACCGGCGTTCTGGTTGCGATCCAGAAGCAGTCCCCGGACATCGCGCAGGGTGTTGATACCGGCGGCGCAGGCGACCAGGGAATGATGTTCGGATACGCCTGTGATGAGACCCCGGAGCTGATGCCGCTCCCTGTGGCTATCGCGCACCGACTGACCAAAAAGCAGGCCGAATTGCGCCGCTCGTCTCATGAACTGGGCCTGCGTCCCGACGCCAAGTCCCAGGTAACTATTGCTTATAATGAGCAGACAGGCCGACCGGAGCGGATCGATACGGTAGTTCTTTCCACACAGCATCATCCACGGCTGTCCCATGCGGATGTTCATAACATTGTCCTGGAGCAGATCATCGGCCCGGTTCTCGCGGAGTTCTCCGATTACGATCAGAACGATGTTACCTTCCACATCAACCCGACTGGCATCTTCACCATTGGTGGACCGCAGGCGGATACCGGTGTGACGGGTCGCAAGATCATCGTCGATACGTATGGCGGCTATGCCCGTCATGGCGGCGG
>JAZKEA010000585.1:14593-16425 GCA_040387315.1 Armatimonadota bacterium | reverse complement strand
CGTGTCGAGATCGTTCACCCCGCCCAGAGACGCGTCACGGGTGATGACGCCCCCGGTCAGGTCCGCTCTTTTGCTCAAGCCGACCTGGGCACTCAGGTTCGTCACTGCAAGCTTACTGTCATCCTGCATCCCCTGCTGTACGGAGCCCGTCAGCTTTGTGTTCGTCGCGAGCTGAAGGTTCGCCCCGACCACGGTTTGCGAGATGTTCGATATCTTGTCACCCTCGGCAGCGGTCGCCGTCTCGACCGTCGCCAGAACCGATTTCTCGTTCTGTGCGACGGACAGCGTCAGGTTGTTCGAGGGCTGCAGCTGCAGCGTGACCGACTGGCGCTTCTCACTCGTCTCCGGGGTTGCCGTTGTTCCCTGGGTCAGAGAAACCGCGGCCTGCGTAATGTTGCCCTTCGAGTTTTTCGATGCCAGCGAAATGGTCGTATCATTTGCAGCGACCTCGCGATCATTTTCACTCTTGTCGTCTGACAGGCCCGTCGTCGTGATCAGGCCCTTTTGCGCCAGTGACAACGACAAACTGCCGGTCGGCTGCAGCTGAACGCCGATCCCCTGCCGCTTTTCGCTGGAGTCCAGTGATGCGGTCGTCCCCTGTGTCAGTGAGACCGCGGCCTGCGTGATGTTTCCTTTGGCGTTCCTGGTGGCTAACGAAAGTGTCGTGTCGTTAGCAGCAACCTCGCGGTCGTTTTCCGCCTTATCATCGGCAGTACCCGTGGTGGTTACCAGTCCCTTTTGCGCCAGGGAGAAACTCACATTGCCCATAGGCTGCAGCTGAACACCCATCAGCTGGCTCTTTTCCTGCGCGTTGTGTGTCTCTTTTTCTCCCTGAACGAGGGAAAACGCCGCCTGGGTGACATTGCCTTTGGTGTTCTGTGAGGCGAGAGAATACGTCGTCACCTTATTGGTGATGTCTTTTGCCTGATCCGGAGAATCGGTTTTGTTCGTTTCCGTCTTCGCGTTGAATCCGAGGGTAGGGGCCAGTTTCTGGGCAAGGTCCATCTTGTCGGAGCTTACCTTCGTCTCCTTGCCGTCCGCGCCCACTTTCACAGAGTCCGTCGATGCCAGGCTGAACTTCGGGTCGGTACCACGAACACCACCCAGGCTCAGGCCCAGATCGTTGTCCTTGCTGGATGCCTTGCCGGTCAGGTCGCGCGCATCGGCCATCTTGAAGCTTGTGCTCATCCATTCGGTGGGCTTGAGACGCGTCCCGAGCGACCAGTTCTGGTTCGCCGAGCCCATGCCGAATGCCTTACCCGTAGTGGGAGCGAAACCTGCCCCGGCACGCTGGAACTGCGCGTCGATCCCATTTTTGGCATCGCCCATCGCATAGCCCATCTTCATACCCGACCGGTCCATAATGCCGGTTTTGCCGTTACCGGCATCTCCAAAGAAAAGCTGTGATGTCAGGCCACCGCCCAGAAGATTCGTCTTGCCGCCCATACCCCAGACCAATTTAGCCGTATCGGTGGGCGAAGACTTACCGTCTGCAACGGACGGCAGCGCCATCAGCTGAAGACTGGTTCCGGCAAAGCGTGTCTGAGTCAGCGTCACCGGAGCCGTGACGACTTCGGTGTTTCGCTTCGAGAGACCGGGATCGTAGTTGTACTCGACACGCACATACGCGCTGTCCGCGAGGGACTCCCGAAAGGTGATCGTCCCCTTAGCGGCATCGAAGGAGTAAGCGTCGGACGCGAGATCCTTGCCGTTCACGTTGACGACAGCAGATGCATGACGGCGTTTGCCGTTAATAAGTACAAGTGTTTGGTCTGGCGATAAACCTTTTAGTTGCGCAGGACGAATTGCGTCGCTGCCATCTGCGCCGGAAG
>JAZKEA010000585.1:9122-14583 GCA_040387315.1 Armatimonadota bacterium | reverse complement strand
ATCGCTGCGGGTGATCCGCAGGTTTGTCCAGGAAAGCGGGTAGGGCCCGGTCTTATTCAGTCCGCGCAGGATATCGAAGGTTCGCTTGCTCGGCACGATGTTTCCGGCCAGAGTCGCGCTCTGGTCGAACAGGGGCAGGGTCTGCGCTCCTGCGACAGGCGCGGCGAGAGAAAAACCCACCACTGCGACAACTCCCGCTGTCCTGTTCAGGACAGAGGCGGTACGGCAATTAGTAGTTTTGTTCAGGCTCTTCAATGGACGGCTCATATACGGGATATCGGTTTTGTTCCCGTCTCTCAGTACGTCTGGACGTAAGGACTTGTGACTTTGTTCAATCGTTCGTATTATCTGACCTCATTTTACCTCTGAAGTTTCGGATTAAGACAATGTAACCAGGCTTCCTTGACATAAGTTTTCTCTTTTCAGGATATGTAGGCCTAACTGGAAATGGATGCGTTTGGTTCAACGGTCTCTGTCGGCGGCACGTAGACGCCGTTCGGTTTCGCGAGCGCACACGGCTATCAGAGTGCCCCCGACAGCGGTCTGATGAAACTCGGGCATCGTTTGTTACCAAACCAGCATAGAGCAGTTCCTGTCCCACGACCCGATTCAGGACGGAGACAACTGGTATGCTTACTGCGACAACGATCCCTTGAATAGGGTTGATCCAGAGGGGTTGTTTTTGAATTGGGGAGTAGTAAATGTCGTTTGATTACTGATTGTCGCCGTAGCAAAACATCTCAAAGGCCTAGAGAGAACGATGGATAAAAAAGTTTACGATATGTTGCTGTCCAGCTGGACTGCTATGAACCAGCAAAACTTCCACAGTGCCTCTCAATTCGCCAATGAAGCACTGGAGATCGGCTCTGATTTGTTCGATGTTCATCTGCAACTGGGCAACATTGGTTTAGTGACAGACCGGTTTGACGAAGCACACTTTCATTACCTGAAAGCGCAAGAACTGGACCCTAGAAGTAATAAGCCGGACTATAACCTCGCCCTCGCATATCAGAGGAAACGGAATAAGCAACAGGAGATGCACTGTTGGACTTCTGCTGCGGGTAAGGAGGACGGGCATATACGCGCCGTGGCTCATGGCGTCCTTGCCTTCGAGGCGAAGCAGTATAAACAAGCCCTTGGCTTCTTTTCCGATGCTCTGCTATGGGAGGTCGAAGAGTTATACCTTCCCTATGCGGAAAATCCCTGGATCTACTACATGATGGGTAAGTCCCTCTTCAACTTGAAGCAGTTTGCCGACGCGGAACAGTACTTTGAAAGAGCCGAGGAGGGATTACGATCACAATTACCATTGCAGCCCCGGGTCTATTACCTTCTCGGGAGGACGAAGTGGCATCTCGGCAAAAACAAGGAAGCCCGCTGCCTTTTCGAACATGCCGTTCAGCTTCTGCCGGAGTATCGGGATGCGTGGATGGGTCTGGTTCGGACGGAAATGCGTTTAGGCCTTTTTAGAGCGGCATACGCGCATTTTCTGCGGGTTTTGGAATTATCAGAAGAGCGTCCTCATCCTGACTGAACTGCTACTTGTGTTAGGGGTCACCACGGAGTTCGCGGCAATCCAGTTCAGCGCACAGGGATTGCAGCTCTATTCATTGTCAGACCGCGCGATAAGTGGTTTCTCCGTGAATTTGGTCAACGGGCTATGGAGCGATATTTGAAGTATAGCTGTCCCCTTGATGCCACCGCTGGCAACAGCACCGACATCGCTTAACGGGTCCGTTTCGCTCGTGAGGGACCTTGTCATGGTGAACAACGGCACATGGCGTTTGACGGCAGTATGAGCCCTTGCGAAAAGGTACGGAGAATCATGCCATTCCTTGACAGGAGTTTTTTGGGAGGCTATGCTGATGCGTATGTTCCCACTGGAGGAAACCCCATCCCGAACCGGGGAGCTAGGACTGATCATACGCGGTTCGCTCTCGGAAGGTCTGACCCTCAAACTGGCCGCCGAGGTCCCCATTGAGACCATACGCGCGGGCAAGTTCGTTGTCATTGACGGCGAGCGTCAGCTCTTCTTTTCCCTGATCACCGACGTTACGCTCGGATCGACCGATTCCCGAACGCTGATCGATCCGCCCGGTCGAAGCGAGGGGTTTCTGCGGCGCATCCTTGCCGGTATAGGCACCTATGGCGAGGTGACCCTGCGCCCAATGCTGATGCTTGAAAAAGGGAGCACAGAAACCGCGGTTTCTCAGGATGATCTTCGCCCCGTAAAGACGATCCCCGGTCATTTCCGCTCCGCCTTTGAGGCGAGCGAGGAGGACGTTGCTCGGATTTTTGGTTCCGAGGACGAGGCCGTTGCGGGAAGCGCGGAAGCCGCTCGCCGCTTTTTCCACATCGGCGAACCGCTCGACATGGAGACCCCAGTCTGCCTGAATCTCGACCGGTTTATCGAGCGCTCGTCGGGTATCTTCGGCAAGTCAGGGACGGGTAAAACGTTTCTGACGCGTATTTGCCTCTGCGGAATCCTGAAGTCGCGCAAGGCAGCGGTTCTGGTCTTCGATATGCATAGCGAGTACGGTTGGCGCGGCACCGTTGAAGACGGACGAGGCGAGGTGCGCGGGCTGAAGCAGTATTTCGGGACACAGGTCCAGATGTTCACGCTCGATCCACAGTCCGCCCGGCGTCGCGGCATCCGACCGGACTTCGAGGTCCGTATACCATACACCCAGATTGATCCGGAAGACATCCTTCTGCTCGCCAGCGAACTGAACCTGACTCCCACGGCGGCAGAGACGACCTATCTTCTGCAGAGCGTCTACCGCGACCGATGGCTGGAAACCTTCCTGCTGATGGACGGGCCCGCACTCTCCGCTTTCGCCGAATCGCACAACGGGAATGTCGCCTCGCTCGCCGCTCTGCAGCGACGCCTGAAAATGATGGCTGAGGCCTGCAAGAACTTTCTGGTACCGAGCCTCGCCATGGAGGATGATGCCGTTCGGGCGATCCTGTCTCGTCTGGATTCCGGCACCAGCGTCGTTCTGGAGTTTGGGCCGGAGGGGCGAACTCTGCCGTATATGCTGGTGGCGAATATCCTGACGCGCCGAATCCATGCCGAGTATGTGCGCAAGAAGGAGGCGGCTCAGGGAGACCGAAGCCGTGAGCCGAAACCGCTCGTTATCGCTATCGAGGAGGCGCATAAGTTCCTGGCGCCCAGCATCGTCAGCCAGACGATTTTCGGCACCATCGCACGCGAGCTCCGAAAGTACAACGTGACGCTTCTTATCGTGGATCAGCGACCATCCGGTATCGATGACGAGGTGCTGTCCCAGATCGGAACCCGCGTCACCTGCCTCCTGAACGACGACAAAGACATCGATGCCGTTCTCACCGGTGTCTCCGGCGCGCGTGAGCTCCGAAATGTCCTCGCGTCCCTGGATTCCAAGCAGCAGGCGCTGGTGATGGGTCATGCCGTCCCGATGCCGGTCGTTATCAAGACGCGTACCTACGACGACGAGGCGTTCCGACGTGCTATGGGCGGCTTCCGCAAGGCGGAGAGCGCGGCGGCTTTTTCCGTATCGCCCGGCACAGTGGGCGCGGCAGAGGCAGAAGTCGAGGAGCAGCAGCGCAGACGAACGCTGGAGATGGATTTTGCATAGGGCCACAACGTCACGCGTGATGCGGGAGATAGTGGGAGCCGCCGGAACCCTCTTTTTGACCTTCACTGCAGCCAACGCGCAAACGCCTTCCGCTACTGTGCCCAAGCCTCCCCTGCCGAAAATCGACCTTAAATTTAATGCACTGACCTCTGAACTGGATGCACAGGGGCTAACCCGAATCCGTGCGACCGGAGGGGCGACGCTCACGTATGGGGATCTGCGCATCCAGGCAGATAACATCACCTACACGCGGGATGGTCTCTTCATCGAAGCCACGGGAAATGTCTTTGTGGTGCGCGGCGATGAGAGTCTGCGCGGTGAGCGGTTCACCTTTTATGGCACGGACGGCGCGGCGGATGCAGGACGCACTACGATCATCTCGCCCCCGTTTTACATTGCCTCGGACAGATTGATCCGTGGTGTGAATGGCACTCTCATCCAGAACGGGCGTATTGTTTCCAGTCCGGACGGTCAAGGGGAAGTATCGATTTCGGCGCGCGAGATCCAGCTGCAGTCCGACAAAAACCGAGCCATTCTGCGGGACATGACTATCCGCCTGTTTGGGACACGTCTGCTCACGGTTCGTCACGCGCGAATTCCAATCAGTCTAACTGGTCGGGAGGACGAGCAGGAGCAGAACCGCGCCTCCCTGCCGCTAACGTTCCGTGTTTCCGGTATCGCCGGGGCAGCGGTTGGATTGAAGCTGCCGATCCTGATCGACGACAAGACAAATGGGGAGTACGGGGTAGAGTTCACGCAGAGAACCGCGCCACAGTCTTTTCTCCGGGTACGCCGCGATCTGATAGCACCGGACTCCATAGGACGGGAGCGAACGCAGAGCACCCTTTTCACTCTGCCCGGAGGTATGGGAAATGAATCTTACGAGGGAATCTCACCCCTTCGCCAGCTGGCGATAGCCCGCCCTCTTCCCCCCGTGCCGGACCCTATCCTCGACTATGAATCTATTCTGCTGTCTCCGGATGCGGTCGAGCGTCCCGTGCGCTCGCTCAATCGCCACCTTTTTGTCGAGGTCAATGCAAGCGGCAATCGTGATATCAACAGCAAACGCCAGGGGCCTATCCTCCTTTCTCGTCTGCCGGAAGCTCGGATAAACGGAAGTTTCCCCCTTATCAGCAGGGTGCCGCACAGCGCCAGTAACGCCTCCCTCAGGCGCTTCCTTCAGCGACCCCATCTGCAGATTACGGGCAACGGAAGTGTCGGTCGCTACCGTGAACAGCGGATTCAAAACGACGGACAGACCATCAGCAGCGGAAGAACGGCACTTTCCGTGGGTGTGGGAATGCTCCCCCTGCTGATCGGCGAACATATCCTGCTGCGCCCACAGGTGACCGCCCATTCGTTCCGTTACGATACACAGGGTTCACCCGCATATAGATTTGTTGAGAGCAGCGTCACACTGGATTACATCTTTTATGCCCGCACGATGCTGGGAGGCTCGTATATCCGGCGTGACCAGAGCGGCACCACACCGTTTATATTCGATCAGGTAGATACGCGGGATGAGGGCCAGATTCGCGGACAGGTGGCGCTGCCCGGCGGCAAGTTTACGCTGGCCTCACAGATCCGCTACGACCTGAAACAAAGCCGCCTCTTCGATACGGAGATCGCCCTCGCCTGGCGCGGCAAGTCGATTGAGCCGCGCATTTCGTACCGTACACAAAACAGCCAGATCGGCTTCGGCGTCACACTGCCCGGCTTCGGCAGCGGTTGGCACCTGATCGAGATCCGCATGCGGAACGGCGCTGGCGGGGCTGGCCCTTGGAGCCGGAACGGCTTCGGCGCCAACTTCGGACTCGGCTACAAGGACGGCATCGGCGGCCTCG
>JAZKEA010000585.1:0-9112 GCA_040387315.1 Armatimonadota bacterium | reverse complement strand
GAGGCGCGACCAGTTTCTCCGTCGCCTTAGCCCAGCCGTCACGAACGATAGTAGCCCCGGAACTGCTGGCGAGCTTTACCAGGCGGTGTCCGTCCGTCCACAGGTCCGCGGCAAAGTATGGCGCACCGGAGACCTGCCAGTGCCTGAGCATCACTTTTGTATTCCCAGTGTCGGTTATCTCCGCGTCCGGCAGACGTGACACCGTGTAAATACCGCCATTCCTGTCTCCCCACTCGATTGTCGGATAGGTCACTTTGGCAGTTTCACCGGCTGTCAGCCCCATAAAAGGAGCTCGTTTTTCCCAGATACCGGTGATGACGTAGTGGGTGAGAAACCAGGCTTCCCCCTGCAAGGCAGTGACAATGCGCTGCTCTGGCGCAGCCCACAGAACACGGTCTGGAAGAATAGTGGCTGTTATACGCCGCCATGTCTCTTCGTGCTCCATCCGGACCGGGCGAAAGGCGTCGTCGGTCTCTACGGTGCCGCGTATGAAATGCGGCGGGCCTTCGTACGTGATCTTGTAACCTTTTTCACTGTCGGCACGGCGCACCCGCGTAAAGCGCGTGTTACCCTGCGGCTCGATGCCATCAGGGTACAGAGTGACCACCTCCTGCTGACCCTCTACCAGCGATACGGTACCTGCAGGGGATGCGGTAATCGGATGGCGCGTGACCGGCATCTCGCCTTTTAACGCTTCCCCATGCGGGCCAACGTAGAGCGAGGTGGTGCGCCGTGACTCGGAAAGTTCCGGTACATCGACGGTGACTTTCAGGCGACGCGCGATAACGGTCGCATCCTGGGTACCGATACGGAGCGGCTGTGGATCGCCTTCCGACTGAACGATCATCGACGCGAATCTGCGCCGGATCGTCGGGTCGAGATAGGCGAAAGTTTGAGGGCCGCCTTTCTTCCAGTCGTAGCGGCGGCCCAGCACAGCCAGAAAATCGACGAACGTTACGACGGGCGCGGCAACGGGCGATGACCCGCTTTGTGCCGGTGACGTGACCGACAGCTGGCTGCTGTCCTCGACCAGAGCGGCAAGATTTATCGGCGCACCGGAGAAACCGGCTCCTTTGTTCTGGGCGGTGAGGGCGCGGCCATCCGCATCCAGGGTCACGCGCAGGTCGATAGCCACCTTCCCCGTGCTTCCCGGCTTCTGGATAGCCTGAATCCCAAGCTCTTTTCCAACAGACTTGATACGAAGACTCAGTTCATTTCCACCCCCGAGGCTAAGCGTGTATGTCGGCTCGTCCTGAGCCTGTGCGGGCCAAGGCAAAAGGAGGAAGATACCTGCCATAACCAGGGTAAGCATGGGGAGTTTTCGTTTCATAGCAGGTCAGTATCGCCGACACGACGCTAAAAGTAAAGCAGTAACAAAACAGCAGGAGCGGCTATCAATTACCGGGTATGCATTTTCATGTCTGATTCTCCACGCGCTTTCCTCGAATCGCCTGTGTACCTGCACTGCTGCCGGTTCATGGCAACCGGAGGGTGCCTAGCGGGCGGAGCGACGCTGCACAAACGGGGGTTCCGCCCCCTGTCAAACATCGGCGCCCTCTACGCCTCCCTGCTACACAGAAGGCACCCGCACTGAATCACTGACCTCCTGCTCCAGCAGTGTCATGAATGCTTTCAGGGCGGCGGACAGGTATTTGTCACGGCGATAGACAAGGGCGATGCGGCGGTGGGATCGGCGCGGGGAATCGGAGAGCGTGAGGGCGGCGAGACGGCCCGCCTCCACCTCGGAGCGGATGGCGACCTGCGGCAGAATCGAGATACCCAGGTCCGCCTCGATCATCCGCTTGATAGCCTCAACATTGTCCAGTTCCATGGTGACCTGCCCCTGGATTCCCGCGGCGGCCAGAAGACGGTCAACATAGGTGCGGAGGTTTGTGCCGGACTCCATCAGGATCAGCGGAAATGGGGCGAGGTGGGCAGCGGTGACTCGTTTCCGGTCCGCGAGGGGATGCGCGATCGGCACCACGACACAGGCTTCATAGTCGGCGAGGATGCGGACCTCGAAGATAGGGTCACGGGGTGTCGCGGCGGCCTCGATAGTGGCCTCGGCGGCATCGCCTTCTCCGGTTACCAGACCTATGTCAACATTTCCTTCGCGCACCATATCCAGAACTCGTGCGGAGATGCCCGTATGGATCGTGATCTCGACACGATTTCCGCCGCCGCTTTGTGTCTCCTGAAACCGGCGCAGCAGGTGCGGCAGCGCATAGGTCGCCAGCGTACTGCTTGCGCCGACAGTCAGCTTGCCTGCCGTGCCGGATTCGATGTCTCCCACCGCTTCGCGGGCTTCGTTTGTCAGACGCAGGATATGCTCGGCATAACGGTGGAACGCCTCACCGGGCGCGGTCAGCAGTACGGTCCTCCCTAACCGGTCAAAGAGGCGGGTTTTCAGCTCCGCCTCCAGCGCGGCTATCTGCCGTGTCACCGCCGGTTGGGTCAGGAATAAGGACTCTGCCGCCCGGGTAAAACTTCGGTGACGGGCGACGGCTTCGAACGCCTCCAGCTGATTGAATTCCATAGGTATTTATGCTTGTCTGCTGTTATTTAGCGCTGTCGTCAGGAAACCTACTGCGTTGGAAATACGTAAACTGCGGTATGATGTAAGCACCACTTACCGCTGCTGCATCCCGTTTTTTGAGTTGAAGAAAGGGTTCCCCGCCATGAAATTGACTGGTCAAACTCGTGTCATTGTTTTCACTGCGATGGCACTGGTCGCTGTAGATATTGCGGTGCGCGTCAATCAGCACCCTGTTATGCTGAACGCTCCGAGCGGCGACACTGTCGTTGCGAAAGAGTTCAAACTGGTAGACAACGACGGCAATACACGTATCAAGATGAGCATTGACGAGAACAACGAACCGGGTATCGTTCTTCTCGACCGCAGCGGACTGGTACGCGCTCAGCTGGATACCTGGCAGAATACGCCAAGCCTGATCCTGAACGGCCCTAACGGCGATCAGCGCGTCTACTTCGGTATGGACGGCAAAGACACCGGTCTGCTGAACATCGACAACGGCAGCGGTCGTCCCGCGATCTCCATCGATGCCTCGACCCGCACCCCGCGTATCACGCTGACCGACCCGGACACCGGCAACATCTCAACGGTGCTGGATGGCAAGGGTAGCATGACGTCGCTTGGCTCCTCTGCGGTACAGACCCGGAGCAGCTACACCTACAGCACGAACTAACGGTTCGCCTCACAATCGCATAACGCCGCCGCATCGTTCTCATGAAAACTATTCATTTGTATCATGAGAACGTGCGGCGATACAATGGCTCTGCAAGCAACCACTACTTTGTTCAAAAGGAAGTACCCTCATGGCAGCAGAGCCGCAATCAGAGCGACACAGTCTCTTCGGCACGCTCCAATCGTTCACGTTCAATGGCGAGAACGGCGAAGCGAAGACAGCACAATTTTACTCTCTCCCTCAGCTGGAAAGCGCCGGTGTCGGGCCGGTCTCCAAGCTCCCCGTCAGTATCCGCATCGTCCTGGAGTCCGTCCTTCGTAATGTCGACGGTAAGCGTGTTTCCGAAGCGGATGTCAAAACACTCGCGAACTGGAAACCGAACGACGAGCGGACCGCGGAAATTCCTTTCATTGTCGCACGGATCGTGCTTCAGGATTTCACCGGGGTACCGCTGCTGGTCGACCTTGCAGCGATGCGGGCGACGGCTTCCCGGATGGGAAAAGATCCGGGCATTATCGAGCCTCTGGTTCCCGTCGATCTTGTGGTCGACCACTCGGTCCAGGTGGACTTCTCCGAGGTTTCGGATGCGCTTCAGCGCAACATGGAGATCGAGTTCAAGCGGAACCAGGCCCGGTACCAGTTCCTGAAGTGGGGAACCCAAGCGTTCAACGGCTTCGGCGTCGTCCCCCCCGGCATCGGTATCGTGCATCAGGTCAACCTGGAGTACCTTGCAAAGGGAGTTCTCTCCACCGGTGACGTCTTCTATCCGGACAGCCTTGTCGGAACCGACTCGCACACCACAATGATTAACGGTCTGGGCGTTGTCGCCTGGGGCGTCGGCGGCATCGAGGCCGAGGCGGGAATGCTGGGTCAGCCTGTTTATTTCCTGACCCCGGATGTCGTCGGGGTTCACCTGACGGGGGTACTGAACCCCGGCGTTACGGCAACCGACCTCGTTCTGCGCGTCACCGAGATGTTGCGCGCGGCGAAGGTTGTCGGCAAGTTTGTCGAGTTCCACGGCGAAGGGGCGGCCTCGCTCAGTGTTGTGGACCGTGCGACCATCGGCAATATGGCCCCCGAGTACGGCGCAACGATGGGCTTCTTCCCCGTCGATGAAAAGTCGTGTGAGTACCTTGCCGCGACGGGACGAACAGATTCCCAGGTCAATGCTTTCCGCGAATATTTCAAGGCGCAGGACCTCTTCGGCATGCCGAAGGCGGGCGAGATCGAGTACTCGCAGACACTGGAGCTTGACCTATCGACGGTGGAACCCGCTGTCGCGGGACCACGCCGCCCGCAGGACCGCATCAACCTGACCGATGTCAAGGCAAAGTTCGCGGAGCTGCTGCTGGCCCCGACGGGCGGGACCGGTTATGGCAAGACCTTCGCCGAGGCCAACAAGCGCTTCGTCATCCTGACAGGGGTGGGCGAGGGAAAGTCCTCTGACCTGCCGCTGCCCGGTGGCGGCGAGCAGGATTCGGAGACCGTGCCCCAGGATTCCACAACCGGCGTTGCGGGCTTAGAGTCCGAGAAGGAGACCGCGACCATCACCGAGATCGAGATGATGCAGAACCGCCCGACCCCGGATCGCATCGAGGAAGTCCCCGAAGGCGAGTATGTCCGGGAGCGGAAGGCAGTCACGCTCAAGCACGGCGATGTGGTAATCGCGGCAATCACCTCCTGCACTAATACCAGCAACCCGAGTGTCATGCTGGGTGCGGGTCTGGTCGCAAAGAAAGCGGTTGAGAAGGGTCTTACGGTTCCCTCCTATGTTAAGACATCCCTTGGCCCCGGTTCCCGCGTCGTCACCGAGTACCTGACAAAGACCGGTCTTCAGGCATTTCTCGACGAACTCGGCTTCCAGACGGTCGGCTATGGCTGCACAACCTGTATTGGGAATTCGGGCCCGCTGGAGCCGAACCTGGAGCGGACCATCGTCGATAACGACCTCGTGGTCGCCTCGGTCCTTTCAGGCAACCGCAACTTCGAAGCGCGCGTTCACCAGAGCGTCAAGGCGAACTTCCTGATGTCGCCGCCGCTCGTTGTCGCCTTCGCCCTCGCAGGGCGGGTGGATATCGACCTGACGACGGAGCCTCTCGGCAAAGACCAGGAGGGAAATGACGTTCACCTCAAGGACATCTGGCCGTCCCCGGAAGAGATCGGCGCGCTTCTCGGCTCGGCGACGGACCCGGAGACCTACCGGCGTCTGTATCGCGATTTCGAGTCGCAGAACCCACTCTGGGCGGAAATCCACTCCCCTAAGGGCAAGACCTACGACTGGGATGAGCAGTCCACCTATATTCAGGAGCCGCCCTACTTCGATCGCTTTGGAATGGAAGCGGGCAAGGCGCGGGATATTAAAGGCGCACGTCCGCTGGCAATCTTCGGCGACTCGGTGACCACGGACCATATCAGCCCGGCAGGGGCGATCAAGCCTTCCTCGCCTGCGGGTCTGTACCTCCAGACGAAGGGGGTGAAGCCGGAAGACTTCAACTCCTACGGATCGCGCCGCGGCAATGACCGGGTGATGATGCGCGGAACGTTCGCCAACGTCCGCATTAAGAACCTGATGGTCCCCGGTGTCGAGGGTGGCGTGACCATCCACTATCCCGGCGGCGAGCAGATGCCTATCTACGATGCCTCGATCCAGTATCAGGCGGCGGGCGTTCCACTTCTGATATTCGCGGGCCAGGAGTACGGCACCGGATCGTCGCGTGACTGGGCCGCCAAGGGAACGAACCTTCTGGGTGTCAAGGCGGTTATCGCGCAGAGCTTCGAGCGTATTCACCGCAGCAACCTGGTTGGTATGGGCGTTCTGCCGCTCCAGTTCAAGGACGGCGACTCTGCCCAGAGCCTTGGTCTGACCGGCGACGAAAGGTTCGATTTGGTGGGACTGGAGGGCGGTCTCGCCCCACGTCTGGAGGTGAAGCTCGTTATCCATGACAGGGGCGAGGAGAAGCGGGTACCACTAATTCTCCGCATCGATACCCCCATCGAGGTCGATTACTACCTCCATGGCGGCATCCTGCCATACGTCCTTCGCCAGCTAATCTCACGAGACGATGCGAAAGGCAGCGAAGCGGCGGCAGCTAGCTAGACTGCTGGACTGCTGGACTGCTGGACTGCTGGACTGCTGGACTGCTGGACTGCTGGACGCAGACAGAGAAAAAGCCCCTCTCTAGCTATTATGGCTAGAGAGGGGCTTTTTTCTATCCGGTGTTAGAACGCCGAAGTACAGACAAGACTTCTCTCGTCAACATCGTCTCGCAATGTGCGGGTATCGGGACAGTTCGGGCCCGTCATGCCGAACTGTACGTAACGAATGGCTGTCTTCTTCTGCCACTTGGCGTGACCATCGCAGAACAACAGATTCGCCCCGGCACTATGGATAAAGTCGTAGGTCGGGGTGTTGGCTTCGGTATAGGTGTTGGTGGCTGTCGTCGCCGTCAGTCGGGGACGAACTTGACAGGTTCGGGTCAGTACACTCGTTTCATGCAGGAAAATGATGTCGGCAGGGGCCGGGATCACGGAAAGCGGCTGATCGGCGACGATCCCGTTAAGATAAAGATTCGTATTTCCGGCACCCACAGCGTTTGAATAGTTGTATTCCGGAGCAGACGCCAACTGGCGTGGCTCCGCCTGCGGACAGTTCCACACATCGAAATTCTTGACGTAGGGCATAAGCGATTTCGCCCAGTTGCGGACCGAACCGGGGTCCATGAACCCCAGAGCCAATCCGGTCGCTTCCGCATTTTTGTTATGGTTGCCGGGCAGGGTGTCGTCATAATCCTGGGCGTAGATCATCAGACTGGTGCCAATCTGTTTCAGATTGGAGAGACAGGCCGTTTGCCGCGCCTTGGCTCGCGCCTGTGCAAAAACAGGGAATAAGATCGCGGCAAGGATGGCAATTATGGCGATAACCACGAGTAATTCGATCAAGGTAAAAGCCTGGTTTTTACCTTTACTGGCAGCGACTTGGTCCTGGATGCGACGGTGCATGAACGGAGTCTCCCGGTTTTCGTTGTTACGAGGTCGCCTGATGAGGAAAGGCGGCTATTTAGTGGAAATTATACCTCAAATAGCCGCCTTTTTTAGCAGGGTTTATCTCAGGGTCTCCGAATTCGCCAGTCTATCGCGTGGGCTTCGGTAAGATCCGGGATCTGCCACTGGCGGAACATCCGATCCATAGCCGACTCCGGAACACGCTCGGGTCGCATCCTGTTTTGACGCCGCTGTACCCCGGCAGGCGCTTCGACATACACGATACGCACGCGGGCTCGGTAGTCATCGGCGAAGCGGACGCGCTTGCCCCTGAGCTCACGGCTCAGGTTCGTCGCATTCCAGACCACGCTTTCCCGGCGGCGCAGATAGACCCGTGTCTGCTCGCGCGCCACATCCAGTACCGGCTCTTGATTGTCCGTCCAGTCAATCTTTAGCTCTGTTCGAATCGCGTCCAGACTGACCACGGGCAATGAGGAAAGATGCTGCCGGATGTAGGTATCCTTGCCCATCCCCGGAAGGCCAGAGAGCAGAATCAATTCAGGGGCATCTGTTTCCTCATAGGCGTGGTAGCCGGGATCACGCATCCCCTCGGCGCGGAAGTACAGGAAGCGGCTATGGTCAGACGCAAACGGATACGGCGAGGTGAGGCATCTCTGCTCGTCGCAATACTCGCGAAAGCAGGCCACCCGCAGCAGCAAAGCGTCCTGATCCTCACAGATACGTCCTCGTCCATCGGCTTCCGCCAGCAGGGCGAGGTGATCACAGCGCGCGGACTGGGCGATACGGATCGCTTGGTAGCGGGCATCTTCACGCTCGATCAGCCAGAACGGGTGCTGATGGAACCGGATTAGCGCACAGACCGCTTCCCGGGTGGCAAAAGGGATGTCCTCCGCCTCCCAGAGCAGCCGCCGCGCCATCACCTCCCCGCGTCCGGCATGTCCTCGCGCGGTGATACGCCCCTCCTCCTCACGGGTCGTGTCCGGCTTACCGATATCGTGCAGCAGGGCGGTGAGCAGAAGGAGACCGCGCTCCTCCAGGGGAAGCGCTTGCCAGTTCGGGTCCGCCTGCATCGCCTCCATCACCAGGCGCGTGTGCGTGGCGACGTCCCCCTCCCCATGGTGGATGACATCCTGCGGACACTGCGCCATCGCCTGCCACCAGGTTTGGGCACGCAGTACGCCTTCCCAGGCGACGGGAATATCGGGCGTATCTAACAGATTTCGGAACAGACTGACTTTCATTTTAGCTGAGTCTTCAGAAGCTGACGTACTTCCTCGTCTATATAACCGCGCAGGCTCTGTCGGTCTTCCAGGGAGAGAAGGACCCACTCAGAGGGCAGTGCCGCCTGCACCTCCTCCATCACCTCGTCCGCCATCAGTGCGGACAGCAGGGACGCCTTCTCAGGTGTCTTGTGCGGTATGTAACCGATCTTAGAGGCTGTTGCATCCAAGCGGTTCTCGACAATCCGGCAGGAAGCGCCCCATTTCAGCAGGTCAAGCGCCTGTGCGGCGGGATAGGCGGGCTTCTCCCACTTCACTGCTTCGTGGTAGCGGCTGTCTTCAGCAAATTCCCGGATTTTGCGCTTCAGAACGGGACGTATTATCTCTCCTTTATCATTCCGGATTTCGACCTCGCGGTAAGGCTTGATCACCATCCCCTCGGCAAGGTTCGCTCCGGCAGGCAGATCAGGCAGACCAAGAGCCCGTGGCAGCGTCGAATCAAAGCGCAGGGGCTGATCCATCGCCGCTTCGTACTTTCCGATGAAAAGTGGCGCGGCAACAAATATCCCGGCATCATCGCACCGCTTCACCACCTCAGAGTAATCGAGGTAATACCTCTGCCCGTCCTGATCCTCAATCCGCAGATCAAAAGCGCAGAAGTGAATATCGGGAGCATACCAGACC
>JAZKEA010000584.1:0-6844 GCA_040387315.1 Armatimonadota bacterium | reverse complement strand
ATGTCCCGGCCCCACAGTGGTCAATGGGGCTGGCACTGGACGATGAACCATTATAATCCGGATAAGGAGGTCAAGGGGCGGCGGGAGGCGGCCTCGCATTACCGTCCCCTGATCGGGCTGTACGACTCCTTTGACCCCGATGCGCTACAGTGCCAGGTTCTGCTCATGAAACTGGCAGGCATTGACGGCGCGATTATCGACTGGTACGGCAATGAGGATTTTCTGGATTACGGGATCAACAACCGCAATACCCTGCGGTTTATCTCGTTCCTGCAAAAAGCCGGATTGAAGTTCGCGATCTGCTATGAAGATCAGACCGTGCCCAAACTGATAGAGGCCAAGCGCTTCCCCGCAGCCGAGGCTGTCGCACACGGTCAGCGGTTGATGCAGTGGATGCAGAAGAACTTTTTCTCGTCTCCCGCTTACGTCAAGATCGCAGAGCGCCCGGTCCTTCTGACATTCGGCAATCCGTATTTCAATGATGCCCAGTGGAACGAGATATTCTCGGTTCTCCCCCGGAAACCGTGGTACGTCACGGAGACCGTGAAGCGCGCGGAGACTGCCGCCGCGGGCGGCTTTGACTGGCCCCTGCCGCAGGGAGGAACCGAGAAAGCGCTGAAAGAGCAAGACCTGTTCCACGAACGCGCGAAGGAATGGCCGCTCTCGATAGCTGCCGCGTTCCCCCGATTCCACGATATCTACGATCAGGCGGGTGTTCACAAATCCTGGGGCAGCATCGAGGACCGCAATGGCCGGACCTATGTAGAAACCCTGACCAAAGCGATGAAAAGCAATGCCCCGCTTATTCAACTCGTCACCTGGAACGACTGGGGCGAGGGAACTCAGATTGAGCCGTCGGTCGAATTTGGCTATCGCGATTTGGAAGCGACCCAGCGGCTGCGCCGACAGTACCTGGAATCCGCTTTCTCACGCACCAGCGAAGATCTGCGCCTGCCCGTGGAATGGTACCTGCTCCAAAAAGAGAACTCGGGCAATGGGGCGGTACGCGAAAAGCTTGCCGGATTCTTTCCCCTGGTGGTGGCGGGACGTCTGAAACAGGCAAAACAGCTTTTAGACCGCTACAAAAAATCATAAGCCCGCTGCAGAAGGTAGAATAGTCCTGACAGAAGGCATCGCCGCTGGAGATGCCACTGACTCCTGGAGGACTGTTTCTATGCCACAAATTACCGTCGAGAACGAAAAGACATTCGACGCACCTGCCGGAAAAAAGCTTGTCCTGGCAATCGAGGATGGGGGTATCGATATCCTGCATCGCTGCGGGGGTATCGCCCGCTGCACGACCTGTCGTGTCGAAGTCGTGGAGGGAACCGTTCCCCCGATCTCAGCCGCTGAGATCGAAGCTCTGGAAGACCCGGACCTGATCGAGAAGTACCGTCTCTCCTGTCAGCTTCGTGTCGAGGGTGATATGACGGTTCGCGTTTGGGGACGCGCCTCCGCGCAGGGTATCGAAGCGGGCGAGCGACCTGACGACTAAATCGATTGGTTGAAGGTCAGAGAGCGCCGCTGACGCGGCTGGATGTTTTGCGGGGTTTACGCCTTTCCATCTGGGAAGGTGTCTGGGCAACTGCCTTTGTGGCACTGACGACGGGCGCATTCCAGGTGGGATTCGCCCGTTCGCTCGGTGCCAGCGACTTCGTCCTGGGCCTGATGGCGGCCCTGCCCGCGGCAGCGAACCTGCTGCAACTTCCCGCATCGCTGTATGTGGAGCGGCACGGCGAGCGGCGGAAGTTTGCCGCCTTTACGGCAGGCGGCGGACGCTGGATCTGGGCCCTGATCCTGCTAATCCCTTTTGTGCTGCCGCCGTCCATACAGCTCGTTTCTTTCCTGCTTCTGCTGGCACTTTCCTCGTCGCTGCTGTCCGCTTCGGCACCGGCCTGGACAAGCTGGATGAGCGACATGGTGCCGCCGAGCTCCCGCGGTCAGTATTTCGGCAGGCGTAATATGCTGGCGAGCCTGGCGACCATGCTGGTCCCCCTCCCCGCAGGCGCGTTCCTTGACCAGGCGGTCAAGTACGGGCGATTCGATCCTCAGATAGGCTTCGCCATACTTTTCGCGATTGCCGTCTGCGCCTCGGTGATCGCCCTGACGCTGATTCTGCGCCAGCCGGAGCCGCCGATGCAGACCCTCACTGCCGCGCCGGGGACGTCGGGCGGTTTGCGGACCCTCGCCGCACCTCTTACCGCGGATCCTAATTTTCGTCGCTTTCTGATGTTCGCTGGAGCGACGGTCTTCGGTCAGACTATCGCGGGCCAGTTCTTCACCGCGTGGCAGGTAGACGCCACCGGTCTGCACCTTCCCTATCTGACCGTGCAGCTGCTGGGGGCGGTCGCGGCGGGTGCGGGGCTCGCGGCGATGCCTCTGTTCGGCCTGCTGGGGGATAAGTTCGGGTGGCGTCCCGTGCTGGTGCTGTCGTCCATGGGGGTCGTTATCGCACCGATTCTCTGGATATTCACGGTTCCCGGCGAGAACACCCTCTGGCTCAATATCGGGATCATCATCGTACTGAACCTGTTCTCCGGCGCGTTCTGGGCGGGGGTCGGGCTGGCACAGTTCAATCTGCTTCTCGGTCTTGCCCCCTCGACCGCGCGCGGAACCTATTCCGCTGTCTTTGCCGCGCTGACGGGGATCACGGGCGCGATTGCCCCGATCCTCGGTGGAGCCTTTATGGCCGCCTTTGAACCCGTGAGAATCACGCTTATCGGCGGTCTTGTGCTGAACAACTATAAGCTCCTTTTTCTCCTGACGGGGCTGATCCGAGCCGGGTGCGTCTTTCTGCTGTCCGGGGTCAAAGAGAACGAGGCCCGCTCGGCGCGGTATGTGCTGAACCAGCTTGCCAGCGGCGCGCGACGGCCTCTGACATCGTTCCTGACCCTCCGGCAGCTGGGTCGACCGGTCAGCGAGTCCGAACGACGTCAGGCCGTCAGCGCCCTCGCGGATATTCGCTCACCGCTTGCCGTCGAGGAGCTGGCGCACGCCCTGAACGATGTTTCCCAGGAGGTGCGCGAGCGAGCCGCCCATGCGCTCGGCGAGATCCGAGACGCGCGGGCGGTCCCCGCTCTTGCGGCAAAGCTTTCAGACCCCGCCGCCGACATAGGCGAGATCGCCGCCGACGCACTCGGGAATATCAAGCACTCGTCCGCAACCGAGGCTCTCATGACCGCCGCCGAGGGACCGGATGCCGGGGTGCGTGTCGCGGCCCTCCGCGCCCTGGCCCGGATCGCCGACCCTGCCTGCGCGCCGGTTTTGCGCCGAGCGCTGACCGCGGTTCACCCCTCTACCTGTGAGGCTGCCAGCGGTGCGCTCGTTGCCATTGCCCCAAACCTTTCACCGGAAGCCGCCGCTGAGGCTGTGCCCGCTCTGGTCGCACTGCTGCTTCCTAATGTCGACCGGGGGATGCGCCTGACAGCAGCCCGCGCCCTGCGTGCCCTCGTTCCGCGTCTCTCCCGTGAAAAAGCGGCGGAGGCTTACCGGGCAGTTAACGGCTGCCTTGCGGAAGAGACGGACGCGGCGGTTCTGGCGCAGAAGGCAGGCACACTGGTGCGCGCCGGTCAGGCAATCGGTATCGGAGCCGCGCTTCTAACGGACACCCTGCTGCCACTTTTGCGGCGCACGGATATTCACGGACTGGCGGGGGCGCAGCTTCTGGAAGCGGTTGCCGAGATTGGGCTGGAGCCTGGGGAGTTTTATCCCTTTCTTGGTCTCACCGACAGCGCTCGCGACGAGACCACAAGTCGTCTGCTTCAGGAGATGCGTCGCCGCGGCCCCGCTTCTGCTCGCCGGTCGATAGACGATGCCCTAACCGCTTACACTGCAAGTGTGTACGACCGCTGTCTCCCGGCACTGTGGGAGTCAGTGGAGAATGCCGAGCAGGCCGAGGGTGCCCGTGCACTGCTTGGCGGCCTGGTTCGTTTTTCGGATGGCCCACGTAACATTCGCGCCGAAGAAGCCCTGCTCGGTGTCCTGCTGGCGCGTAAGATGCTGAATATTTAGAGAAACAAATTGAAGAATTGATAAGGACCTCATGACATCTGAATTGAATGAGATAAACGATAAACTCAATTCCCTGATTTACAACCGGGATGCTCAGATCAGATTGGTGGTGCAGACCGGTTACGATGAGACTGGGATGGTAGCGACTAACGATGGTTATCTGCGGTTAGCACAAATTGTCATCGAGTTTCTCCTGAAAGCAGAGGCAAAGGAGACGGAGACTTGGGATCTGTATGGTCATCTGTTGCCGGGATCAACTACGATAAACAATGTTTTTCGCGGAAACTTTGAAGTCTGCATTGATACTCTGGCGCTGGCAAATACACAAGAAGAAGTAAACCAAGTCGCCCAAGCGTTTTCACAGGGTTCACCGCTGGAGTCATTACCTGAAGAACGTCACCATGACTAAATGCATTGTCGCAGTATCTTTTCTTTCCTTCCTCTTTATTGCTGTAGCTGCCGCACAGCCGCGCCCGCGGCTTCTGGCGACGACCGTGAAGCAGGATAAAGACACCACGGTTACCATTCGTCATGTGGGTGACACCTTCGATATTGGGAGCGTCGAGACACCACCTCCGATCCTGGTGATCGTGCGGCACAAAGGGCGCGATTATCCGCAGATGACGCTGACCGGGAGCAAGGACTTCCCGCCGTGGGGGGTTCGGGCTGCCTTTGCCCGTGATCTGAACGGCGACGGCAGACAAGAGATCGTGATCGGTTCTTACTGTCACTTTGGTGGTTCCGGCGGTGTGCGCTATATGACGATCCTGAGCGGTGTCGGCGCAGCAGCACGGCTGTACACACTGCCCCGCGGGGAGTCCGAGAACATCCATGACAGCACGTTCTACCTGCTGAAAGGCCCGAACGGGAAACCCGGCATTGCGATCACGCACCCGACCATGGACGGTTCCTCCCGAGCCGATGCTACCCGCTGGCGCGTTTCCAGCTTTCGCCTGTCCGTGCCCAGAGCAGGAGAGGCAGGAGAGGCGAAAGCCATTCCTCTGAGCGAGAAGCGCACCACAAAACGCTACAGTGAACGGCTCCCGGATAGCGCAGCCGCTCAGCACCTTCCCGCCGGCTGGAAAATCGTCGTGCCACTTCTGTAAATGAAGTTACAATGCCCTTATGATACTCCGTCAAGCTTTGCAGGAGCAGTACCACGCTGGACTCGCTATGCTCGCCGACTGCGTCGAGAAGTGCCCCGACGACCTCTGGAACTCGGGGACACATCCGCGCACCTACTGGCGTATCGCCCTTCACGCCGCGTATTACACGCACCTTTATCTCGGTCAGAGCGAAGAGGCGTATCAGCCCTGGCCCGAGCGCCCCCACAGCAGCCCCGAACTCTGGGAGAAACCGGGATATGTGGAACCCTATGAACTGCCCGAAGATGTCACGCCTTATACCAAACAGCAGGTGCTGGCCTACATCGCCTACATCGACCGGCTTATAGATCCCACCATTGAGACACTGGACCTTGAGGCGACGGAGACGGGCATCTCCTGGTACAAGAACATGAGCAAGCTCTCCCATCAGCTTCTGAACCTGCGCCACCTCCAGGGTCATGTCGGTCAGCTCTCCGAGCGGCTCATGGCACGCGAGGTCGACATAGACTGGATGAGCAAGGCTTCTCTAAAATGGGTAACCTGACATTGTATGTTTCGTAAGACCCTGCCTGACTCCCACCAGGCTAACCGTACCCTCGCGCCCTTCGATGCCGCCGCCGATCAGGATATCGCCGACATCGTTTTCTTCGGCAAAAAAGTGATACTCGTCAATCACGGGGATCTGATCCACGAACTCTTGGTGGTAAAGGCGCAAAAGTTTCGCAAAGGGCCGCTACTTTCCGTCAACGCCAAACCACTGCTGGGCAATGGCCTTCTGACTGGCTCCAATGACCTGAACAAGCGTCAGCGCCGGGTGATTTCGCCGATGTTCGCCCATAAAAAGGTCGCTGACTATGCGCCGATTGTGACCGGATATGCGCATCGTCAGGTACAGTCCTGGGCGGAGGGCGCGGCGCTGGATGTTCCCGCCGAGATGACCGCGATCACCCTGGGAATTATTGGCGAGATGCTGCTCTCCGCCGATCTGCTGGATACCTCGGATGATGTCGGTGATGCCATCACGACCCTGATGAACTTCGCTATCGACGAGCAGCGTGCCCCGCTTCGCGCCGTGCTTTCCCTACCGCGCGCCCTTCGCGCCCTGCTGTTTCTCAACCGGACACTCTATCAGCGGATCGAGGAGCGCCGAAGAAACAGCGATGGCGAGGCGGGTGACGAGGCCGACATGCTCTCCCGACTGCTCTTCGCGACCGATGAGACGACCGGTGAGCCTTATATGAGCGACCGCCTGATCCGTGACGAGGCCATGACTATTTTTCTTGCCGGACTCGAAGCGGTGGCAATGGGGCTCACGTGGACACTTTTCGTTCTTGCAAAGCATCGGGACATCGCCTTGCGCCTGCGGAATGAGGTGGATAC
Organism: Armatimonadota bacterium; assembly: GCA_040387315.1. GTDB lineage: Bacteria > Armatimonadota > Armatimonadia > Armatimonadales > Armatimonadaceae > JACMJB01. The sequence goes on along the minus strand of JAZKEA010000584.1, from coordinate 347 downwards.
CGTCCTTGGAGACCGCCGTGTCCCGGACCTGTCGGATCTGCCGCGCCTACCCTATCTCCAGCAGGTATTCAAGGAGTCGCTCCGGCTCTACTCCCCCGCGTATATCGTCGCACGACAGGCGCTGGAGACAGTAACGCTCGGTTCGCGAACCCTGAAGAAAGGTGAGGTGGTTTTTGCCAGCCCCTATGTGCAGCATCGGCGTGCCGCCCACTTCCCGGACCCGCTCCGGTTCGACCCGGACCGCTGGGAGAACCCGGATGCCGAGCGCCTGCTGCCCCACCGCTATGCCTTTATGCCCTTTGGCGGCGGCCCGCGCATCTGTATCGGTGGTCACTTCGGAATGATGG
>JAZKEA010000583.1:5450-10692 GCA_040387315.1 Armatimonadota bacterium | reverse complement strand
ACATCGACCATCGGCGCGTCGCCAACCTGATGACCTTTTTCAAGCGGCAGCGAAAGGCGCTGCCGGTCACGACAAACCCCGCCGATTACCGTCCCGGCGATATCGTCGCCTGGGAACTGCCCGGCAGTCGTCTCCATATCGGCCTGGTAAGCGACCTGCCCGTGTCCGGCTCGAAGCGCCGCGCGGTCATCCACAATATAGGGGCGGGGACGCAGGCCGAGGATGTGCTCTTCGCCTGGAAAGTCCTCGGTCACTATCGCGTTTTCCGCTGATTCCCTTTCGTTCCGCAAAAATTACGGTTGACGGCCTCCGGAAACGCTGATACCCTGCTTGAGGTAACTCGGGTTACTAACCCGTTTTATCGGAAGCGCGGAACCATGACGGTACGACAACCAAGACCAACACTGCGGGATGTGGCGGAAGCGGCGGGCGTCTCAAAGACTACCGCGGTATTCGTCCTGAACGACCGCCCCGGATTTTCCATTCCCGACGAGACGCGAAATCGGGTCCAGAGCGCTGCAAAGCAGCTGGGCTACCGCCGCAACGGCCTTGCCGCCGCCCTGTCACGCGGAAGGACCGGAAGTATCGGCATCGTGGTGAGCATGTTGTCCGCGCCGCTTAACCCACAGCTTGGCGAAGACTACCTCCTGGGAATTATCCTGGGGGCGACCCGTGCCGCGTCCGGGGCGGGCCTGCGACTCACCACAATCGCGTATACCACCGACAACCCCCCGACGGCAGACGAAGTGACGGATAACCGGGTCGATGGGCTTATTCTGGTTGGCATACTCCACGAAGAGGTGGCTCGAACCATTTACGCGACCGGCTTTCCCTGTATTACCATCGGTTCCGGTTACGCGGAACGGCGCGTGACAGCGGACAACGTAGGCGGCGCGGTCCAGGCCGTGGAGCATCTCCTGGCGCTGGGGCACACGCGGATCGCCTATGCCAGCCCGCTGATGACCGAGGCGGATCGCGAACGGCGGCAGGGATGGCGTGAGACGATGGAGCGCCATGGTCTCTCCGCCGACGGCCTCGACCAGGACTGGGAACCGCTTCTTCAGCGACTGCTGAACGGAACGGCGGACCGTCCGACCGCTATCTTCTGCCGCAATGACGGTTATGCCGCCTTTTTAATACGCTCCGCCCGCCAGAACGGGATTCGGGTCCCGGAAGATCTCTCGGTCGTCGGCTTCGACAGCGGCGTTATCGCCGAGGCGATGGACCTTACCAGTGTCCGGAACCCGCTGCCGGAGCAGACCAAATGTGCCGTCGATATGCTGAACCGCCTTATTGCCGGAGAAGACGTGCCCCCGATCACCGTACTGCCTACCGAACTGGATATCCGGCATTCTACCGCGCCGCCCTCGCACGCTCCGCGTGCACGAATCGATACACAGAAAGAACCCTGACATGACAAATCGCCGTAACCCCATCACGCAAAACCGCGTAAGTGCCTTCACGCTGATCGAACTGCTTGTCGTTATAGCCATTATTGCCATCCTCGCCGCGATACTCTTCCCTGTCTTCGCGCAGGCACGGGAGAAAGCCCGTCAGGCAGCCTGTCTTTCGAACGAAAAGCAAATCGCTCTCGGAATCATGATGTACACCGCGGACTATGACGAGACCCTGCCGTCATCCTGGATGGGCAACGGCGTGGCAACCTCGGCTGTCGGTATCGATCAGTCGGTCGGACCTGCTTATACGTGGCAGTACATGATCCTGCCGTACACCAAAAATGATGGGATCTTCACCTGCCCGTCGAACCGGTTCACGGCTCCGGAAAATTTGTACAGCATCTTCTACGGAACCCCCGCGGTCAAGCAGCCACTGCACTATGTCCCAAACCGGCAGGTCATGGGGCAGATGAAGGTCGACGGAGTCTCTCCGCTTGCGGCCCTTTCCAGCCCCGCGGAGTCGATTCTTATCGTGGAGAACAAGGCCCGTTATGCCGATGCGCAGTGGAACAACGCGTGGAACACTCTGGATACCGCCAATGTCATGCGCAACTTCATCACACAGCAGCCGGAGCCGGTGGTCCCCGGGGAGGGATATCTGCAGTCCCATCAGAAGATGTCGAACTTTGTCTTCGCCGACGGGCATGTGAAAGCGATGCGACCGCAGGCCACGATCATGCCCAACGATCTCTGGAACTGTACGAACTCGCCGACTGTCCCCTGCACGGCTGCGAACCGACAGCTTCGCGCCGGTCAGGTCGCGGCAGAGTACAAGTAAGCGTCTTCCGCATCCGGGCAGCGAGGCTTTTCCCGCGGCCCGGAGGCAGGATATGTCGGTCCCTGCCGAGAACTAGGTGGCGGGAGGGACGAGATTGCTGCGCCTTAAAGATGTGCCGCCCGAAGAGATGAGCGAGGTCGTTCGGGTGGCTTCCGAGATGCAGGACCGGGAGACCGCCGAGACCCGCGAACGTCTTGCGACTGTCGCTGCCGCATCCGAGGTCGGTATCCCTGAGGAGTACCTCGAACGAGCCGCCGCCGAGGTCCATCAGCGCCGCGTCGCCGCGGTTCTTGCAAAGCGCCGGAAACGCCGCAGAATGTTTAGCATTATCGGAGCCGTAGCAGCTCTCGGTGGTGTCGGAGCGGTAACCTTCAATACCCTGACCCCCCCTGCCGCGGTGACCGTTTCGGTGGAGCAGGCAGTACCGGAGCTGAGCGAGGGTGTCGAGGCGACACTCCGCACGGAGGGTGCCGAAAACGTTCTCACCGTCTCGCGGTTCACCAAAGACGCCCGAGGCACGTACAACGCGAATATTTCCCTCGCCCCGCCGAAACCCTCGCTTGCCGGATACAAGACGGCGAAGTTCACTCTGAGGGGCACGGGCAGTCTGAAGCAGATTCGTCTCGATATTCAGAACGGTCCTACGGAACGCTGGAAGGGGCCACTGATCAGCGTCCCGTCGGAAAAAACCACCGTCTCGGTTCCGCTGCGCGAGTTCACCTACCAGCGGCGCGGCTCCTCCGGTTCGGCATGGCGCTCTCAGGGCTACCGCGCCATGGGCGATGTCACCCGGCTGGGCTTCAAAACCGGAGAAGCGGTAAACCCCATTGATGCCACCGGCAGTGTCGCGGTCGGCGACATTCGGTTCGAGTAAGTCCTGGTGTCCCACTTCGTTTGTTTTCCCGGCTCCGACCGTGCACTGCTCGACCGTCTTCTGCCCCTGGCGGGAAAGGACCCGCGAACCTACTCCAGCGCCGCCGGAACCGTCGTCGTGACCGGGGCAGGCGGCGAACCGACAACCGTCTCGTCGTGCGCTGGAACCGGAGAGTTAACCGTGCGCCGGGGCGACCCGAGCCTCGCCGGATGCTCCGTCACGTTCTCCCCCGACCTGATCACCGCTCCGCGCCTGAATTACGACCCCTTCGGGCAGCACCGCCTCTTTCAGTCCGGCAGTTTCGGTGGAACGGTCGCCTACGCGTCGGACCCGCGCTTGCTCCGTTCCCTTACCTCCGCATCCATGAATGCCGCCGCGCTTAAAGGCTATCTCTGCCTTTCCCATGTGCCCGCGCCCCTGACCCTCTGGAAGGGAATTGATGCCGCCGCGACTATGCCCGTCACCTGGGCGGGCGGGGGCGATTACGCAGGCGACGTCGAGTTTCACGCCCTGCTTGCCTTGGCAGTGGAGCGGCGGCTGACAACCGGGGACATCGGCGTCTACCTTTCCGGTGGTCTGGATAGTAGTCTGGTCGCCGCGCTTCTTGTCCAGGCGGGGATTCGCCCCCGGCTCTTTTCACTCGACTTCGGGCCGCCATATGACCAGGAGCTTCCCATCGCGCGCACCGTCGCCGCGAATCTCGGGCTGCCGTTGACGGTCGTGCCTGCCCGCCCACGTCATGTCCTGCGGGCGGTCGCCGCCACGGCCCGCGCCCTTCCGCAGCCGTTTGGCGACAGTGTCACCGTCCCGCTCTATCTGCTCGGTCAGGCCGCCCGCGATCACGTGAGCGAGGTCTGGAACGGCGAGGGCGGGGATCAAGTTTTCGGCGGATGGGCGAACAAGCCGATGATCGCCGCTCTCACCCACGGCGGCGATATGTCGGAGGCCGCGGAACGGACCGCCTATGCCGAGACCTATCATCGGTTCTGGGGGCTGACTGACCGGCTTCTCGCGCCGGACCTTCGGGCCGCCTCTGCCGCTGCCGATCCGTTCGACTGGATACGCCCCGCCCTCGACCGGGACGCCTGCCCGACGCTCCTGCACCGGCTTCGCGCCGCAAATCTGCATCTCAAAGGGGCGCAGAACATTGCGCCGCGCATGGTCGCGCTCGCGGAGTGTCACGGTCTGCGGGTTCGCGCTCCGTTCTTCGACCGTGCGCTTGCGGAAGCGTCTTTCCGTCTTCCGCCCGAACAGCTTCTTGCGGGAGCCTGCGAAAAATTCTTACTAAAACAAATCGCCGAAAAACACCTCCCTCCGGAGGTCGTCTGGCGGGAAAAGCGAGGAATGGGCGTCCCTTCGACCGAATGGTGCCTGCGTCCGGGACTTCTCGGTTGGGACGTACGTCGCCGCCTCTCCCGCCGCCGTGTTCACTCCCGAGGCTGGTTCCAGCCGGACCTGATCCACGGTCTGCTGCGGGCCGAAGATCCTACCGCGGAAGGCACTTTTCGGCGGCGGCGCGTCGGAGAGAAACTGTGGCAACTCTATATGCTCGACGTCTGGTGTGAGGTGCATGGCATTGCGTGAAAGGGGGGAGGGGTAAACCCAGGCGCTAAAGGTGTGCAGGAGTTTGAAGGCGAATAATTGAAGAAGCGATGTTTGACGCGATAAAGGCGCATATTCTCAGTCCATGAAATGTCTCCACTGTGGCAGTGACACCAAGCTGAAAGATAGAAAGGCAAACGGCGGTCGGTGCGTCGGCTGTTCGCATCGGTTCGCCTTTGAGCCGACAACAGACCCGCTGAAGGTCACAGACGGTTTGTTCCAGCGGTGCATCGCGGAGGTGTCCGGTAACGGCGCTCTGTTCTTCACGGAAAAGCAGTTATGGTACGAGCTGAATCGGCGTCTCCTGCGAAAGATGACGCATGTGCCGACTCCCTTCGGGATTGGCGCGGGCGTCTGCGCCGCGGGCGGCGTTGTCGGGATGGTGTCGGGCCTCGCCTTTCTTCTGCCGGTCGGGATCCTTGCGGGTATCGGAGTTCTGGTCACCGGGGCCCTGGTTGAAATGAAGAACCCCCGGCCACGCCGTGTCGCCGTCAAGCTGGACGACTTCCAGAACAAATATCTCGGCCCCTA
>JAZKEA010000583.1:0-5440 GCA_040387315.1 Armatimonadota bacterium | reverse complement strand
ACGCACGGCCCAATAGAGAAGCTGCTGCAAATGGTCCCCCCGCGCGTTTCCAGCCGGGTGACGTCGGCGGAGATGCCGCCGGATCTGCTGTCATACAGCTTCGACCGCGCCCTGATCACCGAGCATGCGGACATAGCGGCAATGCTCGTGGCGAACCGATTTCATTTTGAGAACAACTGCGCGATCCTCTCCGTGGACGGACGCTACCCGGAGAACGGTCGCTTCGCTTTGATTCTGGAGATGCTGAAGCAAAACCCGAACCTGACGGTTTTCGGCATCCACGATGCCAGCCTGCCGGGGCTCCATCTTCCGCATTCCCTCCGGCGGCAGGAACTTTTCCCGGAGCGGACCGTCCGCGTTGTCGATCTGGGGCTGCGTCCGGTTCAGGTGCTCAAAAGCAGGTTTCTGCTCACCAGGGGAACACCGCCAGGCGAAATACCGGCTGAGGTTGCATCGCATCTCAAGCCCGAAGAGATCACCTGGCTGAAACAGGGGGATATTGCCGAAGTTTCGTCGCTGCGTCCCGCCCGCCTGATGCGGGCTATCTATCAGGGATTCAATCAGGTCAATGCGATGCCTGTCGGCCCGGTTGATGACGGCGGGGTGATTATTGTCGGCGGACCCGCCTACGGCCCCGGCGGGAATGTCTGGGTGGACGGCGGCAGTGGAAGCGGAGCGGATGTGTACGCGGCAGATAGTTTCGGCTGATGGAATTCGCTGACGAGGAATTTGTCGGGGTCTTCGGTACCGGCGATCCGGGAGAATCGCTTTGTGCTTCCGGGACTGCCGCCGCGTACCGGGATGCCCAGGTGGCGTTTGGCGGTGCGCCGGTCTGGCAGGACCCTGCCACCGGTTTGGTAGCGGCAGGCATCTTTATTCCGGACAACGATGCGGCATCTGTCGCCCGGTCCCTCGGAGTCGCACCGGAGTCACCGCCGCTTGCGGTCATCACGACGCTGTTCTGTCAGCACGGCGCGGCTGTGGGGCGTCACGCGCCGGGAACCTTTTGCGGAGCGGTCTGGGACCCCGGTCGGAGGGCGCTGACACTCATTCGCGACTCCGTCGGCATCCGGACGCTCTACTATGCCGGTCGTGCCGGGGATTCGCGCGGGTTCTGGTTCGCGTCGCGTCTGCGCCGCCTGCGCCGTACTCCCGTCGTGGGAAACCAGATTTCACTCGCCGCCCTTCGCAGCTATCTTGCCTGCTCCTATGTCCCCGGCGCACGAACCATGTGGCGCGATGTTCTGGAACTGCGGCCCGGAACTGCCTTTTTGCTCCCGGAGGGGAAGTCGCAGACCTACTGGCACCCGCAGGAGGGACCGGAGGGCATCGGCACGCTCCCCATGGAGACCTATGCGTCCAGCCTGCGTCCCGTGCTCGAAGACGCTGTTCGTCGCTGCCTACCCTCATCCAGCACCCCGCTTGGAGTGTACCTGTCGGGCGGTCTGGACAGCAGCCTCGTAACCGCGATTGCCGCCGGTCAGCGATCCGGCGGCAGCGCCCCGTACCACTCCTACGCAATCCACTTTGGCCCGGACTACCCGAACGAGCTTGACTTTAGCGCAATGGTGGCGCGGCACTGCGGGACCCAACACCGGGTTCTGGAGCTTCCCGCCTCGCTGATCAAAAAACAGCTTGCGGAAAGTATCGCGGCCCTTGATGACCCCATCGGCGACCCGCTTACCGTCCCGAATCTGCTGCTCGGCAAGGCCGCCCAGCGCGAGGTGGGTGTGATTCTGAACGGCGAGGGGGGGGACCCGCTCTTTGGTGGACCCAAGAACGGGCCGATGCTGCTGCATGAGATCTACGGCGGCGGTGACGAAAGCGGGCGCATCGATGCCTACTTCCGCTCTTACCAGAAATGCTATGACGATCTGCCGCGCCTCCTGACCCCTCATGTGCAGAACGGCCTAGCGGAATACCCGCCGCTGAGCAGTCTGCTGGACCCTTTTCTCGCCGATGACCGGGCGACGATGCGCCAGTACCTGAATCGTCTGATGCAGATAAACGTCGATCTCAAAGGCGCGGACCAGATTCTGACGAAGGTCTCGAATCTGACCACGGCCTGTGGACTGATGGGGCACTCGCCCCTGTTCGATGTCCGGGTCGCGGAGGCCGCGTTCGCGATTCCCGCACTCTACAAACGGGCGGGCGCGATGGAGAAGGCGGTCCTGAAAGCCGCGGTCGCCGACCTGCTGCCCGAACCTATCCTGACCCGGCCCAAGTCCGGAATGCAGGTGCCGGTGCAGCGGTGGTTCCAGCGGGATCTCCGGCGCTACGCCTCTGGCCTGCTTCTCTCGCGCCACTCACGTATAAAACCGTATCTGCGCCAGGACATAATAAAAGAGTGGCTCGACTACCGAACCAGTCAGCCCTTTGCCCGTCAGGGCGTCAAGCTATGGCTGGTCCTGACCCTGGAAATATGGCTTCGTGAGAATGAATGACGATAACGCGTACGCAGTTGCCTTTTCGGTTGTTCGAGTTTCGAGTGATTGAAATCACTCGCTGGCAAGGGCAATCATCCTGCCGGACGAGAGATGTCAACGCCGCGTATCTGCGCGTCCGAGAGGACGCATGTTTTTCCGAGCGAGTGATTTCAATCACTCGAAACTCGAACAATGTATAACGAATAACGAAATGATGACAACCCCCCTTCCCGAGTTTGTTCCGCTGAGACTGGAGACCGGTGTTCTCGCCGACCTGTCGCACGGACCGCATCCTGCGATTGTCCATGGTTTCCACGACGACACCCTCGCACTTTCGGAAGACGCCACCCACTACGGAATGCTCACCGAAGGCGGCGCGATCCTCCATGACCGTGAAGACCGGTTCCGGCTGCGCGTGGGCATGTTCTTTGTCGCGGTGGGCCGCTGCCAGATCGCCGCACCGGGGGGGCGTGGCCTCGTGATCTCCGTTCCCGGCTACAAAGGGCTCCGTCAGGTCGGCGGGCCCCTGGAGGAGCGAGGTCGGCTGGAGTATATCGATGGCTGCACGGACACCCTCCTGGTCTGTCCACCGCGCCGGGGCGAGCCGTGCCTGAACCATCTTCATATCCCGCCAAACACCGCGCAGTCCGCGCATACGCATCCGTCCGAGCGAATCGGCGTTATCCTGCGCGGCAGGGGAGAGTGCCGCACCGGGGACGGCAGTATCCACGCCCTGGAGCCCGGTATGGGCTGGCGAATTCCCACCGGGGCGCTGCATTCTTTCTTCACGACGGACGAAAGCCTGGACGTGATCGCCTGGCACCCCGACAGCGACTTCGGCCCGACCGACGGCGACCACCCTATGCGGAACCGCACGATACTGACGTCGATCTGAGGTTCCGGCGAGGGTCTGACAGCAAGCAAAGACTAAATGTCAGCGGGAATCGCTATATGAGCCAGGCGAGTTTGTCTTGTTCCGGTTCTGGTTAATAACCCTCTGGTACGGCGCACTCGAACCATTCGTGCAGCGCCTGGAAAGCCAGAGGATATTACATCATGTCTATCTCCCCATCGGCGCGGTCGCCCGAAGATGTCACCGTGGCGTCTGGGCCCGACGTCGCCTCCAGCCGCAACCATCTTTCCCCGCAGGAAGTCGCTCCCGGCATCGCGTACCTGACGACGCTCTTTGTCAACCTGTATCTCGTCGGTGAGCCCGGCAGCCCGTGGGTTCTGGTCGATACCGGTCTGCCCCACTCCGCCCACGCCATTCGCCGGGCCGCCGCCGCCCGGTTCGGAGAGGGACGAGCGCCGGAGGCTATCGTGCTGACGCATGGTCACTTCGACCACGCCGGATCGATCATCGACCTTGCCGCGACCTGGAATGTGCCCGTCTACGCCCACCCGCTGGAGATGCCGTACCTGACGGGAAAATCGGACTATCCGCCACAGGACCCGACTATCGGGGGCGCTATCGCCTTTCTCTCCCGGTTCTTTCCGCACAACGGTATCAATATCGCGGGAACCGTTCGGGCCCTCCCCGCTGACGGCACCATTCCCGAGATGCCGGGATGGACGTGGCTCCATACGCCGGGGCATACCGCCGGTCATATCTCGCTTTTCCGGCAGGCCGATGGCGTCCTCCTCTCGGGCGACGCGCTGACGACCATGGACCTGGACTCGTGGAGCGCTCAGGTTACGGAGCGGCAGGAACTGGACGGACCGCCCACGCCATTGACCACGGACTGGGATGCTGCGCGGGACTCGGTCGAGCGTCTCTCTCATCTCTATCCCTCGGTCATCGCAGCGGGGCACGGTGTTCCCATTGCCTTTAGCGGCGTTGGCGAGCGGCTTGTACATCTTGCCTCTCACCTTACCCCGCCCCTAGGAGGACGATATGCTGACCAGCCCGCGATGACCGATGAGTCCGGCGTCGTCTCGGTTCCCCCGCCGGTCCCGGACCCTCTGCCGACCTATCTGGCGATAGCGGCAACGGTGCTTGGGATCACAGCGGCGGCGTTCTACGAAAAGAGAAATCGTCGCCAAAGGAGCTACTAGATGCAGGAAATCACCACATCGCCGGTACAATCCGGCAAACCGAATCTGAAACTCCTTGCCGAACAGGTTATTGTTATCACCGGGGCGACCAGCGGTATCGGGCTGGCAACCGCGCGTGCCGCAAGTAAGGCGGGCGCGAAAGTCGTCGTCGCCGCCCGCAGCAGCGCCGATGTCCAGCGCCTCGCGGCTGAGCTCTCCGCCACCAACCCCGCCCTTGGGGTGGTCTGTGATGTCTCCCGTGAGGATGACGTTCAGAACCTCGCGCAGCAGGCGATAGAGCGGTTCCGCGGATTTGACACCTGGGTCAATAATGCGGGTGTCTCCATCTACGGCAGGATCGAAGACGTTGACATCGACGATATGCGCCGTCTGTTCGAAACGAACTACTGGGGCGTCGTGAACGGCTCGCTTGCCGCCCTCGATCACCTTAAAGCGCGGGGCGGAGCGATCATCAACATCGGCTCGGCGCTGTCGGAGCGGGTGATTCCCCTGCAGGGCACCTACTGCGCCTCGAAGTTCGCGGTTCGTGGCTTCACCGATGCCTTGCGTATGGAGATCGAGAAATCCGGCTACCCTATCGCCGTTACCCTGGTCAAGCCCGCCGCCATCGACACGCCTTATGTCCAGCACGCGAAGAACTACCTGCCGCAGGAGCCCAAGAACCCGCCGCCGGTCTACGCGCCCGAAGTCGTGGCGGAGGTTATTCTGCACTGCGCCATAACCCCGGAGCGGGATCGGTATGCAGGCGGTGGTGCGGCCACGGGATTCGGCTGGCTGGAGAAGCTGCTTCCCCGCGCGACCGACCGGGTCATGGAGGCCGTCTTCTTCGACCAGCAGCAGAAGAACGAGCCCGCGCGGCCCCGCGGCGACGCCAGCCTCTACCAGCCCTCCGACCCTTCTCTCCAGGAGCGCGGCGGCTACGAGGGAATGGTGATTCCGGTCTCACCCTACGACAAGAT
>JAZKEA010000582.1:11805-13327 GCA_040387315.1 Armatimonadota bacterium | reverse complement strand
AATGTCTCCATAGTAGGTGTCGATTGTTTCGATCATGCCATAGTAGGCCGCCGTGGCCCGGCGGATGTCGCGTTCCGTCGCATCGATACCGACACGTACCTGCCGCTGGCTGAGGAATGGATGGTCAAACAGAGATTGATCGACAAATGGCTGCACACGATTCAGGTAGTAGTTGAACTTTTCGGAGTCGGTTAGGTATGGATAGTGTGGCTGAAGCAGGCTCACTTTGAGCATAACAGGCTGCTCCGGCGATTCCCGGTCGTAAAACGGGCTGTTGAAGTACTGATCAATGAAGTGGGTCGCTCCCCGGACAGTAAATTCGTCCGCGACCGCGTGCGGGCTGTTGCCAACGCCTGCCCGAAGTACCTCTTTCGTATCGCTCCATTTCTGACTGGGAGTGGCGTAGCGTGCAAATTCCTCTTTTTGTCGTTCCGCGAGGTGGCCTACTCCCACCTGGATGTCATCGAAGGCAATCCGTCTGCGCCAGCCCTGCATTTGATCCCAGCCGGTATGGTGAAGTTTGCCGCAAACGACGGTGTTGTAGGCGTACTCCGAAAACCGGCGTGGAAAAGTCATGTACTGCGGAGGCAGATCATCCCCAAAGGTGCGGCAGTTGCAGGTCAGCGGCAACTGCCCCGATGTCAGGCATTGCCGGGCAGGGATGCAGATCGGCGATGGGGTGTAGGCGTTCCGAAAAACGACACCGGATTTCGCGAGTTCATCCAGAATCGGCGTTCGAGCGACCGAATTGCCCTCATAGCCCGTGACATCGGCGCGGTGCTCGTCGCTCATCAGGAAAAGGATATTGGGGCGTTTGGCCAGAGAAGACATGCTTTCGGTTAGCTCTATTTAATCCCGGTGCCGATTGTCAGCAGGTACCGATCCAAGGCGTCCTGCCATGTGGGCATATCGTCCATTCCTCGCATCTCCAGGGCAAGACGGCGCATCGGAGAGAAGGCAGGACGGCGGGTCGGGGACTTGAACCGCTCTGCGTACTCCGCGCCGGTAATCGGAACGACCGATGTCCGCAGTCCGCTCTTTTCGACAATCGCCTGCGCGAACTCGAACCACGAGCAGTGACCGGCGTTGCTGATATGATAAGTCCCCGGCAGAAGCGGCGCCTCGATCAGCTCCACGAGCTTTTGTGCAAGGTCCGCCGTAAACGTCGGACTGCCGATCTGATCGGCGACGATTGGCACCTCCGGGAGTTTTTCCGCAAGCCGCTGAACGGTTGTGACGAAGTTTTTCCCGTGAACGCCAAACAGCCAGGACGTGCGTGCGATTATATGGCGGTCCGGAAGCGCCTGTCGTACCAGTTGTTCTCCCGCTTCTTTAGAAGCGCCGTAAACGCCTAAAGGATTTACACGGTCGAACTCTGTATAAGGCTGACCTTTCTCGCCATCGAAGACAAAGTCTGTCGAGACGAATACCAGGGTGGCCCCAACTCGCGCTGCCGCGACCGCGATATTCCAGGCACCCAGGGCATTGCCACGATAGGCACCTTCCTGGTCACGCTCAGCCC
>JAZKEA010000582.1:9704-11795 GCA_040387315.1 Armatimonadota bacterium | reverse complement strand
TTGGTCCAGGCAGCACAATGGATGATTGCCTCCGGTCGCTCTCTGTCGATGCATTCTGTGCAGGCACCGGTGTTTGTAATCTCCAGAGGTATGTAGACCGCGCCGCTTGCACCCTCGCTCCCGTTCCGCGTCGTCGCGATTACCTGATGGCCTCGTTCCTCAAGAACGGAGCAGACATCTCTTCCTAGCATACCGGCCGCGCCGGTGACAAGCACACGCATGAACAAACCTCTCTCGCCCTCGCATTGCAACTGCACACGGGGTTAGCGCCAATTATAACGCTCCCACAGGATTCCGCACAAGGTCATCCGTGCTGACTAGCGCGGCACCTCGACACTCTCCAGAATCGACCGTAGAACGCGGTCCGGACCGGTCCCCTCGATTTCGGCTTCCGGACGGAGCAGAATGCGATGACGGAGGACGGGAAGCGCCATGGTCTTGACATCATCCGGCGTCAGGAAGGGACGTCCTCGAATCAGCGCAAGCGCTTTACTCGCCGCCAGAAGCGCGACCGTCGCACGGGGGGAAGCGCCCAGTGTTAGCTGGCGATTTTCCCTGGTGCGGCGCACAATCGTCGTAATATAGCTGATGATCCGGGGTTCTACGGCGACGCCGGGAAGACTCGCGCGAGCTCGCTGCAGGTCGGCGACACTCGCGACCGGTTCCAAACCTGCGGTCGCCAGGTCAGACGGCCTGAATCCCTGGTCCGATGCCCTCAGCATCTCCTGTTCTGTAGCCTCATCCGGATACGAGATGGTGACCTTCAGCAGAAAACGGTCTAGCTGAGCCTCGGGAAGGGGATACGTCCCCTCATACTCAACCGGATTTTGCGTGGCAAAGACGGTGAAGACCGAAGGCAGTTCATGTGATACCCCGTCTATGGAAACCCGGCGCTCCTCCATTGCCTCCAGAAGAGCCGCCTGCGTCTTCGGCGGCGTGCGGTTTATCTCGTCGGCAAGCAAAATCTCGGTGAACACGGGACCCTGACGAAGGCTAAAAGTGCTGGTCGCCATGTCAAGCACACTAGTTCCGCTGATATCAGACGGCATGAGGTCGGGCGTGAACTGGATTCGCTTGAATTCTGCCTCGCAGGCGGCGGCGACCGAGCGGACCAAAAGCGTTTTGGCGGTGCCAGGAACGCCTTCAAAGAGCGCGTGTCCACCCGCGATGAGGGCAACCATCGCCGCTTCGATCACTTCAGCCTGACCACGAACGGCTTTATGGACCTCGCGCGTGATCTTTTCGGCAAGCGCGGAGACAAACGCGGCAGCCTCCGCGTCACCGCCGAGCGTCTTTTCGAGCGCCAGGGAGGGGGAGGCGTCGTCCGTGAGATCGAAAACGGAATCCATTCCGTCGCGCCGTGGTACCACCTCTTCGGATGTCGCTGTCAGCGGCTCAGACATGGCTGCTTCCTCCAATTTGCAATTCCTTTCTCAGTGCCTCAATCAAAGATACCAGCCGAAGCAGTTCCGCCTCAGACAAGGTTGATTTCCGCCGCGCCGCCCTGATTTTCCGACGGCTCTTTTCGTCCACAGGAGGCTCCGGGGGGTCGATTTTTGCCCGGCACTCCGACACCGCGCTGGTAATGCGATCCGCAAGGGCAGACTGTTCTGCGTCACTCAGCTCTCCTACCTGAGCGGCTGCGCGATGGGCCACTTCCTGTAACGGGGCGTCGGACGGCAGTCCGGAAACGCGGCATAGATCCCGCCAGAATATTTTTAGAACTGCCTCTAGTGCCGCATCCGTGGCGCGGGCGCGTCGATAAAGGTCTGCCAGAGAGGCAACGTATTCGCTGGAAACGCGGGGGGAGGCAGGAAGCGGGCGCGGCAGACCAAACCGCCGAGAAGCGGAATAGGCCATCAGTAAAAAGAGACCGGCTAACTGCCAGAAGGCCAGCTGTCCGGGACGTCCGATCGCCGTCCAGAAGGTATTGGTCTCTCGGTAACCCTGATGGTACTCATCGAAGGCGACTACTCTGCGCTTACCGGTGACATATGCCTCCGCCGTATGAACGACAAAGCGGGCATGATCCGACTTCGTCAGATTTGTATTGTCGGGAACACTCGCATCGGAGACCGCGAGGATAACGCC
>JAZKEA010000582.1:3049-9694 GCA_040387315.1 Armatimonadota bacterium | reverse complement strand
AAGAGTATCGTCGGCCGTTTGGGTGATATATGGGCTTCCACCATCTGGGTCACGAAACGGGCGTTATCACTGCTGGCAAGATTGCGGTTGTCTGGTATTCCGGAGTCGGATACCGCCACAATTAACCCCTTGCCAAGGGGAATTGCGACTGCTATAGGCAGCTTATCCGCGAGCAAAGTGATGCCTTCCGCCGGTATAGCGGTATAGCGTTTATCACTGCTAACTTTTAAATCGGAGACGTTCTTGAGAAAAGAAGCGGGCTGACGTACGGAAAGCGACGAGCCTGATGCTCTTGCACGGAGAGGGCGCGGTGTAAACCGGGAGCGGACCGCCTTTTTCCTTTCTTTATTCAATTTTCCGGATTCTGCGGACGGGGCAGGGGATGCTCTTTCCGATGTGCGAATACCTAGCGCCTCGGTCAGGCTATCCTCGGTATCCGTAAAGGCGATCAGGACGCCGCCACGAGAAACCCAATCAAGGGCATCTGTCGCTTCTGATTCCGACCACTGCTCTGCCAGGCCTGCTATAGAGTGCGGGCCGGTAATAACGACACCGGCGCGGCCAGGCCATTCCCTGGGCCGACGCTGAAAGCGCATCAGGTTGTTTTGCCGCGTTTTCAGAAGCAGATAAAATGCCTTCCATCCGCCGGGCTCCGCAGAATAACTGGAACGATGTTCTGTTCCAGGAACGGCTGACGATGGTTCACTCTGACGGGCAATGCCATAAGACAGCCCTGCGAACAGCAGCAGGAGCGCCCCAAGAATAAGGACATCGCCGCCAACAGGCAGACGCCGCGCGCCGCGCTTCTCGACGGGAGAGACGCTCATGGTCGCGCACCCTCTGCATCCGCAGGGGATAGCTCCGGATCTACGATAGGCATGTCTTTCACCACTTCGAGATTGTCATGCACCTGAACCGCCTCGGAGAATTCTTCCGCCGTTCCTTCGCGGCGTCCGTACCAGACGCGGTCAAACAGTCGTGTAGCCGGAAGAAGGGCATCTGCCGTTGACGGTGAGCGGCGACGGAGGTCCCGCTGATACTCCCAGTTGGTCTTGTTAGGCTCCAGTATCAGAAGACCGTTTTCCTGCAGGCGGCGAAGGGACGCGATATAGGCCATGCGGATGGCGTCGCGGTATGCCCCCTTTGCCGCGAGCGCTCGTGCCGCCCCAAGTGGGTCTGCTATGCCGTCGCCGGAAAGATCAAGGTCGAGAGCGGAATCGCTGCCACGTTTCCGCTTTCTGCGGAGCGCGGACAGCCAGCCTCCTGCGGCACCGGCGCGAGCCAGCAGATACAGAGCGACCAATGCCGCTGCTCCGAGGACGAAGTACAGGAGAAACTGTAGAAACGTCACCAAGGCTTTGACCCCGGCAGCGTCCGGAGCATCCGGGGTTGACCGGTCCCGCAGCAAATCGCGCAGCCACTTCGCGAAGCGCTCCCCGGTCGCTTTTAGCCAGCGAATAAAGCGCGTCCACCAGTTCGGAACCACATCAGGCTGATTTTTGACTGGCCTCCGAAGCTCGGCAAACTCCGAAGTGAGCAGTATCTGCTCTGCCTGTGCCCGAGGGTCCGCTTTCGATTTACCCATTCCAGAGGTAGTCAGCAGCCTCTCCAGCACTGCGAACCGTGCGCTGGCGGTACTGCTAGGGAAGCCACTCAGGGAGGCGATTAAGGGCCGCGTGTTGACTTCAACGCTATGCCCATCCTCGTAGGTGACCGTTTGAACCGCAGAAAGACGAGAGCGAAGGCTTTGACGCCGGTCTTCCGAGACTGTTTCCTTTTGAAGTTCCTTACGGCATTCCACGATCAGGCTGCGATACGCCTCAACCGTTATCGCCTGAGCAATCACCGTGCTGCCCAGAATGAGCACAACAGCAGCGATGGCCCGGCAGCCAGTCTTTCTGTAGTAATGATGCATTATCGGTAGAGGCTCGTTTTCCGACTAATTCTCACGGCGGTGATTGAGGTCGTCCGATGCGCCCGGCTGGGCGGCTGCGCCCGCTTTCGAATGGGTCTGGTGCCAGAGGATATCCGCGCTCTTCCGCAATCGCGACTATATCGATCCCCTCGCGCCGTACGCGCAGATCATAGTAGAGCAGCGTCGCTCCGATCCCATGAATTGGGGCGACAAGCAGAAGGCTGATTCCCAGAACGCAGAGCATCAGCGTAAATATCTGAACGTCATTGCCATCCGGCGAAGCGTCCTGCGGTGGAAGAACCAGGCTAACAACGAAAAAACAGAGGGCGCAAAGTCCGATCCAGAGGAGCGTCCCAAGGCACTGTGTCAGCAGGACGAACCCCAGCGATTTTCCAAACGCCTGACTTGCCAGTGACCAGGAGCGGCTTAAAGCGCCCCGCGTGCCTTGCCCTTCCAGAATGACGATCTGTGCAACATACAGTGTCATTGTCATGACCAGGTAAGAGCCAATAATGCTTAGAACAGTGCCCAGGACCAGGGTCAGTAACCCGGACGCGATGGCCACAGCGATGAGGGGACCAATGCGCTGCAGCATGCGACGCCAGGCGGAGACAATCGTTGTTGAACGACCCGTCAGTCGGTCCTCGACAACGATACAGGTGGCCCCTGTCTGCATCAGCTGGGCGATAGCAATGAGGGGAAGAACCAGGATGGTGATGCCGATGAACTGTAGGAAAAAGGCGAACGAGGCATCCGAGGAGTTTGTGCCGTTCCGAGAAGCGGAGTCTACGAATCGCCCATAAGGGCCAATAAGCACGGCCAGTGCGGTTATGATCGGTGGAATGAAAGCAACCGCGGAGACACCCGCTAGAAGCGCAAACCTTTCGCGATACAGGTCAAACGCATCGTCCAGGATATCCCGGACGATGCGTGGCCGCAGTTCAGCGAAACGGGTAATCTCCACGGTAAACAGCTCATTTTTCGGTCAGGGCAGGACGGTGGAAACGGAGAAAACGAGTTTTCGGAACGCCTACTCGTCGCCCGCAGCGACTTTCACCAGTGTTGGCCGCAGAACCTTGCCGTTCAGGACATATCCCTTTTGCAGTTCTTCGATAACGCTGTTCTCTGGGTATTCCGTGGTCTCTTCCCGCAGAACCGCATTATGGAAGTTAGGATCAAAGGGTTCGCCCTCTGCCTCTATGGCTGTGACGCCTTCGCGTGCCAGAAGATCCTGTATCTGTCGGTAGACGGCGTTGACGCCCCCAACCAGCTTGTCATAATCCTGAGTCTGCGCCGATGCATGGAGCGCACGCTCGAAGTTATCGACGATCGGCAAAAGGCGCGTCAGTAGATCCGTGTTCATAACGGAGCGGAGGGATTCCCGTTCCTCCTCATTGCGTCGCTTGTAGTTGGCAAAATCCGCTCTTGACCGGAGAAACGCCTCGCTCATCTCCTCCGCGCGACGGCTTACCGCATCCAGTTCCGCACGCAGCGTTTCCGGATCATCTGTCTGTGGCGTGTCCAGCACGTCGGCATCGCCATCTTCCAGTGCGTCGGAGGGAGTGTTATCTAATCTCGCGGTATCGTTGTCTGTCTGAGACATTCGTTGTTTATGGCTCCAGGTTGGTTTCTTGAAAATATTAACAGGCACGTAGTCGCTGCCCTCACTCTTAATTGCATCTACGCTCTACGGCGCGACACTGAGTCGCGTAAGTACTTCGCCCAGGGTTCGGGCCATCAGATCCACGGCTGCGGTCGAACGGGCGTAGTCCATTCGCGTCGGCCCAAAAACCCCGATAGCCCCTGCCTCTCGCGTTCCAACATAGTACGGCGACGAGACGACCGCGTAATCGGTCATACCCGGCAGTCCGGATTCCGTACCAATCGTTACCTGTACTTGAGACGGGGGAAAAGCAGTGTTTGTCGTGTCCTGCGGCGCGGTCGCAGCGGCGGCTAAGGCCCGGTCCAGCATCTCCAGCAGGGCAGCACGCTCCTGCAGCAGGGTCAGATACTGGCTGAGACGGTCAACATCCCGAAATTCCGGATGTCCCAGCGCGGTATGAGCGCCTTCAATCACCATCTCGTCCGCGCTCTCACTGGCGGCGCGCGCTGCCAGGGCAGTTTCCCGACAGAGGCACGCCCAGGCTTCGCCCAGGCGCCATAGCTCGACCGGTACTGTTTCAATTTCACCGGTCAGGACCCGAAGCGCCGAGATTGCTGTCCCGGATAAACGGGTGTTCAGGGCGTTCGCGAGCTGCAGAGCATCGGACGCGTTCAGGGGCAGATCGCTAACAATTCGGCTTTCGGTATGACCCGTGGAGAAGAGAAGGACCAGCAGCGTTTTTGCAGCGCCTGCCGGAGAGACAAAGATCTGACGGAGAACCGTGTCTTTCAGGGCCGGGGTCGTTGCCAGCGCGGGAAGCTTCGTCATCACCGTGAGAAGCTGGCAGGTTTTACGCAGAATCGCATCCAGTTCCGCCGAGGCCGACGAAACGGTAGCTCGTATTCGATCTGCCTCGCCCTCCTGAATCATCGGAAGAGGCATCAGGCGATTGACGTAAAACCGATAGCCCTGGTCCGAGGGCACACGGCCTGCCGATGTGTGTGGCTGTCGCAGGTAGCCGCGCTCGCTCATCTCGGCCATTTCATTACGGACAGTCGCTGACTTGACGCCGAGGCTGTAGCGCTGCACAAGCACATGTGAACCGATAGGTTCCGCCGTGGCGACGTAATCCTCGACAATGACCTGTAATATGCGCTGCTTGCGGGCGTCCAGTTCCATAAGGCTTAATCCCGGATCGGTATCACGGGTGGGTAGGGCTCGAAGCACCGATGCGCGGAAATCGCGCGGTACGGACGGATAATCACCAGTTTAATCCGTTCCCTGACCTAAATTATAGCCCTTGGCTCTCAGCGTGTCAATCCGCGTACAGTTCGACTGACATGGTTAATTCCGGCATTTGCATGGTATACTGGAACAGTTCGATAACTTTGAAATTGATAATCTGATATATTATGCCAAAACCGGTCAGCAAAAAAAAGAAGAGTGAAGCGGATTTAGCGGCTGCAGCCGCGGCGGAAGCTCTGCGCAAGATCGAAGAGGCATCGATTAAGTTTAAAGCGCTGGGCGACCCCACACGCCTGCGGATCGTTTTGTTTCTTCAGGCTGCCGCCGACGTTCCGTTTGATAAGGGCAGTGGTGAGCTACTTGTCTCTGGAGATGATGCGGGGGGCGCGGTAGCGGAAGCGCTTGGTTCGGATGCGGTCACCGTGGGGGCGATTGCTTTACATCTGACGGGTACGGATAAGGTCTCCTCCAACATCTCGCACCATATCAAGGAACTGCGTCATGCCGGTCTGATCGCTATGAAGCGTCGCGGCAAAAACATATTGTGCCGTGTGGAACAGGATGCACTTGGGGTTCTGGAAGCGGTGCTATGCACCGGCAAAGAGGATGCCCTGCGGCAGGCGCTTGTTGCCAGCGCAATCACCGAAAAGGTGCCCGCGAAGAAGCGGCAGACGGGAGCAGCGGAGCAATGACGTTAACTTTGGAAAAGCCGATGCCGACGCGCTGGCGCTTCGACCAGGAACTGGATGCGATCCGCGCAAAACTTCTGTCGATGAGCCGTGCGGCCGATCTGATGCTGGGGGACTCCGTCGCCTGCCTGATAACTCAGGACACCGGGTTGGCGCAGTCGGTGATTGAGCGAGACGAGATTATTGATGATCTGGATCGCGAGATAGAGGCCGCCGCCCTGCTGCTTCTAGCTACGCAGCAGCCGGTCGTGGGATCAGACCTTCGATTTCTCAGCGCGGCGCTCAAAGTGATCGCGGACCTGGAGCGTATCGGTGACCATGCGGTCAACATTGCGAAGGTGACACAGCGGATGGTGGCGGAAGGAATTTCCTACGCGCCACTCGTTGATTTTCCGCGATTTATCCAGATCGCCCACCGGATGATGAGCGACAGCCTAAACGCTTTTGTTGGGCATGATGCGGATCTGGCTCATTCGGTCATCGAGCGGGATGACGAAGCGGATATTCTTTACCGCGAGGCGCAGAGAGAACTGCGCAAGGCGGGTCAGCTGTCGGGCGAGGCAGGTGAGGTCGCCTGCCCGGTACGCGCGTCGTACCTGCTGTTTGTGGCGCATTATTTGGAGCGAGTTTGTGATCACTGTACAAACATCGCGGAGCGGGTGATTTTCGCAGAAACCGGCGAGATTGTGGTGCCGGATAGGGGATAACAAACATGGGAAAGATTATTACAGGAATTGTCGAGAGTCGTCAGAGAGCCCTTGAGCTGCCCACGGAGCAGCGGTGGCTTTTGCACCTGGTATCGTGGTCGTCGCTGACCCTTCTGGGGACACTGGGTATGGCCGCGGTTCTGCACGCCGCGACCCCGTAAAACTTACCTCAGCAGTATCGCCGGCAATGTATCGCCGGCGTCATAGCCTGAGTGGTCTTCATGGGCTACGAGCAGAACGTCGGCGGAGGCCAGCGACGAAAGTCGGTGAGAATCCTGCGCTCCTAAAGGGAAGGCGCGCAGACTGCCGTCGTTTTTGCCGGAATCCGTTTCCAGCCGGGCACGCGCGAACTCGCGTCGGCCCGGCTGATGCGGCAGAGCAGCACCAAGCGTCACCGGGATGATGGTGCGGAGATAACGCCTGTGTCCGGCAAGGGTTCTCAGTGCCGGTCGCACAAAAAGCTCGAACGTGACAAGCGATGAGACC
>JAZKEA010000582.1:0-3039 GCA_040387315.1 Armatimonadota bacterium | reverse complement strand
TCCCCGGAAGTCCAAAGAAGAGGGCAGAGCCAATGCTGCCAAAAGCCAGCGGCTTCCCCGGCTTGATCGCGATCCGCCAGAAATCCAGACTGCCCATCTCCTCAACCGCCGCTTTGACATAGTCAAACTCGCCCACAGAGACACCGCCCGAGGTGATGATAACATCACACTCGCTCGCTCCGCGAAGCGCTTCCCGAATTGCCGCCGGATCGTCAGAAACGTGCTGGTGCTGCAGGGGAACCGTGCCGCCCGCCTGCTCGACCGCGGCGACGAGTGCGGGGCCGTTTGAGTTATAAATGCTGCCAAACGGGAGGGGACCATTCTCTCCGGGAAGTCGCAGCTCGTCGCCGGTGCTCAGGACCGCTACGCGTGGACGTCGTCTGCAGGGGGCGGTTCGCATCCCCAGCGCCGCCAAAAGGGCGATGGTCCCTACATCGATCTCCGCGCCTGCCGATACGGCAGGTGCGCCCACGGGCAGATCGCTTCCCCTGCGGCGGATATAGGACGGAGACCCTGGCAACAGCAAGTCAACCATGTCCGATGGTGCTGGTCGCGTGTCTTCCACCATGACAAGGGAATCAGCACCCAGCGGAAGCGGTGCTCCGGTCAATATGCGGGAGGCTTGCATGTGACCGACCGTCTGAGTCGGAACCTGACCGGCGGCAATTGTCTCGATGATTCTCAGGCGTGTTGGGGATTCCGGCGAGGCGTTAACGGTATCTTCCTGCCGAACTGCGAAACCGTCAATCGCGGTGTTATCGAAGGGCGGAAGGGCTACCGAGGCGAAAACATCCGCCGCTAGGGCGTATTCCAGAGATTTGGTCAGCTCTATCTCCTCTGACGGCGCTTGCTGTCGCGCATTAGCCGCCGCGAGAATTTTCTCGAGAGCCTGGTCATAGCTTAGCAAAAAAGACTAGCCTCCCTCCGTCGCATCCCATTGAAAGTCGCCCGAGCGCCCGCCCGACTTCGCCTGAAGACGCACCTGTTCGATCACCATCCGCTTATCCACGGATTTACACATATCGTAGATCGTCAGGGCAGCGACAGTGACCGCGGTGATCGCCTCCATCTCTACACCGGTACGCCCAATACAGGATGCTGTCGCGGATATGCGGACACCCTTGTCATCAAGCTGCAAGTCCACCTGGACATCGGTGAGCGGGAGGGGATGACACAAAGGAATCAGGCTGCCGGTACGTTTTGCCGCCAGGATCGCCGCCACCCTGGCAACCGTGAAGACATCGCCTTTGGGTAATGCCCTCTCGGAAACCAGGGCACAGGTCGCAGGAGACATACAAATTCGCCCGACTGCCGTGGCTGTCCGGTGTGTCTCCGGCTTTTCGGATACATCCACCATCCGGGCGCTTCCCGTCGTGTCTAGGTGGGAAAATCCAACAGGCTCGTTATTATCGGTTACTTCACTCATAGGCAGCAAAATTGTATCACTACCAACCGCGTTTCAATCGAACAGGGAGAGCTGGCCGGAGGATTCGCAATCTTCCGGAAGGGGGATCCGGACAATCTGCGCAATCCGCTTTTGTCCGAAACCGCGTACCTGAGCAAGCTGACCGCTGCGCGCGGACCGAACCAGATCCGCCGCGGACGACACCCCAAGTTCGGCGTGGAGCAGGTCCGCAAGCTTGGGTCCGATTCCCTGAATCGTCATAAGCTCCCTTTGATGCGGGGGAAGTTCCGCTAAAAGACTATTGTACTGGTCGAGTTCACCAGTTACCGCCATCTCCCGAATCTTTGACTGAAGCCTTGTACCGATGTGCTGCCGTCGCCGGAAGGGTACCCGCTCCTCTTCCGAAAGAACGTCTCTGGCCTCGCGACGTAGCACGCGCTCCCCGTTCGTAGGCTGCCGTTCGAAATGGGTTTGTGTTGCCGTTTTGCCTCAGAACAGTGGCGATGTTGAAGAGAACCGCGGCCATATCGCGGTTCGAATACTCGGAAATATCTGTTTGCTTTTCGCTTTTGTTGTCTTGACTGTAGATTAGCATTTATGTTACCTGATATTTATTATACATTATTATATCATACACTTGTTTGCTTTACGGAAGTTGAAGGACTATATCGAAGGGCTGCAGAACGTTACAGATAATGGGAAACATCATCGAAGTCGAGCGCATTGTCAAGCGTTACGGCGGACAGGCGGTGCTGAATGATATTTCCTTCCGCATCGGTGAGGGGCAGATATTTGCCCTTCTGGGTCCGAATGGGGCCGGCAAGACCACGCTGCTGCGCATCCTGACCGGGATCATACTTCCGGACGAGGGAGCGGTAAGAATCCTCGGCGCTGAGAGCATGAGTACGGTTCGCCATAAGGTTGGCTATCTACCGGAAGAACGAGGCTTGTATCGGCGGCAGCCCGTGGGGGAGATTCTTGCTTATATCGGCGAACTCAAGGGCCTGACCGCTAGTGAGGCTCGTCAGCGGACGAAAACTGTTCTGGAGCAGGTCGGAATGGGCGCACACATCGACTCGAAACCCGAGTCGTTGTCCAAGGGGATGGCCCAGCGGATTCAGATCGCGTCCGCGTTGATCCATGACCCGCCTTTCCTGATACTCGACGAACCGTTTTCCGGTCTTGACCCCGCCTCATCGCGCTTTTTGCAGGAGATCGTGCTCGACGAAAAGCGGCGCGGGCGCACCATCCTGCTCTCGACCCATCAAATGGATACGGTTGAGCGGCTCTGTGACAATCTCCTGATGCTCCATCGGGGTAATGCGGTTCTGTCGGGCACAGTCGCCGAGGTACGGGGGCGGTTTAGTGAGGGTGTCCTGCGTATCGAGCACGAATCGGAGCGGATTGCTGCGGTCCCCGCGGGAGTCGTTGTGCGCGATGCCTCTCTGCCGTATGTCACGGAGCTGGTTCCGGAGCCGGGGCGCTCGACCAGCCACGTTCTTTCGGCGCTTTTGGCGTCGGGGACGCCGATTCGCGCGGTCACACCGATGACCCCGTCGCTCGAAGAGATCTTCGTTCGGATTGTGAGTGAGAAAGGCTGAACCGGCATGAATTGGCGGCGAATCCGGGTAATC
>JAZKEA010000581.1:0-3848 GCA_040387315.1 Armatimonadota bacterium | reverse complement strand
GGAGAGCAGCGGCCCGCTTCTGGGGGCGTTAGCCAGCTCGGAATACCGTGAGCAGCAGGTGATGCTCCGCGAGGGCGACGTGCTGGCGATGAGCACGGACGGCCTTACCGAAGCGCGGCGGGGACGGGGCAGGAACATGGAGATGTTCGGCTACGAGGGTCTGGTGGCGGCGGTGCGCGAGGAGGTCACGGCACATCCGGCCTCGCTCGGAGATGCGGGGATCGCGGTGGCGGAGCGGGCCAGGGAGTTCGCGGAGGGCAGGATCAACGACGACGTCTGCCTGCTCCTGGCACGGTATACCGACTCGCAGCGGGTCGGGGCATACGACGAAGCAAGGAAACCGTAGGGCGGCTTGCCCTCTGCACCAATGTCGGGGCGTCTGCAGTACGCTATAATTGGTGTACAGTTACCTTGATGATCTACAGCAGAAGGAGTTTCCTACCATGGCGACCGATAAGGCGGAGCCTGACCCGATGACGGGACCGGACACAGCCGGGGCGGTGACGCCCCCCGCAGGCGGCGCAGAGGAGATTGGACAGACTAAGGCGCGGACGCTCTCGCCCCGCAGCTGGAACGACGCGGGTCTGCCGCTGGTGGAGAGAAACACCCTTCCGGTAACGCCGCGACGGCGAACGCGGTCCGCTGCGATGAGTACGGGCGTGGACGCTCCCGATACAAACGCGGTCAAGCCACCGTCCGGTTCGGCCACACCACGCGCCGCCTCCGCCGCGAATCGACCATTGCCCGCGCCGATACCGGCTCCCCCTCTCTCCGTCGCCGAACCGCAGATCTCCGCTGTCGGGAGAAAAGAGGGAGCCGTGCTTCCGACACGCGAGACCCCGGCTCCGATTACCGCACCGGTGCAGCCGCAGCCTCCGCGTCGCCGCTGGAACCTTGGCGTCGGCGCTTTACTGTGTCTGGGGCTACTTGGCGCGGCCTATGTCGCGACAATCGCGATTCCGGGCATCGGTGGGCTTGGTGCACCTCAGAACGCCCGTCCTGCCCCGGCCGCGAATACTTCGGACAAAGAGGGGACATCCGTCGGCGTATCCAATGAGTTCGCTCCCGCGGAGCGTCAGCCCGGCCTGCCGGATACGACTCTGACCCCTGGTGAGGCTCGGCCCGGCGATAGCCTCGCTTCGGATGCCGCGAAGATTGCCGCAGCCCCTCCACCCATCAGCGCTCCGACACGTCAGCGTGTGCTGGATGCCTACGGAATCACCGGCGCGGATGCGGAACGGGCCGTGCTGATCTACCTTATACCGCCTTCGCTGAATGGGACCGACGCCCCGGCGAACGTGCTTCCCGTGACGCCCTGGTTCGCCGACTTGAAATCGCGCCTCGACCGTCAACTGACGCAGGAGGTTCTCGACGGCAAGACGACTCTCGCCGACGCCCAGCAGGAGCTGAAAACGAACTGGATCACGGCGGCGCATCGACACTACGTCCGGAACTACGGGGAAAACAAGGCGGAGGAGGCACGCAAGATCGAGAACCGGCTCAACTGGGAAATGAGCCACCCGAAAAGCGACCTGCCCGAAAGCCTGATCGAGGCAAAGTAAGGAAGTCCGGGTGGCTAACGGACCCGAAACGCGGCGATGTCCGCGGGAAGGCCGTGGGGGAAACGCCGCGTCAGGTCGGACAGCGCGGCGTTTGTGCTGTCGCGGGCGCTCTGCAGCTCACGTCTCAGGCGGCTGTCCTCGGCCACGCCGCCATCCTGCATGTCCGGCGGGACCATCTGGGATGCCGCCCGTGGATTTTGCAGCAGCAGTGCCATCTGGCAGTTCGGCGGTGGCGGCTGACTCTGAAACTGCTGCGGGAACGGTCGGAGCCGTTCGGCGAAGGCGACGCCCGTCGAGGCATGGCTGTTCGCCGCCGCTACCTCTGCTCGGGAGTCCTCCCAGGATTTCAGCAACGCGCGAGTCCGGGTTCTTTCCCGATCTTCCAGCGCCGACGGCAGATCGTGTGCCTGCTGCGCGACGATCTGCTGCAGGGCGGCATCGAACTGGATCAGCCAGCGAAGATAGGCTAAATCCTCAGCCGAAAGAGAGGGTGGGGTTGGCGTTGCCGTGGGCACGGCAGGGGCAGTCCTTGGCAGCTCCTGGGGACGCGCGGATAGGATTGGCGCGGAGAGATACGGCGGCGTGCTGCCTTTCGCCGCCTGTCCGAGGCCCTTGGTCCCGCAGCCTGTGACGGGCAGCAGGAGACTGAGCGATAGTATCCGCGGCAGCCACTCTGCATTCATCGTGCCAGTATGCTACCTCTTTTAGGTGTAATGCACACGATTCTCTCTGCGGAAAATCAAATGTCGGGTGGTAAAGTAGAACGGTCGTGGCGCTTTGATAGTCCCATTTGCCAATAAACGGGTTTACTTCCCAAAATTAAGGACAGACGTTTCATGGGCATGCTGGATTCCAGGGTGGCGTTCATCACCGGGGCCGCCAGCGGTATCGGCGCGGCGACAGCGCGGCGGTTCGCGGAAGAAGGGGCGGCGGTTGCGATAGCCGACATTCAGAAAGAGGCCGGGGAGCGCCTCCGGGACGAGCTGACGGCGGCAGGGCATCAGGCTCTATTCACCTACTGCGACGTCAGCGTTCCGGACTCCGTGCAGGCGGCAGTGGAGACGACGGTACGCCAATTCGGCGCTCTGCATATCGTGTGCGCCAATGCAGGGATCAACGGGATGTTCGCGCCGGTCGATGATCTCCAGCCGGACGAGTGGGACCGGACGCTCGCCGTGAATTTGAAGGGGACGTTTCTCACGGTCCACTTCACGGTCCCGCACCTGAAAAAAGCCCAGGGCGGCAGCATCATCATTACCAGCAGCGTGAACGGGACCCGCTCGTTCTCGTTTGCGGGCGCAAGCGCCTACAGCACGTCGAAAGCCGGGCAGGTCGCCTTTATGAAAATGATGTCCCTCGAACTGGGCCGCTACGGAATCCGCTGCAATGCCGTCTGTCCGGGTGCGATTCACACCAATATCAACGACAGTACCACGCATCGTAACACCGAGAGTATCCGCATCCGTGTCCAGATGCCCGAGGGGAACCCGGTCCTGAATAAGGGATGGGGAGAAGCGAACGATGTCGCGGGGGCCTGCCTCATGCTCGCCTCCGACCTTGGCCGCCATATCTCCGGCCTGGAACTCTTCGTGGACGGCGGAGCCTCCCTGCTGCGGTAAATCTGTCGTGCTGTATGAAGAAAGAGATTGATGCAAAATCAACTAATAGATTGGGTTAATCTTCCCTCAAATGCTGTTGCACAATCTCTGTCGGGTCCATTGCACGATAGCGAACTGCTTTCAGTCCGCTCAGACTCACTGGAGCGCACCGTAACACTGGAAGTAGAAGTCGCTCATGTACTTGTACCTTTTATTATGATTCTTCACGGTGTTGAGTCGGCACGAGCCACTGCTTTTGCTAATTGGCCCGGGGACGTTCCCGAAGTTCAGGGAATGTCTTACGAGGAACAAAATCGCCTGACCCAGGAGTTTCAAGCGAAAGGGTGTGAAGAGTCGGTAGGGTGGAAGGATTTTCAGGCGGCGTTTCCTTCTAACACCCTGGATATTTATGATGCTTATATTGCACGCGACGAAAACCATTTGACGCTGCAAATTCACGGCAGTCTGGACGGCAATGACTTTGACGATCAGTGGTTTAGTCTTTTCATCAGATCTCAGAGGATCGAATTCAGGCAGAGTGATGGCCCCTTGCTTGATCTAGAACAGTTTGTCAAATTATCGGAAGACTACTGGGAAGCATGGCGAACGCAACGATAGCTGTGCCACACCAGGGCACTTATAGTCCCGTTTGCCAAACCTTCCCCTGGACGACGTGGTTATAGCCCAA
>JAZKEA010000580.1:1076-8705 GCA_040387315.1 Armatimonadota bacterium | reverse complement strand
GGAAACGGTATTTCGCAGATCATCTTCGTGGGAATCATGGTTTCGATTCCACAGCAGATTTCTCTGACCGCGCAGGCAGTCGCCGCGGGTGCCGTCAGCCCGTTTGGCGTCATCGCGGTGCTGGCGCTGTTCCTTGCGTCCATTGTCGGCATTATCTACATGACCCAGGGAGTTCGCAAGATTCCGGTGCGCCATGTTCGCCGCATCGTTGGGACAGGCAATAACCGCCAGATGTCCCAGGAGGGTACCTCCTTCCGCTCAAAGTGAACACTGCCGGTGTTATCCCGATCATCTTCGCGATGTCGATCCAGCTTTTCCCGGCAACGTTTGCACAGTTCTTCCGACCGGGGCAGTCGGCGTTTGGGGACTTTGTGCAGCGAGCGACACAATGGCTGCAGCCTGGCAACAGCATCTGGGCTTCTCTCTTGTTCGCCGCTCTCGTACTCTTCTTTACGTACTTCTACACGGCGATCCAGTATGACACCACGGACATCGCCGATAACTTGAAAAAGTACGGGTCGTTTGTTCCCGGCATACGTCCTGGAAAACCGACTGCGGAATATCTGGATAAGGTCCTGACTAGAATCACCCTTGCAGGCGCTTTGTTCCTGGCCAGTGTCGCGCTCATTCAGTACTGGGCCCCCGCATTGACCGGTGTCACGACCGTTTCGCTCGTTGGTGGAACTTCGCTTCTCATCGTTGTCGGTGTTGCACTGGAAACGATGCAGGCGATTGAAGCGCAAATGGCGATGCGAAACTACGAAGGTTTCATCAAGCCTTCGGGAAGTGGACGCAGTACCGATGGACCCGGCGGGCAGGTCCTTGCTCGTGCCGGTGCTCGTTAGCAATAACCACCCTGTGAAACGGGTGGTATTTCTCGGGCCTCCTGGGGCCGGTAAAGGGACGCAGGGCATTCGCCTTGCGTCCTTTTGGGCTGTGCCCCATATCGCCTCCGGGGTTCTTCTGCGCCGTCTGCTACAGCAGGAGCCCGCCTCCGAGTTATCTCTGGCTGTTCGCGTGATCGAGCGAGGTAATCTCGTTTCTGACGAGACTGTCGCGGATGTCGTTTTCCGAGAACTGGATACTCCTGCTGCCAGGACTGGCTTTGTTCTTGACGGATATCCACGCAGTGCAAAGCAGGCCAGGGACCTTGAAGCGCATCTGGCGGCGGACGGACGTGAGCTGGATGCAGTCATTGGTCTGACGATAGCTGAGGATGTGCTGGTCGCGCGTCTCTCTGGTCGGCTTACCTGTAATAACTGTGGCTCTTCTTACCACATTGTCAATGATCCTCCCCGGCAGAAAGGCATTTGTGATCGCTGCGCGAGCAATCTTGTCGTGCGTGACGATGACAAGCCGGGTCCGATTCGCACGAGGCTTGCACTCTACAAGGAGCGAGCCGAGCCGCTGCTGGCGTACTATCGCGAGCGTAACTTGCTGCGAGAAGTGGATGCTGAGGGTACGGAGGAAGATGTTTTCCACCGGATTCTTCTTGCGACTGGCAGCAGTAAGAAAAGTTTGATATATTAGTTGGTTGTACGCACCGCGCTTCTACTGCCTTTACCGACAGAAGATACCGCAGGCTTACAAAGCAGTTACCGCTTAGAACGTTGATGCGTTCGGGCGCTCCGGTTTTATCGCAATGTTTGCCTGACGCGAGCTGGACATCGACCTTGCTCGCGTCTAATCGTGCGTCAGCCGAAGTATTTTCGTAGATCGTGTTGGTGTAGTTTGGAAAGCAACGGATCGGCGCGGAGGGCGAATTTCGCTTATCCTGAGCCGGTGTTGGGCTGAAAGGAGCCGTATGGCAGGACGACCTGGTGGCTACGGCGGCTACCGGCCCGGCGGAGGACGCCCGGGCGGTAGTCGACCCGGTGGGGGACGACCCGGTGGCGGGCGGCCCGGAGGCGGTGGCGGCGGACGTGGTCCGGCCCCGAAAAAGACGGATGATCAGACGGACCCGAAGGAACAGGGCATCGAGGTTCAGGGAGTAATTTCCGAGAACCTTCCCAATGCAATGTTCCGGGTAAAGCTGGAGAGCGGGCATGAAGTTCTCGCGCACGTTTCCGGCAAGATCCGAATGAACTTTATTAAGATTCTGCCGGGTGACCGGGTTTTGGTAGAGCTTTCGCCCTACGACCTGACACGCGGCCGTATCCTGTACCGCTACAAGTAATGTTGTAGTTCGTTCCGGCGAGAACAAATCGCGGGGACAAAAAATCCAAATCAGGTGTAGGGGTCAGTCCGATTCAGGAGTGCCCTGTGGAGATCTGAAAAGATGAAAGTTCGAGCATCGGTTAAGAAAATCTGTGACAAGTGCAAGGTGATCAAGCGCGAAGGTGTCGTGCGCGTCATCTGCAAGAACCCGAAGCATAAGCAGCGGCAGGGATAGGGAGTAACGATAAGTGGCACGTATTGCTGGCGTGGATCTTCCACGCGACAAGAGTGTAGAATACGCCCTGCCGGATATCTTCGGCATCGGCTTGTCTAGTGGGCGAACGATTCTGGCCCAAACTGGCGTTGACCCGACGACACGGGTTGCTGACCTGACGGAAGGTGAAGTCGCGAAGCTTCGTGACGTCATCGAGCGCGAGCACCGTGTGGAGGGAGACCTCCGCCGTACTATCGCTCTCAACATCCGCCGACTGCAGGAGATCCAGTCCTACCGTGGCATCCGCCACCGGCGCGGACTGCCTGTGCATGGTCAGCGAACTTCCACCAATGCGCGCACCCGTAAGGGACCGAAGCGCACTGTCGGCGCCAAGAAGAAGAAGAAGTAAATCTTCTTAAACAGGGACCAGAACAACTAACATGGCACGCAAACCCACCCCGGCTCAGGCCGCGCGCAATAAGCCCAAGGTCCGCAAGAATATTGCGGTCGGGATCGCGCATATTTCGAGTACGTTTAACAACACGATTATCACCCTGACTGACCTTAAGGGCGAGGCTATCTCCTGGGCATCGGCGGGTACCGTCGGTTTCAAGGGGACCAAGAAGGGTACTCCCTTCGCGGCTCAGCTTGCTTCTGAGGCCGCTGCCCGCCGCGCCCAGGACCATGGTCTGAAGCGCGTCGATGTTTTCGTCAAGGGACCGGGTTCAGGCCGCGAGACTGCTATTCGCGCCCTGTCGTCGGTTGGACTTGAAGTCAACGTCATCCGTGACGTCACACCGCTGCCGCACAACGGCTGCCGCGCTCCCAAGCGCCGCCGCGTCTGACGCACGTTCTGTCTGACCCCCTCCTTTCTCGTTCCTGAGAACGAAGGGGGTCTCTTTGTGAGCAATAAAAGTTGACTCGTAAACCCATCACGCGGGATGCGCTGATGGGGAGGAAGAGAGGATTATGTCTAAGTCTCCGAATTCGGTCAGCGGCGATGCCCGCTGCCGTCAGTGCCGCCGTGCCGGTGAGAAGCTTTATCTCAAGGGTACGCGCTGCTATACCAAGAAGTGCGGGATCGAGAAGCGAAACTACGCTCCCGGTCAGCACGGCAACACCGGTCGTCCCGCCAAGATCACGGACTATGGCATGCAGCTTCGCGAAAAGCAGAAGATGCGCCAGATGTATCGTGTACTCGAAGGGCCTTTCCGCCGCTACGTCGACGAGGCCACCCGCCGCAAAGGCGTTACGGGCGAGAACCTTCTCCAGCTTCTGGAGATGCGGCTCGATAACATCGTCTATCGTCTGGGCTTCGCCGCTTCGCGTGCTCAGGGCCGCCAGCTTGTGAACCATGGTCACTTCCTGGTAAACGGCAAGCCGGTCGACATTCCGTCGTATCAGGTCCGCGCCAATGATGTCATCTCCGTTGTCGAGGCCGCCCGCCGAATCCCGGTAATCCAGGATGCGATTGCGAGCGCCGGTAACCGGACACCTTCCTGGCTGACCGCGAACACCGCGCAGTTCTCCGGTAAGGTCATTGCCCCTCCGCGCCGTGACGAAGTGGACAGCGACGTTTCCGA
Organism: Armatimonadota bacterium; assembly: GCA_040387315.1. Lineage (GTDB taxonomy): Bacteria > Armatimonadota > Armatimonadia > Armatimonadales > Armatimonadaceae > JACMJB01. The sequence continues at coordinate 4,751 of JAZKEA010000580.1, read as the reverse complement.
GCAGATCATTATCGAGTTCTACTCGCGCTGATCCCTGCAGTCTGCAGGAAAGCGCAGTGTTTTGCCGCTATCGAGAATTGTCTTTAACTCGGTAGCGGTATGGTTACGCGAGGAGTGGGACAAAAAATACTATGCTAATATCGGAAGCAGTGACCCCCCGCATCGAGACCGCAGAGCAGAGCGATACCTACGGCAAGTTCACCGTCGAGCCACTGGAACCTGGCTACGGCGTGACGCTCGGTAACTCTTTGCGCCGCGTTCTTCTCTCGTCCATCGAGGGTGCGGCTATAACCTCGATTAAAATCGAGGGGGTCCAGCACGAGTTTCAGACAATCCCTGGGATCAAAGAGGACGCCACCGAGCTTCTTCTGAACCTCAAGGAGTTGTTTGTCAAGGTTTACGATAACCAGAACGGCGACAATGCCCTGGATGATGGAACCCGTATCATCCGCGTGGAAGCACGCGGCGCGGGACGAATCACCGGAGCGGACGTTATCTGCCCTTCGGACGTCGAGATCGCGAACCCGGAAGTTCACATCGCCACGATCTCTGAGGAGACAGCCAGCCTCTTTATGGAGCTGACAGTTGAAAAGGGACGCGGCTATGTGATGCCCGAGAAATCGGTCAACCGCAACGAAGTCATCGGTCAGATTCCTGTACCGGCGGCGTTCGGTCCGATTCGCAAGGTCAACTACCAGGTAGACCCGACCCGCGTGGGAAACCGCACGGACTATGAGCGCCTGGTGATTGATGTTCACACGAACGGGACGATCGCGCCCTCCGAGGCGCTTTCTCAGGCGGCCCAAACGCTGTCGGAGTACTTCCTGCGGTTTGTCGAGTTCCCTGGCACGGGCGGACGCTCATTTCTGCCAACGGCACCGTATATCGCTGGTGGCGCTGGCGGGGCCCCGGATGCCCGTATCGAGGAGCTTGATTTCTCGGTACGAACGTATAACTGCCTGAAGAAGGCCAACGTTCTGACAGTCGGCGAACTCGCTCAGATCTCTGAGGCGGATTTGATGAATATCCGCAACTTCGGAAAGAAGTCGCTTACGGAAGTCAAGGAAAAGCTGTCCCAGCTGGGTCTGGCTTTGAAGGACTCCGGAAACGGCGAATACTACTCCGGCGACGATGACGACGACGAAGACGACGAGGACATGGGCGAGTAACTGCGCCCCACTGATAAGGATAGAAGAAAATGCGACACCGTATCGGCGGGCGGCAGTTCGGACTGCCCTCGGACCAGCGTCGCGCGCTCCTGAAAGGGCTGCTGCGCTCGCTCATTATTCATAAGAAGATCGAAACAACGGAAACCCGGGCCAAGGATCTCCGCGTTATCGCTGAGAAACTGGTCACCAAAGCCAAGAACGACAACAGCGTACACTCTCGCCGTATCGCAAGAACCTACTTCGGTGGGCACAGCGCGGACGACGAAAGCATCGTCAAGGAGTTGTTCGACGTTATTGCTCCGCAGTTCACGGACCGACCCGGTGGGTATACCCGCATGGCGAAGGTTGGCGTTCGGCGTGGAGATGGCGCTCCTCTGGTGATCCTGGAGTTTGTCAACGACTAGTATGAGTCGGTTAGTGCGCCTGAAGCTGGAATACGACGGAACGGATTTCGCCGGATTTCAGCTTCAGGCGCCCGGATGGCGCACGGTACAGGGCGAACTGGAAACGGTCATCCAGAAGCTCTCCGGACAGTTTAGCCGTGTGCATGGGGCGGGGCGGACCGATGCGGGAGTGCATGCACTGGGACAGATAGCGCATTTTGAGAGCGAGTGGGGAATTCCTCTGTCTCACATGGCGCGAACCTTGAACAATGCACTGCCGGATGATCTGGTAGTAAAGACGGCGGCGGTCGCGGAACCGGGATTCCATTCCCGTTTCAGTGCCACGAGTCGAACGTATCGGTATGTGATACTGAACCGGGAAGCGCCTTCGGCGCTGCTGGGGCGTTTCGCTTTTTATCTCAGGGCATCCCTGGATATCGAGGCGATGCGGGCGGCATCACAGTATTTGATCGGTTCGCACGACTTTGCTGCTTTCGGGAAGGCAAGCGCCCCCGGCCATAGCACGGTTCGCTATATGAAGCGTTTCGATATCAGGCCGTGGAAGGACTGTGTCCTGATCACGGTACAGGGGAACGCTTTTTTACGGCAGCAGGTACGCGCTTTTGTGGGGACCCTGCTTGAGGTGGGGCGCGGACGGCTTTCGGTGGAGGAGGTCGCGTTGATACGGGACAGCCGAGACCGGGGCAAGTGTCCACCCATCGCTCCCGCGAAAGGCTTATGCCTGGTGCGTGTCGATTATAGTGGACAACGGATAACAAACGACGGTGTCATCTCGGATAATGACTGACCGAACGGATACACGGAAATAACAAGGACGGAATCAAAATGAAGACTTATTCGGCAAAGCCGAGTGAAATCAAACGGGACTGGATCGTCCTGGACGCGACTGGTGTTCCGGTCGGTCGTCTGGCGGCGGAAGCGGCGCGGATCCTGAAGGGCAAGCATAAGCCAACGTACACGACGCACATCGATACAGGCGACCATGTGGTCATCCTGAACGCGGCGCGCGCTGTTTACACGGGAAACAACAAGGCGGATGAGCCTATCTACCGCCACACACTTTATCCCGGTGGTATTCGCAGCGTTCCGCGCGGCGAGTTCCTGGAGAAGCGTCCTGAGGACGCCATTATGCGGACAGTGAAGGGAATGCTTCCTCACAATTCGCTGGGCGCTCATATGCTGAAGAAACTGCGCGTTTACAAAGACAACGTTCATCCTCATGAGGCCCAGATCAAGGGAGCCAAGGGTGCAGGACTGCCCGGAGATAATCTGAGCTTCCGTTATGTTGAGGGCAAGTCGGCAGCCGCAGCGGAAAGCGCGGGGGAGTAACAGACAGTGGCAGAAGCAACAACTCGTTATTATGGTACCGGCAAGCGCAAGAACGCGATTGCCAAGGTTTGGCTTTCCGCCGGTGACGGTTCTCTTGTGGTCAACAAGAAGACCCCAACGGAATATTTCCATCGCCGCACACTGGAAGCGATGATCCAGCAGCCGTTTGATGTGACCGATACTATCGGACGCTACTCGGTTATGGCAAAGACCCTGGGTGGCGGCATCGCCGGTCAGGCGGGTGCGCTGCGTCACGGTATTTCGAAGGCGCTGATCGAGGCGGAGCCTGATCTTCGTCCCGTGCTTCGCCGACTCGGTTTCCTGACTCGCGACCCCCGGGTTAAAGAGTCCAAGAAGATCGGTCGCAAGCGTGCGCGTCGTGGTTTCCAGTTCTCCAAGCGTTAATTTTTACCCCTTTTGGGCGAAGATCAGAGCTTCATGCCCCGCGAACCTTTATCGGTCCGCGGGGCATTTTATCGTTTGGTCGTCTGCTTGCCAGAGCGTTCCGTACGGTCTTTATCGGTTGACATCAGGCGTCCAAAGGCGTTATACTGGATAGGCATTTCGTACTTGTTTTCACAAAGTCTGGATGCGAAATTGTGGCGCCAGAGCGGTTGTTGCTGGCGAGGAAATCTAAGAAACTATAAATTATGGCGACAGGAAAAATTGTTCAAGTCCAGGGGCCGGTTGTCGACGTCGAATTTGAACCCGGTCAGCTTCCCCGAATTCTTAACGCGGTTCGAATACCACGCGCTGCCGGGGGGGGGCGAATG
>JAZKEA010000580.1:0-1066 GCA_040387315.1 Armatimonadota bacterium | reverse complement strand
ATACCGCAGTGGCAGATCCCGAACCCTCTGCCAGCGACCTGGTGATCGAGGTCGCGCAGCACCTCGGAAACGATGTCGTTCGCTGTATTGCGATGTCCTCGACAGACGGACTGGTTCGTGGTGAAGCAGCCTATGACACAGGCAGCGCTATCACGGTACCTGTCGGCCCTCAGACCCTCGGTCGTGTCTTTAACCTGCTCGGACGGCCGATTGATGAGCGTGGTCCTGTCGAAGCGGGGAAGACCTACCCCATCCACCGTTCCGCTCCCGCTTTCGAGGATTTGGCGACCAAGGCGGAAGTTCTGGAAACCGGGGTTAAGGTCATTGACCTTCTTTGCCCGTATCTAAAGGGTGGCAAGATCGGTCTCTTCGGCGGCGCGGGTGTCGGCAAAACCGTTACGATGCAGGAGCTGATTCGAAACATCGCGGTTCAGCACTCCGGCGTTTCCGTGTTTGCCGGAGTCGGCGAGCGAACGCGCGAAGGGAACGACCTCTGGCTCGAAATGAGCGAGGCCGAGTTCAAGGATGCCCAGGGCAATGTCGCGCACGTTATCGACAAGACTGCGATGGTTTTTGGACAGATGAACGAGCCACCGGGCGCACGTCTGCGTGTCGCTCTTTCCGGCCTGACGATGGCGGAATATTTCCGTGACGAGCAGGGACAGGACGTTCTTCTCTTCATCGACAACATCTTCCGATTCACCCAGGCAGGTTCGGAAGTGTCCGCGCTTCTGGGACGTATGCCCTCTGCCGTAGGCTATCAGCCGACGCTTGCCGAGGAGATGGGCGCTCTGCAGGAGCGAATCACGTCGACCCGTAAGGGATCGGTTACCTCGATTCAGGCGATTTACGTTCCCGCCGACGACCCGACCGACCCGGCTCCGGCAACGACCTTTGCCCACCTGGACGCAACTACCTATCTAGACCGTGGTCTGGCGGCTCAGGGTATCTTCCCCGCGGTTGACCCCCTTGTCTCCACAAGCCGTATCCTGAGTGAAGACGTCGTTGGGTCCGAGCACTACCGGGTCGCCCGAGGCGTCCAGATGCTGCTGCAGCGCTACAAGGA
>JAZKEA010000579.1:7062-11630 GCA_040387315.1 Armatimonadota bacterium | reverse complement strand
GGAGGAGACGGAGGCAGTGATGCCTGCTGTGGCTTCACCCGCCGTCCGATTTGTGCCGGTACTTTCTTTGGACGCCGCCTGGCGGTCGCTTCCACCTTCACGCGCCGCACGGCGCATCCCTGTGACGAGTAAACCTCATGGACGACTACCTACCTTTTTCAGATGATGAGTTCAAGGGGCTCGATGTCAGCAGCGCTCCGGAGAAGCTGCCAGAAGGCTTTCTGACCCGTGCGGATAACTGCCTGGTGACTGGCGCGCACGCGGGCCGTGGGGCCGCCCTGCAGACGAGGCCCGGCCTGCGTGCTCAGCTGTCAGCCGCCATGGGGCTGGAGATCGGTTCGCGCATCACCTACCGGAACAGCTCCTCCCAGAACGCCGTTTTCGTCGCTGGCAGCACCACGACTGCCCGAATCTATAAATGGGTGAAGGGTGGCACAGTTCCGGTCGTTATCTCACCCGGCGGTGTCTTCTTCGACCGCTCCAAGGTTCAGATGGCTCGATTGGATAGCTGGATATTTATCACCGGCGCTATCGATGGGAAGCTGTACCGAACGGACCTGACGACCTTCGAGGTTGCGACCGGGCTCGACACGCCCACACGGACGCCTGCTGTCACGCTGACCAATAAAGTCCTCATCGCGCAGCCCGGAGCCCTGGGGGCATGGCAGCAGGATCCCCTTTACGATGAGGCGGGCTTTGGGGATGACATGCTCGCGGCTGCCGCAGCGGATGGCAACTTCCAATCGGGCTGGACCATCGCCGGCGGAACGGATACCGTCAACATCCTGGACGCGAACGGCGAGCCCTGCGCGGAGTTCGACAGCGCCGGTGAGTCCGCCACGTCGCCCGCTCTGGTGCCTCCAAAGCTCGTGGGGACATCCACCCGCTACGCGCGAATCTTCAAGCTCGGATTCGAACATGCTGCTGAAGACACGGGCTCCGATGACCTGACGGAGCGCATCCACTACACGCTGGAAGGATACGACGACGAGGCCGCGACAGGGGCCGTGGTCTACGATGACAACGGGGGCAATGATTCGGAGAAGGCGGGACAGACTCCCAGCATCAAAACATCGCGCCTCTATGACCTGCGCGGCCTGGCGGTGGAGCCCGCGGGCCTGCTGCTTAAATTCGAGCAGAACGATTCCCATGGCGGCACGTATGGAACCGATGTCAACCGGGTGACCCTCGTTGCCCCAGCTCAGAAGCTCGCGGTCACGACAGGCACGGCGGGCGAGCTCGTCGTGAAGCAAGGGACGGTCTCGACCGACGAGGATTTGCTGCTCTGTGGCGGTCTGTATGTCGAGCATGTCTTCGGAGCGCCGCAGGACTTCAGCGAGCGCTCTCAGCTCATCCTCTCGCTGCGTCCGGGCGCGAAGGTCACGGGCCTACGGGCACGGCTGTATTTCCGCGATACCGATGGTGGAGATCGAACTTACACCAATGAGCTGACCCTTCTTCCCAGTGGCACGGAGGCGTCTGTGGACATCTCCACGGTGGATGTGGCGGCCCGATCTGCCTTCCTCGTGCTGGGGATCGAGCTTGTGGATGATGTCACGGTCGAGGGAATCGGACCGGGAACCGGCGTTACCCTCTTCAGCCTGGGGGCGATCACGGAAGCCGGGTCTCTCTCGGTGGGCTGGTCGGACTATGACTATCGGATCACGGAGACAAAGGGAGCCGGGACATCCTTCCTGGAGAGCGGCACCGGGCCGGTGAGCGCTCAGGTGACGCCGACCGCCTCGAAGGCGCAGACAGACCTGGTGCTCTCCGCCGGCGGCACGTTCCCCGAAAACACCGGCGCGACGATCCGCTTCTGGCGCAGGGGCGGCGTGCCCGAAGTGGGAGACTTCTTCCGCATTCTCGCGGAAGTAGATCCAACCACAGACAGCACTGGGGAGGGCTGGATCTGGGACGCCTCGGAGAGGACGCTACGGGACAATGTTCCGGATCAGGCTCTGTTCAATGCCGACACGCTCTCGGAGCATATCCCTCCGCCAACGGGCGCGATTGCGGTGGCGGTCTTTGCGGGCAGATTGGCTCTGGGCACGTCCGACGGGCTGTACCTGTCTCAACAGGTAGTAGGCGCGGGCGTCGGTCTCTACTACCAGGCGATCAATGACCCGCTGGCTCCCGACTACAGCACACAGGGCTTCTACACGAGGGTCTCAGGTAACGAAGGGGCATCTTCCGGGGACTCTATCCAGCGGCTGATTCCCTACCTTTCCCGATTGTGGATCTTTTTCCAGAATAGCATATTCACGTTTAGCGGAAGAGGACCGGCGGACTTCTCGCTTCGTCGCTTTGAAGCGGACGGCGGTAAGGGCTGCATCTCTCCGCAGGCGCTGGTGGTTTACGATCAGGTGATCTGGACACTGGCATCGGACGGTCTCCGGGTCTGCGATGGTCAGACGTTCACGCGGGTATCCGGACGCATCGAATCCCTGCTGAACCCTGAAGCCGTGCTCAGTGGGACAGCGCTCGATGCGGCTGCTTACGCGAAGGCGAGCCTGGTGGCACATGCGGGCAGGCTGTACCTGTCCGTTCCGCTGCCGGGGGAGACAACCATCGGAGCGACGTTCGTGCTCGACAGCCGGGCGGGCGGTGAGTGGGTTCGGTGGCTGCTGGGGGCGATCACCGGCGGCTTCACGTTCGAAGGCTCTGCGGACGTCAACGACCTGTATCTCACCAACACCGGCGGGCAGATCTTCCGCATCGGGGCTGCCTATGGCGACACGGCCACACTCGCCGGCGGTGTCTCTCCCGTCACCATGACAGCTCAGGGCCGGAAGTTCGTGCTGCCTGGTCAGCAGCTGCAGGCGCAGCGCTTCAGTGCCACGCTGGACTGTGAAGACGCGACTTCCTCCGCCTCTCTTACCGTGTTTGCGGACAATGAACCGGCGGGGCGGACGTGGACGCAGGCATACAGCCTCCTCTCAGGGGAGACCAATATCGACCGGCTGAAGGTGCCGTCACAGGTGCGCGGTCGCGGCCTGCAGTGGCGGATCGCGGCCACGACGACCCAGCCGATGATCCTGCGAAAGGTTCAGCTTCTCGCTTCTGTAGGAGCGTCTCTCTAATGTCACAGTTCAATGTAAACTCGCCGCGTCAGAACGATTATTAAAGCCCTCGCTCGTGATCGGTTATCGTTCCAATCACGCTGTAGAAGGTAGTGAAATTACCTGTTTTCGTGGTTGCTTTTCTTCTGAGAACGTTTCCAGGAGCGATTGGGATGGGCTTGGTCAAAAGTAGTTCTGCACCGTATGCTTGTTCGTTTCGCCTTTCCGTTAGACGCAATGCACCGTACACCTCTTCCTCCTCGTGGATAACGAAAACAGGTAAAAAGACATTGATTGGGGCAGTGGATTCTTGGATTAGTTTCTGATGAGAAGCTATTGCCTCTTCATATTCGCTTAAGCCCCAAGGCCGATCTTTAGGCTGACTGTCGTGCAGATAGGCTTGTATATCAGCACTCTTCTTCCAGAAGTCCCTCTCGGTATTCACGACTACCTTGTAAGTATTAACGGATAAAGCGGCATTGCCCGTAAGAAGAAATGGTGGTTCGCAGTCGGAGAGATTCGTATCATAGGGAAAATAGATATCTGCTAGATCGTGATTCGTAAGAAGATCAATGACAACCTCTGGTCGTTCCCAAGCATGGAAAAGAGGCAAGATCGGATTAAAAATCGCTCCTTGAACTTGAGCGGCAAAACGTGAGACGCCATACGCTTCCCCTGCCGTAACTTTTGTAGGCGGATTGCCAGAACCACTTATGCACCATAAGGGAAGTCCTTCCAGAAGAATATTTTCCGAAGACACGGGTGAAAGCACACTTCCCGAAGCATTGATCATAAGTTGTCTAACTTTTTCCGGTTCTAACCCTGTATCCTTCTCTACCCCTGCATGAAGAGCCGTGACAAGTAACACCACGTTTTCAGACTCATTTCGTAGACGTTGAGTAAATTCGCGGACAAGGGATTTGGCACTTTCATTGTTCATGCGCCGAAGGGCATCAATACATGGTGATCTCAGCCTGTGATGATCGATGAATTTGCTCACTGCTTCTGCTGCATCTGGTGTGTCTATCCGTCCCAAAGCCTCTGCTGCTGGTTCGCGTAGACCGTAATCCAAGTTCTCATTGTTGAGAATAGCAATCAACCGTGAGGTAGCTTTAGGGCCGTATCGAGAGATTTTCTCAACAGTGGCTTCCCATTGGTCAATACTGAGGAGGTGCCATTTTATTAGAAGAAAATTGATTGTCAGCATAGCAGTAGCAAAGTATTGTTCAAAACTAGCGTTTTTTCATGTTTTCTAAGATTTTTAGTATAAAAACAGTAAGTACACAGGAGACACAGAAAGGGCTTCGGCGCAATCGCCGAAGCCCTTTCGCATATCAAGGAAATGCCGAATTTTAATGTAAAGAGACCGGACCAAAACGCGTATGACGATGACATTGATGAGATCGTGGGCCTCCGGGGGGACATCAAGACACTGACGGCCCGGCTGGACCGGTTGGAGAAAGCCCGGACAACGCCCACCACCACGACGCAAACGATCATCTCGGGAGG
>JAZKEA010000579.1:1165-7052 GCA_040387315.1 Armatimonadota bacterium | reverse complement strand
GGTCCGGCTGGCGAGGATGGGCAAGATGGAGCGGCTGCCACCATAGAGATCGGGACAGTGACAACGCTTGCACCAGGCGAGCCTGCCACGGTCGAGAACGTCGGGAATGAGAACGCCGCCGTTCTGGACTTTGCCATTCCCCAGGGCGCGCAGGGAGTTCCCGGCCCCCCTGGGGAGGATGGGGCAGACGGTGAAGACGGCGAACCAGGACCGCCAGGCGATGGTATGAGCTTCGCCTATCAAAGCCTGGGCGCGGCAGACCCTCTTGTGCTTGATGCGGTTTCCGATTATGAGCTAATTCTGCAGTCGTTCACCGGGGCATCACACGCGATCGCGCTTCCCATCTCGCCGATAGATAAGCTGGTAAGCGTCGTCAACTACAACTCGACCCCGAACCGCCCACTCACCGTCACGGCATCCCCGGAAGGCGACTATGTGCTGCCGTCCTATAGCGACCGCGCGCTGTTCTCCTTCATCTACGGAACCGGCTGGCGGCTTGTGTCGCTCACGGTCAATGAAGAAGAGGTTGGCGGAGGCGGCATCACGGGAATGCTGACGCGCCGGAACAGTACGGGAACGGTCATTGGTCCACGTCCCCAGCAGAACATCGTGGATGGAAACGGGATCGCCATAACGATTGGCGACGATTCGGTCAACAACGAGGTGGATATCACCTATGGCCTGTCGAACTACGCAGGCGCGACAGTAGGCCATGCCCCCCGAAAGGCGGCAAGCGGCGCGCTCACTTGGGCAGCGATCCCCTCTTATAACAACTTCGGCGCGTCAGGCCCGTTCCATGCTGCGGGTCTTGTGCCTGATCCCGGTGCGACGGCGGGAAATAAGAAGGTGCTGAACGAAAACGGACAGTTCCTGTATCCCATCGAGCAGCTTCACAATCAACACTTCGCACTGGCGAGCGTATACTCCCCGCTCTCCGCCTACACCTATACCGGAGCGTCAAACGTCTTTGCGCTGGAACCCTACAGCGCATCGGTCCGGGATTATCCGATAGGGTCGATCACAGGCAAGCAGGGAACCCGGATCTACTGCTACAACACGGGAGCTGTCCTCAACACGACGACCGGGGTGGTCGCGGCTTACGTCAACCGAAACATCACCATCAGCGGACTCTACGGGAGAACGGGCACAGCCCCAAACCCGATCCCCCATACGACGATCACGCTTGCCCCTGGCGAGGGGGCGACGCTGATCTGTGTCGAGACTGGAGTGGACGGTGGAACCGGGGATGCGGTCCAGGAATGGATCGTGGTCGGGGGCGGCGGTGTTCCGGCGATCACGCCTGCCGGTGGGAGCGCCGACCTCGCGACGGCAGGCTACTACTATTTCAATGACATCGTGAAGCTCACCGGCCAGATAGCGAATAGTTCCGGCGGTATCTTCGCCAGTACGACGGTCGAGAAGTTCACCCTGCCTGCAGGCTATCGACCCCCGCTTCTGCTCCTGTTCATCGTGGCCGGGGTCAATAATCTGACCGGCGGCTACTACAAGGTCGTTGTCCGTGTCGGCACCGATGGCAAGGTCTTCTACCACGAGGGACCGGAGCTGACGAACCTGTTCTTTGACCAGATCTGCTTCCGGCCTGCATAAGGCGGACGCGCAAACACACTAGAGGGAAAATCACATGAGCACAATCACCGGCCTTCTCGGCCTGGACACCCCCACCAACCCGTTTCAGTCGCAGATCGACGGGAGCGCGAATAAGATCCGGAAGACAGGTGACCTGTATTCGGATTTCGGACAGGGCGCAAAGTCGGAGTTTGACTGGCTCTCTCCGCTGTTCAAGCAAAGCCTGCAGAAGCGGATGTCGAGCCTGTCTGATGACCCCTTCACCGACTCCTACAGCACGGCGCAGTTGGGGCGGGCGACACAGGGCACGACGGCGGCCTACAACGCGGCCCGATCCAGCCTGAACAGCGACCTTTCCGAGCGTGGCATCAGTCCGGACTCTTCGGCGGCTATCGGCGGGCTGACCTCTATCGAGAACCAGCGACAGAGCATCATGGGGAACGCGCAGAACGGCCTTGCCATGCAGCGGATCGAGTCGCGCGATGAAGATGAGGATGAACTGATGCGGCTCCTCGGCGGCGTCCGGGCATCGGCGAAGGGCGACTTCTTCGGCAGCCTGGCAGGTCAGGGCGGCATCGAGCAGTTTATCGCGCAGCTCTACGCCGGCACAGGCGCCCAGCAGATGAACGCCAAAGCACAGCAGAGCGGCAACTTCATGGACCTGATTCAGACAGCGGCATCCGCCGGCGCGTTTTAAGCCAAACACTTTTGGCAGAGGAGAATTACAATGGCAGGAGAATTGATGGCAGCGCTTGCGGGCCTACTGCTGCGGCGCGGTCGTGAGAAACAGACGCACCTGGCGCAGGATCGGCAAAACGAGCTGCTCGGGCAGCAGAGGGACTTGGCACTGACGACCGCTCTCCCCAACTTCTACAAGCAGGCGCAGACCATGCCGGAGGACGGGCAGACACAGTTTCTGTCCGCTATTCGGAATCTGATGTCCAAAGGGGCTCAGAGTGGGGTCTATGTGCCTGGGGAGACAGGGGAGTCCGGACCATCGGAGCGAGTGAACTTCAACACACAGTTTCCGGTGGCTCAGGCGGAGGATTCAAATTCCCCGTTCAATGTCGGAGCGGATGGCTTGGCCACCAGGTCCGCACCGATCTTTCGACCGCCGAACACGGTTCCCCAGTCGGTCCAACTGGGAGCGCATGGCGCGCGCAATCCGTTCCTGAAGCCGCCGATTGAGTCATACGATCCCAAAGATCGCATGTCACTGCTGAACGAGATCCGGGCGGCAAAAGGCGATTCCCAGAAAGCGCTCGTTGCTTTGTTCCGGCAGAACTTCCCCGGTCTGAATCTCGATGTCGATAGTAACGTCCTGAATAACCTGGACGAGTCTCCGGAGGACAAGGTGCGCCTGGCGAACGTCGACCAGAGCAAAGCCGGCACGCTGAAGACGCAGGCGGAGACCAACAAGCTGACGCAGTTCCTCCCTCTCGAATTGGAACAGCTCCTCAAGGAGAATAAGGGGCTCAATGAAAAGACCTACGGCCAGATCATCGAGAACAAACTCGCTCCGAAGCGGTTCGGCGAAACCGTGCGAAGCCATAAAGCGAACGAGGCATTGAACGGGCGCGCCATCGATGCCGGAATGTTTAACCAGTCCGCAAATCGCGGTGTGCAAATGTTCAACATCAAGACCGATGCGGCAACGGCTGCTTCTAATCTCGAATTTGACCGCGAAAAACTGGAATTTGAGAAGAGCAAGCCCAGAGACAATGCGTCCGCGGCGGAGAAGCAGGAATACGAGCGCCGCAAGAACGCCTACAACGGGATCGACAGCCTGGCAAAAGAGCGAGATAGCGAAAAGGGTCCGATTCAGTACATCCAGAAGATCGATCTGGTTCTCGAATCGGGCAAGGATGCCGACGGAGAGCCGCTCACTCCAGAAAAGAAGACGATGCTTCAGAAGACGCGGCAAATGAAAGTCGACCAACTGAAGCGGATCAATGAGGACATCAAGTCCCGGAAGCGGGATCTCGCTCCCAAGAAGGTCTCCTTCCTGACTCAGCCACGCGACGGCGTGGGTCGATTCACTCTCCCGGCTCCTCAGTCCCAGCGGGTGATCTTCACCCAGAGTAACAACAATGCCTGACCCCATCATTCCCACTTTCAGACCGAAACAGCCGGCGGCTCCGCAGACACCAGAAACTCCCGACATTCCCGAGGGATTTGATGGTGTGGCCATCCCCAGTCCGAACGGCGAGGCCACCTACTACTCGCGCAAGGGGCTGACGGTCGGCTCACGCGTCCTGTACACGGATGAGAACGGGTCGCAGCGTGCCTGGGTGATCCAGAGCATGAACGAGGAAAAGGACGAGGGCGGTCAGACATCAAGGCGGAGCATGTGGATGAAGGAGGTCCCTCGCGCGAGGTGCGAGAAGGCGATCTTTCTCCGACCGGGCCGATGCCTGCAATCCCTACTGCTCCTACACCTGGCATCGGTACCCTCTCGCAGGGCACAGGACCGTCTCCCGTCGAGCGGTTCCAGGAGATGATTCGGGGTCTCGGTAATTCCGTGGTGGATGCGGTTCATGGTCAGGTGGCTGTCCCAACCGCATTGATCGAGGATCGGCTGTTTGGGCGTCCGGGCGAGGCCGCGGACGCCCTGAAGGCGGATGATCCGTCCGCCGGTACCGCCTTTGGCCGTTCGTTCGGGACGGGCGTTGCACCGGCAGGCGGAGGCATTGCCGGTGCGGGCGCGGGCGCTGCCGTGGGTAGTGAGATCGGCGGTCTGTTCGGACCCCTCGGCGGCGCGGTCGGAGGATTTGTCGGGGGCGTCGGAGGCGGGATGCTGGGCGGTGCGAAAGTCGCTGAGGTCCAGGATGAGCTGCTGCAGCGTTTATTGTCTCCCCAGGCACGAGAAGCGATGGAGATCGGCAACCGTCAGATTACCGAGTCACAGCCCCTTGCGCAGGAGGCGGGACAGCTCGCGGCTCAGGCCTTGTTTGCACGCCCCAGTCTCTCGCTCGCGCGCAGAGCCATGGCGCAGCGGGCCGCGGGGGGAGCGGTCGCGGGTGGGATCGATGCGGCTCAGCAGCAGATCAACACCGGACAGGTGGACGTGGCCCGTGTGGCACGCCAGGCGGCAGGCGGCGCTCTCCTCAGTGGAGGAAACACGGTAGCCGGTGAGGCCCTCCAGGAGGCCGGAGCGGCGCTGGCACGACCAGCAGGCAAGGCAGGCGCTCAGGTGCTTGCACCCGGCGCAAAAGCGATCGAGACGGCGGCGATAAAGGTAGGAGACAAGATCGTGCCGGAGCGGGTTTTCAAGGATACGCTCCTGACTCCGGAGAAGGCGCTCCAGATCGCAGACGACTCAAAAGACTGGAAGGACTGGTACAGCCGCCACGAACCGATTGTGCAGGAGGTTTTCGGTAATGATGCACCGCTGTTCTCCCGGCTCCTCGCGGCAACTTCTCAGGCGTCCAATGTCAAGGGAAACATAACGCTTGCCCTGAAAGCCTATAAACAGCTTAAATCCGGGGAAGAGTTTTCCGGTTATCTACCTGCTGTAGCGAGTAACCTGGAAAGAGTACGGAAGGAACTGCCGCTGAACGGGCCGAAGATCAGCGAGTATGACAAGGCTCTTGCGGGTGACCCGAATGGTGTCGCCGTTGACCGTCACGTGGCGGAAACGATCTTCGGGACCAAGAAGCCAACGGCAGAACAGATTGCTCATGCGAAACGGGTAATCGCATATGCCGCAAAAAAGAAGGACTGGAAACCAAGTGAAGTTCAATCCGTTTTCTGGGCGCACAACCAAACCCGCCAAGGGCGAACCCCAACCGACTACCGAGCCGGGATCGAGCAGCGCCGAGACAACGCCACCGCCCTACGAGCCGCGTTCGCTGGAGGAGATCGAGCAGGCGTACAGCAGGGCAGTGGAACTGGACGACCTGCTGAAGGATCCGGAGTTCCTGAAGGAAGCACTGGAAGCAACCGCGGACCCGAGCGATCCGGACGATATGACGGCTCCTTAAACAACGCGGTCACTCTGTACAGTGGAATCGACCCTCGCTTTATCAGCGAGGGTCTTCGTGTTTTAGGCGGAACCGTGGTCTCGAAGCCAAGCACGGACGGGCAGCCTGTCTCGTCGCCTTTGGAGAACGTCTCCACGCTCCGCAAGGCGGGCCTGCAGACCCAGCATCAGGAGCGGCGCAAAGACTACCACCAGCCGAGGATCGGGCTTGTAGCGCCTGGGATAATCCTGGTAGTCGCTGTAGCTATAAAATCCCAGCCAGACATTGGGATACTCTTTCTTGATTTTGTCCAGAATTTGATTGCCGAGCAACACGAC
>JAZKEA010000579.1:0-1155 GCA_040387315.1 Armatimonadota bacterium | reverse complement strand
GACCAATCCCGCCACCCATGCCCGGAACATCCTGGGCAACACGGCAATGCAGGCCGGTGAGGAGGCGGCGCGCATTCCGGCTGCCATCGCCGATATGGCCCGTGTGGCAGTCGCAAAAGCCGCCGGTGGTGACAAGACGGCGCTGGGGCGAACCCTGGGAACGGAGCGCACCACGCTCGGAGCAGACGTCATCGCGGCTGCCAGAGCGTCCAAAGAGGGCGTGACCCGTGGCGGGCGGGAAGCACTGGAGATCCTGCGGAAGGGCAAGGTGGAGAACGACCGCTTTGACTCTGGTGTGGAGCTGGAGAAGCTGGGGATTGACCGGGAGTATGCCAGCCACTCCGTCCTGATGAACGGGTATGTGAATGGCGTCTTCCGGCTGCTGTCCGCCGAAGACCGGGTGTTCCGGACCTATGCCCTGGCGCGGTCGCTCTCCGAACAGGCGGATCTTATCGCCCGGCTGGAGGTGGCCGGACTGCGAAAGGCAGGCAAGCCCGTCCCCGAGCGATACGAGGCGCTGCGGGCCGCTGAGCTGCACGCAAAACCGACGGACGCGATGCTGGCGCAGGGTATCGCGGATGCCGAAGTGGCGACCTTCAACAACCCGAATGCCCTGAATGAGGCGTTTTCCTCGCTTCGGAACAAGGCCAAAGAGGTATCCCCCGCCCTGTCGTTTTCGATGGACACCCTGTTTCCGTTTACCCGGACACCGACCAACGTTCTGGCGCGAGTACTCGAGTACTCCCTCGGGACTGTGTACGGGCCGGTAAAGGCCGGACGTGAGGTGTTCAAGGACCTGGTGGCTGAATCCAAGGTAACTGCGGCACAGAAGGAGCTCAGCGCTGCGAAGTCGGCTCAGGTCTCTGACAAGGGAACGGGCGGGTACGAGGCGGCAAAGGTCCGCTTTGATCGGACGGAGATGGCCAAGGCGGAGCTGCAGAAAGCAGCGGCTGCCGCGGCGGAAAAGGCATTTACGCCTGCCGAACAGCGCGCCTTTGCTCAGACATTCGGGCGCGGGTCGGTTGGCCTTGGTCTGATGGTTTTGGGCTACAAGCTCGCGGACAAGGGCCTGATGACCGGCTCCAATGTCTCTCCCTCGGACTATCAGAAGCGGGAGAAATCCAAGACATCCGAGAGTGCCGTCTATGTTGGGGG
>JAZKEA010000578.1:0-2776 GCA_040387315.1 Armatimonadota bacterium | reverse complement strand
AGTCCTCGTGGAAAACCAAACTGTCATGGGGTCATGGGGTCATGGGGTCATGGGGTCATGGGCTTGAACGCCAGGGATCGCACTTTCTTCGTTTTCTTCATTAAAGGAGAGTAGGAAGAATAAGTGAGTCTCCCCTGTGCCTTATGTCCTATGCCCCATAATTGTCGTTATGGGGCATAACGCAAACTCAGGCAAACGATGTACCAGCCGAAGAGGAGGTTAGGCATACCGGCAAGCTCGAGAGTCGTTATGAGGTTGCTCCAGATTGAAGCTGTTCGTTCAGGCGGCAAGCTTCTATTCGCTCAGTTTGCAGTCATTTAGTCGCTGGAGAAGTTAGTGCGTTCCAAAAGTGTTAGTAGCTCGGCCTGCGGATGAGAAATTTACATTGACCGGCGATGCGGAACGCTTTCAGCAGAAGGCACCTCGCCACGAAGTTCCGATAACCTGGCGAACATGGGGCGGATAAAGGAGCCCGATAGCTGAAGACACTGGGCCGCCTGCTCAACAGTAAATAGTGGGAAGAGTAAGATTCGTATCTATACCCATCTGACCACACGCCGTTGAGACGTCACGCGCAGGCATGCCGCCTTACCGGGCTCGATTGACCACTTTCGGTGCCTGGTAAAGCCGTTTCACCGCCGCCTGTCCCATCTTCTGGGGACGGCCAGACCACGTCACGAAGTAGGCCCAACGGACGCCATAGCGGTGCATGCGCATTATGTCGGGAACCGCACCGAACTCCGTCAGCGCGAGCGGCTTGCGACCATCGAAGCGCGCCAGCAGAGTGCGCCAGTCGCCCGCGAGCGCATCAGCGGGATCGGCAGGGTACGAATCGATGCCGACCACGTCCACAAACGCATCACCCGGGTACCACTCCGGCTTCAGACCCGACGATGCTACCCAGAGCAGATTGTGCAGTCCGTGAACCACGGTCAGGCGGTGGTAGAGGAGCTTCCACAGCAGGACAAATGGCCCTGCCCCCCTGGCACCCCACCAGAACCAGCCGCCGTCTGCCTCATGCAGGGGACGCCACAGAAGCGGAATGCCCGCGCGTGCGAATTTGGCAAGCTCGACGGCAATTGCATCCATGTCGCGCAAAAGCAGACGGTAGTTCTCGGACTTTGGGTCGGCAAGCGCGGCGGCAAAATCGAACGTGGTCGCGTTGGTGTAAAAGCCCTTGTACCAGCGGGCGTCGACCACTTTCCCATCAGGCTGTCGCAGTTCCCGGTCCAGGAGCCCGGCAGGTGCGTTCCAGTGCCAGGACAGCGTGAGCAGCGGCTTTGACCCGCTTTTCGCCATCTGAATGAGATGCTCCGCAAGTCCCTTCGGGTCGGCCCCGCGCGCTCGGCGGGACGGCGAATACTCCATCAGGTCCGCGCCGAGGATCGCGGGGAGACGCCCCGAGGCCACTTGGATATACTTGGACTCCGCTTCGCCGTACTGACCCGAAAGAGTTGCCGACCCGTACTTAGCCGTAATCTGCTTCAGCAGGCGTCGGGTAGTGCGGGTTGCTTTTGCGTCGACGGGGACTGCCCGCACGGGACGCAGAGGCGAGGCGGACGGCGCAGGAAGCAATTCTATAGCACGAATCTCATAATAACCCCAGCCGCGACCGACGGTGAGAACATTCTCCCCTGCCGCGAGCTCGACAACACCTACCTCCCGAGTGGCGAAGGCGGTGCTTCGAGGCACTCGTCCCGTTATCGGTGGGGACGATCCGACCTGTGCCTCGAACTCCTTCTCCCCGCCGGGCGCCCGGGCATCCAGCCGCAGGAGATATAGCCCGACGCGGACAGCGACGAGCGGAAAGGATAGCGTGCCCTTCCCCGTGGAAAATCCGCGCGCAATACCGTCCGCGCCCGTCGCCACGCCGTCATTGCTGTCGGCGAGACGCGCTGCAAGTTGCGTGGCGGCAGTAGCGGAAACCGGCGACCCTTTTGCCTGTATCACCCGAATCCTTTACTTTCTCGCATCGCTGCTCTACTGTTTTGCGGGTCCCGGTGGAGCGGGAGGAGGAGGTGGCGTTGCGGAGTTCGCAGCGCGGAGCTGAGCGGTCGCTGCGTCCCGCTGCTTGACGTACTCCGGCGAGAGTTTGCTGGGGTCCTTTGCCCCGGCGGCGATAGCATTCATTTGTTTCACCTGCTCTTCCGAATAGGCGTCGCCGGTGCCCTTGCAGCCCTGGAGCGTGAAGGCGGCGAGAACAGGCAGCAGAACAGCCGCTGCCCGCAAAACCGAGATGTTTTTCATGGGAATATGTCTTTGAAAACTCCGAGATGAGGATTCTGAATTGGTAACGAGGCTGCAGTGCCCCCCGCAGGCTGTTGTCCGCGGGGGAACGGAACCATTTTAGAGCTTACGGCTGAGTGCGCGTCGAAAACCACATGTTGCCGGCGTTTCCCGCCGCGTAGATTTTCGGGTTGGTCGCGATGGGCTTCATCGCCTTGACATGGCCGTCCGCGAAGGCGAAGTTTGCCATGCCACTGTGAATAGCCATAACGCCGCCGTTCTCTCCCGCCTGATCATAGGGGTTAGTGGGCTTTGTCGTCGAGACACCGGGCATCGTCGTTGGCCCGAACGCATAGGTGCTGCTGGCGCAGGGGTTCCCGTTGTAGTTCCAGCCGATATAGGACCGGCCCCACGCATACATAGCGCCTAGATACTGGGGACAGGCGGCTTCCGGCTTCCAGACGCTGGCGCGTTCCGCAAGCGCGATGGTTTCAGAAGGGTAGCTGATGTCAGCCGCGGTCCGTACCCGAAGCGAGGAATCGGTAGCGGC
>JAZKEA010000577.1:0-3000 GCA_040387315.1 Armatimonadota bacterium | reverse complement strand
CTCCGTTTTGATGATGGGGTCGATCCGTTCTATGTGACGATGGACGATACCTACCAGACCGGCTCGCTGTGTACCTTTCTGTTCCGGCACGACAGCATCAGACGGTGCGGCGGGCTCGACCAGTCGATGCAGTTTGGCGAGGACACCGATTTCCTCATTCGCTTCCGGCAGCTCGGCGTCCGCGTAGTGCCCTTCGACGGTGTTGCCCTGATCTATCGGCGGCATCAGTCCAACATGACGCTGGATCTCGGCAGCCGCAGGCATGGTGGGCGCTTTTGTGTTAGGTGTCGGGCTTTCCGTTGTTAATAATCGCAACGGGGAGTCCTCTTCTCGGCGTGGTGGAACAGCACCGCTTTCTACGACCCAGACGGTATCAAATGAAGCTGCAGCGGGATCAACCACAGTGTCCCCCCAAGCCCCTCTGATTCCGGGCGGGTCCATCGCTCCAGGCGCTAAGATCAGTCTCCCCCCGCCGTCGGATGTCGCCGAAGACCCGTTCGCATCGCAGAATCCGACAAATCCGCCCAGTGCACGCGTGGCACAACCGCAGCAGGCGTCGGCGAATCGGCCAGCGCCCACAATTTCCGCCGCGAATTCCTCGCTTGCGTTGCCAGGTGCGCTTTCACGAAATACTTCCGCCGCACGGTCGTTTACGCTTGGTCCAGCACCGGTCAAACTAATCGGCGTACCGACAAACAGTGCTAAACCAGCGGATACAAATGCCGGCTTTGGGCAGGGAGGCAGACTGCCGGTTGGAGCGCCACCTCCGAGTGCCTCTGAGAGCGCCGCGCCGACCCAGACAGCGACCACCTCGCCACAGCCAAAAGGCGATGGGTACATCAGTATCAGCGTCCGTCCCCCCCGTGCCTCCGACGCCAGTGCAAACTCCGGCGCTCGCCCGGCGTCCGGTCTGGACACCTCGATTGGGCCGCTGCTCCGAGCGCAGTCGCAGCAGAGCGCGGGGCAATACCGCGAAGCGATAGCCTCGTATCAGATGGCGGTTGGCACCGATGCGAACATCGCAGGCGAAGCGTATCAGGGCATCGGTCTTTGTTATCAGCGTCTGGGAGATACCGGGTCGGCGCGCGCGGCGTATCGCAATGCGATTGCCGGTTACGAAAATCAAATCGCTTCCGGTCGTGGCGGCGGTGCCGCGCAGCGAGGAATCGCCTCCTGCAATGCCGCCTTAGAGGTTCTCGGTGGTTAGAATCGCACACCACTCCAGCATCATCCTGATGACCTGCGGCTTTGTCGCGGGCGCGGCATTGTCCCCGGCCATAGCCGCACCGGCGAAGCCACTGGTTATTGTCTTCGCGAATCCACCGGAGGAGACCGCCTCGGCCCCAGGGATTACTGTGACGCAGCAGAGTCCGGATGGGCTCCTGAACACACAGCGCACCCAGATCGCCACGAGAGCCGTACGGGATCGGTTTGGGGAGTCGAGTGTCGCGGAGGCGATTCTGTACAATCCTGAGGCCCCTGTCTTCGTCCGAGCTCTTCTGGAGGCGAAACTTCAGTTAAAGGACCCGGTACAGCCTACGCCAGAGGAGCGACGGGCATTGGGTAAGGCGATTGGGGCCGTCTCGTTGATCCTAGTGCGAGCTCAGCCCTTGAAAGAAAAACCGGGGTCCGTCGAGGTTATTCTGGAGTCGACAGATGTCGAATCAGGAAAAACCTGGTCTGATACCGTTGTGGCGGGCAGTGTGCTTGCGACACTGCCGGTTAACCCCACGGTAGAGGGTGGTCAGCAAAAATCGCCGGTAGATAACACTGCCTGGATGAGCGCAAGCAACACCCTTGTTCTTCGTTACCTTGCGGGTCCCCTGGGAGAGTATACGAGAGCTCTCGCCCCTCCGGGAATGGTCAACATACAGAAACAATCCCCGCCCGTAGAGCCAATATCTCCGGCCCCGCCTTTCGTGACCCCGACGCCTCCTGTTCCGACACCTGCACCCGCGAACCCGCCGGTAACGTTAGCCGTCCCAGGCCCGACGGCCTTTCCATCGCCGCCACTGGCAAATCCGACGCCCATCTCCAAACCTGCTGAGATTGATGCCACGGCACTAACTCAACTGGTTCAAACGGCACGTCAGCAGGCCGACGCTCTGGTAGCGAGTGGCGACACCAACAGCGCGATTGTAGTCCTTCGCAAGGCAGTGAACAATGTGCCACGGTCCCTGGTGCTGCGGGCCGCCCTGGCGAAGGCATACCTATCATCGGGCCGAACAAATGAAGCAGCTGCGGAGGCGCGAAGAGCCCTGACGGTAACGGAGCCGAACTCAGACCGGGTAGCATGGGCGGATCTAACACGGGTACTTGCAAGCGCCTCTACGGAAATAGGCGACAACAAGGCAGCCCGGAACGCTTACGAGGAGATACTGAAAACACAGCCGCAGGATTATGGGACACGCCTTGCCCTGGGCGATCTTCTGCTGGCTCAGGGAGATACGGCAGGCGCGGAGAAAGAGTACCGGACGGTTCGTGAGGCTGATCCCACAAATCGAGCCGCGGTTCTAAGCCTTGCTCGTGTTCTGATCTCCCGTGGCAACTTTGCAGGCGCTATCGAGGAGGTCCGTTCCGCTAGTAATGCCAGCAGCCCTCAGGAACGACTGGCGATAGATGCCGCTCTTTTTGATGACGTCACAGCCAAAACAGCAGACTCGGTAGTTCAGAATCGTCAGGCGTTCGACAGTGGACAGCTGAGCCGCGAGGCCTTCTTCAAAGCAACCCAGGCACAGTCCGCGCGTGTCGACACCTTGCTGTCCCTCCTGCGCTCGCATGAGCCGCCCACAGGCTCGCCGGAGGGTATTGTCAGCCCCTATCGTCACCGAGTGTCTGCAGCCGCTCTTCTGTCTCAGGCGGTTGGCTCCATGCTGAGCTTTCTGGAATCCGATGACACGAAAGCAGGAGAGCAGGCGAAACTCCTTCTCAGCGAATTCCGCAAGGAGTTATCTGCGGCGTCGGGATAGTCCTCTCCTGACAAGACAAAAAGAAGCGGTT
>JAZKEA010000576.1:1508-3864 GCA_040387315.1 Armatimonadota bacterium | reverse complement strand
AGGTCGCCGATACAGTGTATCGGCGACCGGCAGAACATCGCTCCATTTTACAGACGCGGATTAAAGTGGTCCGCGTAACCCTTAAAGGGAAAATGATTGCATTTGCGGGAGTCAACTATGCGCATCACAAACCGACACGCCTTTACGCTGATCGAACTGCTCGTCGTTATCGCTATTATCGCGATCCTGGCAGCGATCCTGTTTCCTGTCTTTGCACAAGCACGCGAGAAAGCGCGGCAGACAAGCTGCCTTTCCAACGAGCGTCAGGTCGGGCTGGCTTTCCAGCAGTATCTGCAGGATAACGACGAAGCGTTCCCCTTCAACAAAGATCCGCTGCCCTGGATTGATACGGTTCAGCCCTACATCAAGAATCGCGGAGTTTACCGCTGCCCCAGCGACCAGAGCGAGAACTGGGAGGAGCCAGTCTCGCCCTCGACGACGCTGCGTGCAACCTCCTATACGATGAATTTGTTCTTTGTCCCCACGGTTCCCACCGCCGCAAATCCGATCAATAATGAATTCGAAGCGCTGCCTGCGATTAAGTCACCCGCAAGCGTTATTCTTCTGGCGGAGAGCCCCAAGAACTACACCGGGAGCTACTATCACTCCAAAGTGTGGAACCCGGCGACCGGTGCAAAGTGGGATACCGTAAAGAACCTTCCTGTCGATCTGGATACGGAACGCCATGGCGGAGGCTTCAACGCGGGGTACCTTGACGGTCATTCAAAATGGGTGAAGTGGAGCCAGGTGTGGTTCCAGAACCCGAACGCAAATCCTCCTATCGAAAAGGGCAGCTTCGACCCGCGTCAGTAAACAGGTGACCCGGATGCACAGCATTAAGTTTATGAAAATCAGTGGTTTCTGGGTCAGTGTGTTCACGCTGACGGCAATGACAACCGGTGTGGCGGCGGGTGCGGTTCAGCCGCCGACCACGCCTCCCGGCAGCGGAAGCGAGCCTGGTCGGGAGCGTGGTCCCCGCCAGGGAGGACCAGGTGGACCGGGAGGACCAGGCCGCGTGTCGCTCCCGATCGCGGCCCTGGATGTCAATAAAGATGGCGAAATCTCTGCCGAAGAGATTGCCAATGCCACCGCATCTCTCAAAACGCTGGACAAAAACAATGACGGCAGACTGGCAGCCCTGGAGCTGCGTCCCGCCCCGCCCCCTGTCGTTGTTCCGGCCTCAGAGATTGTCGAACGCCTGATGGAGTTTGACCGGAACGGCGATGGCACGCTGTCCCTGACAGAGCTGCCGGCTCGCATGAAGACTCTGCTGAAACAGTCGGACAGCAACAAAGACGGCATTCTGACGCAAAATGAGCTGATATCCTTTACCGAAAAGCAGGAAGTGGTACGGCGTCAGGAAACAAAGCGGCGCGAGAAGCAGGAAGCGGAACGCCAGAAGAGCCAGGGTACTCCCCCACCGCCGCAAGGCGCAGGCGGACCCGGCAGGGTAGCCCCTATCATCGCGGCGCTGGACACCGATAAGGACGGGGATGTATCGCCAGAAGAGCTTGCCGCCGCTCCGGCATCACTGAAAACCCTTGATCAAAACGGTGACGGAAAACTGACGCCGGAAGAGCTCCGTCCGGCCCCATCGCCCGAATCCGGTCCCCGGTAACGATGACCGCCTTTCCTGCAGGTATTCGCGCTGCCCTGCGCCGGTTCTGGACTAAGAGAGAGCCGGAAGTCTTCTCTTTTCATCAGGAAGGGGTACTGGGGACATCTTTTGAGCTGCGGGTCCGTTCCTGCCTCTGGGAAGCGGCGGAGGAAGCGGAACGCCGTGCGCTTGCTGAAATCGATCGACTGGAACGCATTTTCAGTGTCTTCGATCCGACCAGCGAGTTCCGGCAGTGGCAGGCGCAGCGAGGCCGAGAAATTCGTATCTCGCCCGAGTTGATGTGTGTCCTGCAGGCATGCGATAGCTGGCGGGAGAAGAGTGCGGGCGCTTTCAACCCTGCCACCGAGATCTTTACGGAGGTCTGGCGAGAGGCCGTTCGTGAGAACCGGCGGCCCTCCGCCGACGAGCTGTCGTTCTGCGCGCATCAGGCGTCGCAAGTCCTGTGGAGCCTGAACCCGGCAAATCAGACAGCCGTATACCTTGCACAGTGTCCGCTGAATCTGAACGGAATCGCAAAGGGTTATATCGTCGATCGCGCCTGTGAGGCGGCATTAGGTGAAATTGGGGAAAGGGAGATAATTCGAGGCGTTACACTGAGCATCGGTGGCGATCTTCGAGTACACAGTGACCGGGAAGAGACCGCAGGTGTTAGTGATCCGGACAATGACGCCGAGAACGCACCGCTCTTCGCCTGTGTTCGCCTCCGGGAGGGGGCTCTGGCGACAAGTGGTGACTGGC
>JAZKEA010000576.1:0-1498 GCA_040387315.1 Armatimonadota bacterium | reverse complement strand
CATGGACCCGCGGACAGGACTCCCGGTGGCTCATATTCGCAGTGCGTCCGTCATCGCCCCGTCTGCGGCGGACACGGACGCGCTGGCGACAGTATTCAGTGTCCTTCAGCCGGACGAAAGTATCCTGCTTGCCGATTCACTGCCGGGAGTCGGCTGTCTGCTGATCGGTCGAACCGGTCAGGTGTGGCGAAGCGCGGAGTGGCGCAATCGAGAAGTATCTGCGGGTCGTATTCAGCCGCGATAAGGAGAGTCTGTGTTTCAGAAGAAAGCGCCTGTGTGGAATAAGCAGCTCGAGCTGCTCGTGAACGTGGAAATCAATGCGGCAGAAGGGGGACGGTATCGCCGTCCCTATGTTGCCGTCTGGGTCGAGGATGGGGAAGGTTTTCCGGTACGGACCCTTTCCCTCTGGCTGCAGACGCGCCCGCCCGGCCCCCGCTGGTTCCCCGATCTGCGCCGCTGGTTTCGCAGTGATCGGATGCGCCAGTTCACCGACAAAACAGATCTTATTCCGGTTGTCTCCAGCCCGACGCGACAGCCGGGAAGGTACAGTGTTGTGTGGGACGGCAACGACGATCAGAAGAAGCCCGTAAAGCAGGGGAACTACACGATATTCGTTGAGGCCGCACGTGAGCACGGTACCTACCAGCTGCTCAAAAAGTCCGTGCTTATCGGGGATCGCCCCTTCCGCACAGACCTAGGCGGAAACGTCGAGATAAAGACGGCATCCCTGGAATACCGGCGTCGTCGGTAATACTTCGCGAGTAAGATTTGGTCAATATGAGTGTAAGAACGGCACCCAAGCCACAGCCTGCCGAAGCCAGCCGACCGCGACCCCTCCGTCTCAAGATCGCCTCCTGGCTTAGGTGGGCGCACATCTACCTGTCGATGTTCTCGCTGCTGATCGTCCTGTTCTTCAGTGCAACGGGAATTACGCTGAACCACCCCACCTGGTTTGCTGGATCGGGGCCGCGTGAGACACAGATCAAGGGAAAGATTCCTGCCGAGTGGCTGGCAGCAGGCGCTGCCAATTCGGATAAAGTGGCTCGCCTGGAAATCGTGGAGTACCTTCGGAAAGAGAACGGGGTGCGCGGTGCGCTGGACGAATTTCGTGTGGACGAGACCGAGTGCATGGTATCGTTCAAGTCCCCGAGCTACTCTGCGGACACTTTTATCGATCGGACGACCGGCGCGTATCAGCTGACTACTATCGAAGAGGGCGCTGTTGCGTACCTCAATGACCTGCACAAAGGCCGCCACTCGGGAGGTGTCTGGTCCACACTGATCGATGCCTCAGCGATCTTTCTTGTGCTGATCTCGATGACCGGGCTGGGGCTGATCTTTTACCTGAAACGTATCCGCGTGGCGGCCCTGCTGACCGCCACCGCCGGTATCGTGCTGGTCACCCTGATCGCCCGGTTCCTGATTCCCTGAGCCCGCGCGGCGTTACCTGATCAAATGCCTCTGATGAGATGGCGCTGCTAGTAGCTGCGCAGTCGAA
>JAZKEA010000575.1:1257-3383 GCA_040387315.1 Armatimonadota bacterium | reverse complement strand
GAGGAACGAGCGTTTATAGGGAGAGGGGCAGGGGGTGAGGGCATCTCCGCGTGAGGGCAAACTCAGGGCAGGTGTAATGCCGTAACTCAGCGAACAAACCATACTGTGACTCAAATTCTCATTCGACTCTGTGTGTTCAGCCTCTACTCGCTGCTGCTTCTCCCCTGCCTACCCTCTCTCGCTTTGCCTGCTCCCGGTCGTTCCGCGCCGGCGCGAGAGGCGGCGGTCGTGCCGCGTCCGGTAAGTCAGATCACCCCTGCCGGGGAGCCGGGTTTTCGGCTCTCCTCATCCCTTCCGGTAATCGTTGTGGTTCCCGCCGCGCAGAGGGCCGAAGTGTGCGCGGCAGCGGAGCGCTTCGCCCGCTGGGCGCGGCCCGTCGTGGGGTCCGGGGTTCGCGTGCGGACGGAGGCGGCGGCGCGGGCACGGCAGGCAATCCTGCTGACAAATGCAGGGGTGTCTTCGTCACTGAACCGTGAAGGCTACACGCTTTCTGTCCGCTCGACGGGCATTACGATCTCCGCGCGGCAGCCTGCCGGGTTCTTCTACGGTCTGCAGACGCTGCGACAGCTCTTTCCGCCGATCGCGGAGAGCGGACAGCGCGTTCCCCCCGGCTTTGTTCTTCCCGCCGTCTCGATTACAGATCAGCCGCGATTCCCCGTCCGGTCCGTGATGCTCGACTCGGCGCGCCATCTGCAGAGCATCGGATTTTTGAAGAAGACCATCGACCAGATGGCGTACCACAAGCTGAATCGGTTCCACTGGCACCTGAGCGATGATCAGGGATGGCGTCTTGAGATCAAGAAATACCCGAAGCTGACATCGGTCGGCGCGTGGCGAATGGAAGCGGGCGGCAGACGCTACGGCGGCTTTTACACCCAGGCGCAGGTCCGCGATCTGGTCGCGTATGCCCGCGAGCGCTATGTCACGATCCAGCCCGAGATCGATATGCCCGCGCATATCCAGAGCGCCCTCGCCGCCTATCCAGAGCTCGCGTGCTTCCCAAAACCGTTCATCGTCAGCACGGCGGGCGTCAGCGCGAACGGGGTCGGGTCTCCCGAGGTCCTCTGCGTCAGCAAGCCGAACTCGTTCCGCTTTGTCACCGACGTTCTGACCGAAGTCATGGCGCTGTTTCCGTCTAAAGAAATCCACATTGGCGGCGATGAATGCGACAAAACCCGCTGGAAGGCGTGCCCGGTCTGTCAGGAGCGCATCCGAGCAAAGGGGCTGAAGAACGAGACCGCTCTGCAGAACGATTTCACGCAGCGGCTTGCCGCCTTTCTCCAGAGCCGGGGCAGACGACTCCAGGGCTGGAACGAGATCGAGGAGGGCGGTCCCCTGCCCAATAACGTGGTCGTTCATCTCTGGAACGACCCCACGACCCTGGAGCGCTCCTCCCGAGCCGAACACGACATCATCTACTCGTATAAGCGAACTCTCTATTTGGATCAGGACCCGGCATCGCTGACTCCAGAGCGCGTCTATGCCACCGAGCCGCTTCCCGCCGGGGCATCCGCGATGGCGCGGAAGCATCTTCTCGGCCTGGAGGCGTGTTTGTGGACTGAGCGCCGCGACGGTGACAAAACCACGGACGACTACCTCTGGCCTCGTGTCGCGGCTCTGGCCGAAGCCGCCTGGACCCCGACGACACGACGGGAGTGGGAGAACTTCCGTACCCGAATGACAGGCACGCATCTCCATCGCATGGCCCGAATCTCTGTTGGCGAAGGAGCAGCCCCGCAGACGGTCGCGATGCGCTGGCGGCATCTGTACGAGAACGGTGCGCTGGCAGTTGGTGCCGAGGCAGGGTCGTGGGAACCGTCGATGATGTCGGAGACAGAAGTGACACGGGAGTGGGAGATCACGAAGTTTCTGGATCGCCCCGGACTGTGGGGCGTTCAGCCGCAGTACGTGCAGGGAGCGCATGGGATCGCGGTCAGCGAGATTTCGCTGGTCCGCCGCGCGGCATCCTCCGATTCGACGGGCGATGGGACCGTGATTGCCACAGATCGACATGAAGCCTGGGCCGGCACCGACGTCCGAAATGCCCGTTTTCGTCTCCCGGTTCCGCGGATTGATTCTAAGGCACGCTACTTTCTCCGTATCCGTCTGCGCAGCGATGGCGGCAC
>JAZKEA010000575.1:0-1247 GCA_040387315.1 Armatimonadota bacterium | reverse complement strand
CGGTCGACGTGACGATAAAAAATGCACGGTTCCCCGCCGGACGAAAAATAACGAACACCAAAAAAGGCAACGACGAAGCAATGTCTACGATGAAGTACGGAAATTTGCCGCGGGTGAGCAAGCCGGTGTCACGGCTTATACAGGGAGTGGGCCGGGCGCGGTCCCTCGGCGAGACGGAGGGCTTCGCCCTGCTCGACTCGTTTTTGGACAAAGGATGCACTGTCTTCGATACGGCCCGAGTCTACGGTCAGACGGACCACTTCCTGGGTTCGTGGATCGCCGACCGGGGCATCCGTGACCGGGTGGTCATTCTCGGCAAAGGCGCACACCACGCGGGAACGCGGCAGCGGGTGACGCCCCAGGACATTCTGGAGGACCTCGACACCTCGCTTCGGGAGCTCGGAACCGATTTTATCGATCTGTATGTTCTGCACCGCGACGACCCCACGCAGCCCGTCGGTCCGATTATGGAAACTCTGGCGGCGCAGGCGGCGTCAGGAAAGATCGGAGCCTATGGCGGCTCGAACTGGACGCCCGAACGACTCGTAGAAGCGAACGCCTACGCGAGCGCCCACGACTTGCCCCCGTTTGTCCTGACCAATCCCAACTACAGCCTCGCCGTTCAGGTGGAAGAGCCCTGGGAGAACTGCGTCTGTATCAGCGGTCCGGCGGGCGCGTCCGCGCGTCAGGCGTATCGTGACCTGAAAATGCCCGTCTTCTGCTGGTCGAGCCTTGCCGCCGGGTTTCTTTCCGGACGCATCACGCGACAGAACAAAGACGAGATGGCGTCCCGGTTCAATGAGCTGGTCGCCCGCTGCTACTATAGCGACGACAACTTCAAGCGACTGGACCGCGCCGAACATCTGGCGAAGACCTACGGAGCGACCGTTCCGCAGATCGCGCTTGCCTTTCTTCTGGCGCAGGGCCTGGACCTTTACGCCCTGGTAGGCTGCGCCAATGCCGACGAGCTGCAGGCGAATATCGACGCCTTCGAAATCTCGCTCTCCCCTTCACAGGTGCGATGGCTGGATCTGGAAACCGACAGCCTCGCCTGACGGTTACGACTATGATTTTGAGGAACTCGGAAATGATTTCGACGGTTCAAAAGCTCATGGGGAAAAATATCTTTGGAATAAGCCTCGTGGCGGTCTTTGCGGTCTTTGCGGTCCAGTCTCCCCCGGCTCAGGCTCAGGTACCTGAGCCAAAGACGTCGAAAACACGCGGTACGGTTGTGCTGGAAGGCGGGG
>JAZKEA010000574.1:0-3338 GCA_040387315.1 Armatimonadota bacterium | reverse complement strand
CGCTGCGATACAGGCGGGAAACAAGCCGATCTTCGAAGCCAAAAGCGAGGTCTCCGAGCTGAAAGACGCGATCAAGGAGAACACCGCGGCGACCAAGACAGCCTCCAAGGTTCTGGGCGGCGGCTCGATGGCAGCCGCCGCCACCAGCATGGTCGAGCGGGAAATGGCGATCTATCTCTTAGCCAGAGGGAACGCCATGAAGTTCGGCTAGTGTGCTGACGACTCCGCACCGCTTTTGTCGGCAGCCCGGCTATAGCCGTCAGGTCCACTGCCACAACTTCAAGCACTGGAAGGACGCGAACAAGGGCACCTGGCAAGATCCCCTCACCGGCGTCGTCATGCTCCGGCCCTCGTTTTTGGATCCAAAAGGGGCGGGCCACTTTCGCCCCCTGGCAAACTGGACCTTTGCGCAGGAAGCGGAAAAGGCGAAATGGGAAGTTGTGAACCGGGCGAAAGACTACGGCGGCGCGTCCTCCCTGGCATCGTCGCCACTGTTCTCCTACATGATTCCTGAGCAGACGGGCACGCTCAAAGGTATGCTCACGCCCTCCACGCCGTTCCCGCACGTTGTGGATCTGCGTCTTGTGGAAGATGTGACGGAGGCTGAACAGAGCGACAGTATCGAAGTCGCCCTAGAGTCGAAAGAACCTATCGTTGCCGATCAGGGGTTTATTGTCCATTACAACGCGATCACAGATGCCATGCATCGAAAACGGAACTGGTTCGCCGTTATCTGGGACAACATCATGGTTCACTTTTCCATGGATGGGACCGCTCGGGCGGCGCTGTATGAAGAGCGCGGCGTCTACAGCACGGCACCAAAGATATTTCAGGAGTTCGAAATTGCAAGCCCTGGCGATTTGTCCGGCAGGGATGGCTACTTCGTCTTTCTTCCCATCCCCGGCTTTGGCCTTCGTATCCTCCACAGCCACACCCCCCAATCTCTGCCGAACCTGACGTCCTCGGCGCGATCAGCGGCAAACCGCGGCGTGCTTATCCCGCTGAAGACGCGACAGGTGGATGGTTTTGCGACTGTTTTCAACGCGTCGAAGGTCTGGCTGAGCTTGAACCCGTACGTGCCGATGGTGTGTGGTTTCCAGGAAATCATCTACGACACCAGCCGTGCGGCGAGTTTCATGGATGCGACTTTCGACGCCGGTTTCAAGCTGGACCGGCTGCCCGACGACGTTTCGGCGTTTGTTCCAGCAACACCGCTTCGAAGCGCCCTGCTGAATGCGACGCTTCGCAAAGTCGATGACAGCGGGCCGTGGGAGCCCGGTACCGAAATCGGCACGGGTGACACGCAGGCACGGGTCAAAGTCTCGATGCAGACGAACAATCCCCGCTACACGCCGTTCCTCCTCTCCTACGGCTGCAAGTGGCTTCCCGTCACGCAGATGCGTGCCACGACGCCGGTTGATCCGGATTCCCTGTGGCATCTGGAATGGACCGACGACGACCTGGCGCACTTCGAAGGCGCCTGTGTCGTGCGGATGCGCGGGGAAGCGCAGCGCAAACTTGTTGAGCGCGGCGACACGACCTTTCTGATCGAAGAGTCCGACGATGAGGGGCAGACCTGGAACATCGTGAACGGCGGCTTTGCCCAGATCGACGGGCAGGTGAAGGGCTTCATGTATGGCGATGGGATGATGGAGTATGAAGCCACCTTCAAGCTCGTTGGCATGGAGGGCGTCTTCGATGAGTTCTCCCAGATCATGGAAAACGCCTTCGATGGTCTGACACCGGCGCAGTCGATCAACCTGGTGGTCAATACCTGCGGCTTCCCGTTCATGGACGAGCTGCCGGAAGGGATCAATGACCCCGGCCTCACCCTGCCACAGACACCGCAGGGGCAGAACTGGCGGTTCGCCACCCGCGAAGGGGACAAGGGCGATGAGGTCATCAAGCAGATGCTTCTACTTGCCAAACGGCAGTACGTGGAGTGGCGAATCCGGTACGACTTCGCCGCGCAAAAGTGGGTGCTGGAAAAGAAGCCCCGCGACGCGTCAGAGACGGGCACCTGGACCTTCTCGCCGTTTCCTGACGAGGAGAATATCGCCGATCACGTGGTGCCTATCGAGAACGGAAACGAGGTGCTGAGCTTCTCGGTGACTCCTCCCGAGTTCAACGTCCTGCAGCCCTTCGGCCTTTCGACAACAGGCAACGATGCGGAGCGGGTACCCGGTTCGGCACTGGTGAACGTTCCGAGCCTCAACGACCCCGCCAGCCCCGATTACCTGGGACGCTTCAAGAACGCGCGCCCTCTCATTGCGCCGGTCGCGGATCAGAAGGTCATCAACTGGATGGGCCGCCGCATCTTCGATGCCGCCGGACACCGCCGGCTGAGGCCCTCGGTCGTATCACGCACCTATGTCAGAGACTTGAAGCCCGGCGCGCATGTGCGCCTGCGGTCGGCGGTGCCAGGTCCTGACGGCAGACCAAAACGTATTAACCTGTTCGAGCAGACGATTCCAGGATCGAATGGCGAGCCAGTGCCGGTGCATCTCTGGCTGAAGCGGCGCACCGTCGTGCTGGAATGGAACAAGGGGGCCGGGGATCTTGCGCCGACGATCAGCTACACCATGGACACCGTCTGGGACAGCGAGCTCTAAAGCTCTGAGGCTCTAAGACTTTAGAAAGGAACCCCCGTTATGGCAAACGCGCGGCTCGTGATAGACAACCTGGCACGGATTAAGCGGCAGGTGCAGCAGCTCATGAAGGCCGCGATGAAAGAGGCCGCGGAGACCGTGGAAGCGCAGGCAAAGCTTCGCGTCCCGGTTCTGACCGGGCACCTGTTCTCGACCATCGGGGCCGTGCCGTCGGGCAATCTGCGCTACTCGGTGGAAGTCGGGGCAATCTACAGTATTTACGTGGAAATGGGGACCACGAGGCAGCCTGCCCAGCCCTTCCTTTTCCCCGCGGCGCTGACTGTTCAGGGGATGCTGCCCTCCATCTTTCGCCGCAACTTCGCATCGCTCAAGTAGACCAGTTAGTCAGCAGGCCACTAAAGGCCAGAAAGAAGACAAGAAAACATGATTTCCCGTATCCTTCGCGTTCAAGCCGACGAAGACAGCACCCGCAATGGAGAGAAGCAGCGCGGCGTTCCCGTCGCTCAGATGCGCCTGTCCTCCCACCGTGCGGTAGAGACGCTGGTGCCGAATCTCAGTCAGCTTCCGGTCGTTGAGAACATGACCTACGAGGTGCTGCAGAACGACGATGGAAGCTTCCGTTTTTTGGAGGGTTACAGCCACCCGGACGGACCGGATCATTAAGAAAGGACAAGCCAATGAACGGGCAAAGAACCGCGCCGCGACCACAGGATAAGCAGGCGAACAACT
>JAZKEA010000573.1:4858-10196 GCA_040387315.1 Armatimonadota bacterium | reverse complement strand
CTTCGGCTCGTTTCCACCGGAAACCCACAGTGTCAGTTCCGACTCATTGGGGCGCTCCTTGTTGTCGATGACCGTGGCTTTTACAACCCACGTTCCACCCTCTTTGGGCGTAAATTCAGTGTTGATCGCATCGCTTCCGGAGCGTGCGGTCCACTCCTGAACATCGACCTCGTTTTCGGTCCAGCGACCCTTCTTGTAGCCCCACTCCTTTCGAGCCGCTCGGAAGCGTATCTCGCGTCCGGCATCGGTTTTACCGTCTATGTCGCAGACAATCGTCTCTATCGCCAGCTTTCGGCCTTTTTCGATAAATAGGTTCTTCCCTTTAAGACCCACATAGCGCTCAGATGGATGGACGATCAAGGACGCGTTTGCCGCCTGTGTCTGTCGGTTGACATCCTGAAGAACTGCCTGTGCGCTTACGGCATAGGGTTGCGCGGGACGTACGGCGTCAAAATTGAGATGAAGGTAGTGGGATCCATCCCCCCCAGTCCGTCCCTGGAGTGTCTGCGGCGCGTCATAATTCGGATAGCCGGGGCGATACCGCGGACGATACATTCTGCCGCCAAAGCCGCCTTCATCGTACCTGCCGCCACCGAAACCGCCCCACCAGGGTGTCCACTTACCAAAGGTAAAGCCCTCGCGGCCCGGTGGCGTGTAGCTGGTCGCCGATGCGCTAACATTCCAGCTAACCGGGGTATTGGGGAGGGGACCACCCGCGTAATATTTGGCGCTAACGGAAAGGTCCGCGCCCTTCGGATCGGCAACGATATGCGGTCCCGCGCTCTCGTTCTTCGCGGTGACCTCGAACTCGGGACGGCGGAACTCCTGAACATCAATATAGTGATCCGCGATACCGCTGACCGCCAGCCGCGCCTGCCCCAAATTCATCGTTTTCGGCAGATCGAGCGTGATGTCGAATCCTGCCCAGGCGTTAACTGGCGCTGTTCCTTTCCGTACTTCGTTGCCGCGTGCATCGGACAGCGTCCAGGATACGGTTGTCATCCCCACAGGAAGCGCCAGGTCGCCCGTCTTTCCGGCCTTCTGGACACGTATCCATCCCTTGACTCGCGCCTTCTCGCCGGGGCGGTACAGCTTACGGTCGTCGAAGAGGAACCAACGGGGCATATCTCCCTGAATGTGTTTCGTCCAGCCGTAATCGCTGTACTCCCACTGCGCGGAGGGAAGGAAGGCACTGTCATTGCCTTTGCGTACCAGCAGCCGCTTACCGGGAGTGGCGGACAAGGGGAGATGGGCCAAACCATCACGCGCCGTGTCGGCCTTCTGCGTGGTGCCGATCAGCTCTGCGGACGCCCCCTCGACCGGCTTCCCTGTCGCAAGATCGGTCACCCAGGCATAGAGGTCGGAGGCATCAGCCTGCGCCATAAGGCCCAGTTTTGTTGATTGGAACCAGTGCGCGCCCTGATCCGGCTCCTCGTTCTTGCTGCGGCGGATCGTGGATACCCACTGCACGACGACATTACCCAGACCGTTCTTGAGCGCTGGCTCAAGCGGAACACTGGTCTCGCCCCACGCATCTTTTTCCGTCTTCAAGGTGACGGTCTTTTCTGAGACCAGACGTCCGGGCGGCGTTCCTTTATCTCTGCGTCCCCGGTTCAGGTATGTCAGCCACGCGGGCCAGTCACTCTCGCTGACCGCGTACATTCTGACTTTTACAGAGGGGGTGTTGACACTCTGAAAGACCGCGCGCGGCGCAGCCGAGGGATCACTCACGATAAACGTCTGCTGCGGCCCGGTCATATAGGGCGTTGCCGGTCCGACCTTGAATTCGTGGGTAAGCGGCTCCCCAAGCGTCTGTCCAAACACATCTTTGAGCGTCGCGGGAACCGTCACCTTATACGTCGTTCGGCCTTTTGTCTGACCGACAACGGAAAGGGAATTTCCACTGACCATAATCTGCATACCAGGAATATCCGGGGAGACCTTCACTGTTTTGGGATCGAAGGCATCCTCGTCGATGGGATTGTTGGCACTGAGTGTCAGAGGTGAACCCGGCGGGTTGCCATCGCTGCTGAAATCCGTAATCTTGAACGGACCGTACGTTTGGAAAGAAAAGTTTTGAGAGGATTCGGTCTTACGTGGGCCTTCGAGAGACGGGGTGTTCGGCCCAATCTGCACGTTGACACTCGTTCCTGTCGGAAGGGGTGCGGCAGGCTTTAAGGCGACCGTACGGTCATTGGGGATCTCGCGCCGCCAGCTCAGCTCTTTCACATTTGCCACTTCGGCATCCGTGGCCCGGCGAACGGCGACCGTCTTCCCGCCCGCATTGAGCGTAATCGTCTGCACAACCACCTCGGGATCGACACGCTGATCGAAGGCAAGCCAGATAAGCGGCTCGCGGCCCTGTGGTACACCACTATCCGGCGGCAGGTGGTCAATCAGTCGGACCGTCGGCGTCTGAAAAGTGACCGATTTCGCCTCCGCGAGTGCGCCGCCACTCACCGATTTTGTTCCGGCAGGAATGGTCATCCGGTACGACGTCGCCATGGGCAGACGCTTGCCCGAACCGGCATCAAAGATGAGGGTCTGTGTTCCGAGCCAGCGCCACGTACCGGGCACGCTAGGCGTCAGCTGAACGGGAACCGACTTCGCCGCCTCTTCCTGACTTGTGACAGGGATCATCGGCTGGGAGAAGGTAATCGACACGCGATCCGCGAGGGGAATGTCTCCCTCGGGCTGAACACGTCGAATAGTCAGTGGTCCCGTTTCGACCGCAGGGGGCGTCCCGTCGCTCGGAGGTGGCGGAAAGCTGGTCGTTATCGTCTTGCCCGCACGCGGCGGCGGAAGCGATCCCTCGCGCAGGGCAAACCCTTGTATGTCGTCTGGCTTTTCACCCACTGCCTTGACACGGGCGAGAACCCGGTCCGCATCGGCATCCGAGAGCGGGGTTGTCTGCCCGAGGGGTACCTTATCCGCATCCCCGCCCAGCGATGGCTTCCCCTCCGAGAGCCGGAAAACCAGGCCCTTTTGTTCGTCCGCGTCTGCGGAATCTGCTGCCGCTGCTGTAATACCCACCATGGAAGCCATTGACCTCACTCTTGAATTTTGAGACAGCATTTCCCGCACGCGCATGGTGCTTCCTGCTGCCACTGCTGCGAGCGCGACTGCTGCCCCAACCGCCGCCTTGCGTCCTCGTGGTGTCATCGTTATCCTCTGCATATTTCCGCCTGCCCGCTAAAATTAGAGATCTGCTGAAGACCCTGTCTGGAATATTAGTGCATGCTGAAGCGAATAAGCTTCACAACTTCTTTGTAAACTTGCGTTTCGTTACGTGCGGACAGGAAAACAAGACTCTGCTGGAGAAGTTGACCATAACGCGATAGGGCGGGCTAAAATGACGGATGCCTGTGCAACCGTGCAAATGCCGGATTCATCGTTGACGGCACAGCGTCGCTAACACAAAGTGGTACCTGATTATGAACGCATTACTTCTTACCGACTACAAGCAGCTCAAGATGACCGATATTCCCCGGCCCCGGCCCGAAGCGGGTGAGGTGCTGATTCAGATACGCGCCGTCGGCATCTGTGGCAGCGACGTCCATGGTTATGACGGCGGGTCCGGGCGGCGCGTTCCGCCACTGGTGATGGGGCATGAGGCGTCCGGTGTCGTTGCAGAAGTCGGCGCCGGTGTCACAGACTTTCAGCCGGGCGACCGGGTAACCTTCGACTCCACCGTCTATTGCGGACAGTGTTACTTCTGTCGCCGTGGCGAGGTCAACCTGTGTGATGATCGTCAGGTACTGGGCGTCTCCACCGGGGAGTATCGACGGAACGGGGCCTTCGCCGAGTACCTGAGCGTCCCGCAGCGTATCGTCTACAAGATTCCGGATGCCCTTACCTTCGAGCGGGCTGCCCTGATCGAACCGACGACCGTTGCGGTTCACGCGGTAAACATCACCCCGATCACGCTGGGCGACACGGCAGTGGTGGTCGGCGTCGGAATGATCGGTCTGCTGACCGTGCAGGCGCTCCGTCTTGCCGGCTGCGGACGCGTGATCGCTATCGATGTCGATGATGTAAAGCTCAAGACCGCCGCAGATCTGGGAGCTGCCATCCAGATCAACTCTAGGACCAGTGATGCCGTCGCCCAGGTAAAAGAGCTGACCGGGGGCCGTGGTGCGGATGTCGTAGTGGAGGCAGTGGGCGCGACCGCTCCTATTCAGACCGCATTGGACAGCGTCCGAAAAGGCGGAACAGTAACGCTTATCGGCAACGTTTCGCCGAAGATCGAGTTATCCCTGCAGTCTGTTGTCACGCGGCAGATCAGGCTTCAGGGCTCCTGCGCCTCCTCGGGGGAATACCCTGCCTGCATCGAGCTTCTGGGAAGTGGGGCGATCCAGGTCGATCCGATGATCTCCGCTGTCGCGCCGCTCTCGGAGGGGGCGCAGTGGTTCGAACGGCTCTACAACCGCGAGGCGAATCTGACTAAGGTGGTACTGCAGCCATGAGCGAATTTGATCTGACGGGCAAAGTCGCTGTCGTCACCGGGGCGAGTAGAGGACTTGGTCAGTATTTTGGGCGCGCACTGGCCCGTGCCGGGGCGGACCTTGTCATCACAAGCCGAAAAATGGACGGTGGGCTGACCGATTTCCAGAAAGAGATCGAATCACTCGGTCGTCGTGCGGTCCCCGTCGAGCTGGATGTCCGTGATGAGGCGAGCATCCGCCGCCTCGTTCCTTCCGTGCTGGAGTCCTACGACAAGATCGACATTCTGATTAACAATGCCGGGGTCAATGTTCGTAAGCCCGCTGTCGAGATTACCTGGGAAGACTGGAACCTCGTGTTGGACACCAACCTGCGCGGTACGTTTTTTGTCGCCCAGGAAATCGCAAAGACGATGATCCCGCGTGGGTACGGGCGCATCGTCAATATCGGATCGGTAACCAGTGTCATGGGCTATGCAGGCTTGTCCCCCTACACCGCCAGCCGCGGCGGCGTCAAGCAGCTCACCATGAGCCTCGCCGACGACTGGGGCCGCTTTGGCATCACCGTCAACTGCCTCGCGCCCGGTTGGTTCAAGACCGCGCAGAATCAGGTGCTGTACGAAAATCAGGAGTGGGTCGATTATCTGGTGGACCGAATTCCCCTGAAACGCCCCGGTCAGCCACACGATCTGGACGGTGCCGTCGTCTTCCTAGCCTCGGATGCCAGCGCGTATATCACCGGGCAGACCATTCATGTGAATGGCGGAATGTTTTAAGCATTCGCCCCTTAATTTTTTATCTTTGAATCTTTATGGACAGCTTAATCGGCATTCATCCTGCAGAAATCCTTATTCATGGTCCTACAAAATTGCTGGTAGATCAATTTCACTGGCACT
>JAZKEA010000573.1:1953-4848 GCA_040387315.1 Armatimonadota bacterium | reverse complement strand
CCCTCAGTAACCGTGGAAGAGGGCCTGCGCCGCACTGTCCGCTGGTATCTCGACCGGCGCGACAAAAGCGACTGTGGCGAAGTAGTAGGTAGAAGTGTGTTTAGCCAGGGGCTGAAAGCCCCCGTCTATACGGCCTTCGGCCATGCACCCTCCGGGTGCGGGAGATAACAAGTTCCTTCCGCTTCGGCCCAGAGGGCCAATGGCGCGAAGCGACGCCGCACAGACGGGGGCTTTCAGCCCCTGGCTAAAACATCGCTATCGCTAAAATGCAACGGTATCCGCCCCATCAGCCACTCCTTCTCCTGTGAAAATACCGGTGGCTCTGTCACGCGCCATTCGTGCCGCGTGACATTCTCCTGACGCTTCTCCGCCCCCGTGCGCTTGTCCACGTACTCTACGCTCTTGCTAACAGCCACTCGTTCTACAACGCGCCCCCGCTTGAACCCGGCGGGTAAATCGTTCCAGTTGATCTGCTTCTCGCTCCACAGCAGTTCTTGCATCTCCGCATTGCCAAGCCCCTGAAGCCGCTCGTGCGGAAAGTGCGCCTGCGCGGTCATTGAGAGTGAGTTGCGAGAGGCATCCTGCTGTCGCCACAGGAAATAGTTGTAGACCTCGATTGCCTGAGGAATCGTCCAGACACGACTGTCGAACAAAGCCGTAGATACAGCCGAGTTGTCCCGAACGCTTCGTGCCTGGTTAAAATACGCCGTCGCTATCGACGCCGACAGCGAGCAAATTTTCTGAAGGCTCCCATCGAACCACGCCTCACTTTGCGGGTTGGCAAAATCCGTTAGCAGAACAGATATCTCGTCGCTCTGAACGAAGGCAAGACGGGCACCCTCTATGTTTTGACAGAGCGCGACAGCCGCCGCATCCATATCCTCCATAAGACCGAGGTCATACGGTCGTTCACACCCCTTGGTGTACTGATGGAATGCTTTCCCATCCACACGAATCAACGTATAGGTCCGGCGTGGGAGATAGTAGCGGGTGCGGCTCTCGTAATCCGCCTTCATCCGGTCGCCGAGCGGATCTTTGCTGTTCATTGTGCCGTCGGTGGCGTCGCTGAGGACCTTACACGCGTCACGCCATCCATTGCGGCAAGGGCCATCACGCGTGGCTTGACGATTGCTGCCCACGCCTTATAGCCTTCGGCGTTGAAGTGCAGTTTGTCGCTTCGCAGCAAATCAGCCTGCGGCTGACCATCGGCGGTCAGGAGGACGGCGTGGGAATTGATGTAGTTCAGCTTCTGCGTTTTTGAGTTGTTCTGGAAAATCCATTTCTCAATGAGGTGGTTTGACTCCAGTATCTCCGACTCCTGGTTCCAGCGGGAGACAGTCGGATTAATGGAGATGTAGACGATACGTGTATCCGGCAACGCCGCGTGGATTTTGGATACAAAGCTCTTGAAATCTTCCAGAACCTGCTGCGGGTTTTTCTTGCCATAGGCAAGATCGTTGGTGCCCGCACACAAGACGATGATTTTCGGCTTGTACGGAACAGCAATGCGATCTGCGTAGAGTGTGTTCTCGAAGATCTGCGACCCACCGAAACCACGGTTGATTACGGGGATCTCCGAAAAATCCTGCACAAGCGTGTCCCACATCCGAATGCTCGAACTGCCCATGAATAACACCGCCCCGGCAGGTGGCATCTGCTTCTTATCGGCTTCCAGAAAAGCGTTGATCTCTTTGGCAGCAGGGGCATTGGCAGGCAAAGGCGCAAGAGCTGTGATCGCTGGCTGCGCCTGCACGATGGGGCTTAATCCGTAGCCCAGCCATAGCGTCCCCAGAATCAGGGCACTTTTCAGCGGTCGATGTAGGGTTCTTTTGAGAGGTTTCATAGGGTAAGGTTTACTATCCGTGGTCGGTACAATACAGTCAATAGATTAAACCGTATAGCGAGGAGATAGCAAGTTAATCAGTGCCAAGATGCATGTTTCCCTGAACGTGAGGGATATCGAAGCCGCCGTCCGTTTCTACGAGGCGTTTTTCGGTGTCCCTGTGCATAAGT
This sequence comes from Armatimonadota bacterium, assembly GCA_040387315.1. Taxonomy (GTDB): domain Bacteria; phylum Armatimonadota; class Armatimonadia; order Armatimonadales; family Armatimonadaceae; genus JACMJB01. The sequence goes on along the minus strand of JAZKEA010000573.1, from coordinate 2,835 downwards.
GCAAACGGGATTACGCCAACTTCGACCTGACGGTTCCGCCACTTAAACTTGCGCTTCAAGAGGTACCTAATCTGGAAACCCACGCACCTGCAGCCGAAGACGCCCCGCCCGTGCAAAACGTGGCAGCGCTCTCCCATCTGGGGATTCTGCTGGAGACGAAGGCAGAAGTGGATGCGGTGCGGGAGCGGCTGATCGCCTCTGGCCTTGCCACTTTCGATGAGGGGGACACGGTCTGCTGCTATGCCCGTCAGGACAAGATATGGGCGCACGATCCGGATGGTAACGGCTGGGAGGTGTATACGCTTCTCGATGACCAGCAGGAAGAATCTACAAACCGGGCTTCAGAGGAACCCGTAACGTGCTGCGCAGAGACCCCTGTAAATAGTGGACTACTATCGCTTTCGCTTAAGCGACCGCTCAATCCGTAGGTCTAATAGCGGTCGGGTGCAGCGCCTGGTTCTGCTGCGGTTTATGCCTCATGTGCTCGACGGTTCCTTTGCGGCATGCCACTCATGTTCGACATTCTGCATCAGCAATGCGTGGTCAAAAGTGATGCTGCCTTTGGGAAACTGCTCCTCGTCGGAGTAGTAGCTTGAGCTTGCCTCAGAAACATCCAGCGTCTCGACATGCCACGTTTTTGTTTTGAGCAACAAACCGTCTAAACGGTTGGAATTGCAACGAACAGAATAGCCCAAGCAACCGCCCTCGAAAAACGAAGATGCTTCTGTAAGCGATGTAAAACAGGACGAAGACGGCAGCTCCGTCGCGATTTTGCCAATAACCCGAACCTCCATTTGGCCATCGCGCGACTGCATTGCAAAGTCAATGTTTGTATCGGTAGCACAGACGCGAAACGAGGCAAGATTATGTTGGCCGGGAAAT
>JAZKEA010000573.1:0-1943 GCA_040387315.1 Armatimonadota bacterium | reverse complement strand
TGTGGTTCAGCAGAGAACCTGTATCACGACGGGGAATAAAGACGCCTTCTTGTGTTTTGCCTTCGTTATCATCCCAAAGTACAGCGATGCGGTGAGCAGCGTTTTCACTCGAAAAGCCGATGGGCAACGAGCATGAGGCGGGCCTGATATTTTCGAGACGGATAAGACAAACGCCTACGATTGCTTCGCCTTTATGAAGTTTGGGACGGAACGGTACTGGCAGCTTGGCTTGAACGACATCAGGATCAGCACGAAAATTGACCAAGATGCGTCTGCCGATTGTGCCTTTAAGAACCGGAATATTCATGTTTATATCATTGTGGCAATCAACGGATTTTTGGCATTGTGATCTGCCGCTATACTTCTGTGTCACATGGGAGATTGGCGACTTCCTCCGAGAGGTACGTCGCGTTTGCAGGCTGAGTTACCTCTCGCTCAAGTTCGGTCCCGCTTCTCAGTGTTCCACGTCGTCCAGTTGCCCTCGAATTCGCGGACGTTTTCGTTCTCGAATAGTAGCAGCCTCGTCGCTACTTTGTCGATAAAGAAGCGGTCGTGACTGACGACGACAAGCGCGCCGGGGAAGTAGGTTAGGGCCTGCTCCATGACCTGGGTGCTGGCGAGGTCAAGGTGGTTGGTGGGTTCGTCGAGAAGCAGAACACCCGCTCCGGAGAGAAGACAAACGGCGAGGGCGACGCGGGCCTTCTGACCACCGGAGAGCGTTTCGATCTTTGCCTGCTGGTCTGCTTCGGAGAACTGGAGAAGGGTGAGGAATCGACCGACTTCTTTTCGGGTCGCGGCGTATGCGAGGCCAGTCACATTAACGGCATGGGTGACGGTGTCTTTTCCATCCAGTTCACGCTGTATCTGGTTGAAGTCCGCAAATTTCACACCTCCCTCCCAGATGACCTTGCCGAAGTCGGGCTTTTCCTCGCCGTTCAAAGCGCGGAGCAGAGTGGACTTGCCGACACCATTGGGGCCGACAATAGCGACACGGTCACCACGGCGTATCTCGAAGGAAATATCCGAGAACAGCTTCTGGTCGCCGTAGCGCTTGGACATGTTCTGGGCGCGGACAAGATTCTCCGGGGTCCGCAGACCGGCGTACATCGTCGTGATGAGCTGGTCCATCGGGCGTGGTGGACGCCGCTTCTTGATGTCGGCGATCTTGCGGAGTGTGCCCGGTGTCGGATTTTTTGCCAGCTCCTGACGGTCCGCGATGGCTTCCGCCTCCAGTGTGAGCAGTTCTTCCTCGTGCTCGAACTGCTTCTCCAGGGTCTTGATGCGGAACGGCTTGGCGCGAATGTACTCGCTGTAACTGCCGGGATAATCGTGTAGGTGATAGTTTTCCACCTCGACGATTCGCGTGACTACAGAATCCAGGAACTGCCGGTCATGGGACACAAGAACCAGTCCACCCCGGAACGCCCGCAGCCAATCCTCAAGCCACGCCACCCCTTCGACATCCAGGAAGTTGGTCGGTTCGTCGAGAAGCAGGACGTCGGGCTGTGTCAGCAGAATCTTCGCCAGGGAGGCCCGGTTCCGCCAGCCACCAGACAAAGTGTTAATGGGCTGATGGCGGCGCGTTTCATTGAAGCCGAGCTTGGTGAGCGCGGTATCGATGTGGCGCGGGTAATCCCAGCCGTCGCGCTGCTCCATCTGTTCCAGAAGCTCAGACTGCCGATCCAGGAGTTTTTCCATCCTGTCTGGGGCAATATCTGGAAGTGAGGCTTCCGCGCCGACGTCTTCCAGTTCCTGCTCGATGGCCCTGACATCAGCGAAAACGTCTTCGAGAACCTTCTGCACGGACTCTGTCCCATCAAGTTCGGAAAACTGCGAGAAGTAACCGATACGGACACCCTGGTTGACCTCGACGCTTCCCGCTGTCGGATCTTCCTGATCGAGGAACAGGCGCAGTATCGTTGTCTTACCTGTACCGTTCTTGC
>JAZKEA010000572.1:0-3153 GCA_040387315.1 Armatimonadota bacterium | reverse complement strand
GTGTGTTGTTACAACAGGTTGTCCGCATGATTTGGAGGAGTCAGAGTGTGGGTGGATGAACAACAAACCGACAGCCAAACCACACGGACAACATGCACGCTAATGCCAGGCTTACGCCTCTGGGTCGAGCCGAGATGATCAAAGAGATGAGAAGAGAACGACAGACTCCCCGGGCGGCAGCAGCCGCCCGGGGAGTCTGTGAGAAAACCGCCCGCAAGTGGGCCAAAAGAGCCGAGGAGGAGGGACTGGGGAAACGACTCTGCGACCACTCCTGTGTGCCGATCCGGCAGCCCCGAAAAACCTCCGATGAAATCGAGGCGAAGATCGTGGCACTGCGACGGCAGAGAAAGACCTATGCGCATATCCTGATGCTCGTGCCGGTGTCCAAAGCCACGGTCAGCCGGGTGCTGCGCCGACATGGGCTGAATCGTCTGAAGTTCCTCGAACCCGAGGCCCCGCCGCCCATCCGCTACGAGCGGGAGCATCCCGGTGAACTCATCCATCTGGACATCAAAAAGCTCGGCCGCTTCGTGCGTCCCGGTGTGCGCGGCACCGGCAACCGCGCCGACCGCAGCGAAGGTGCAGGGGTTGAGTCTCTGCACGTCGCCATCGACGATCATAGCCGCCTGGGCTTCGCGTGTATCCATCCCGACGAAAAGATCCCCAGCGCCATCGCCGCTTTGGAGCAGGCTCTCTCCTTTTACGCCTTCCATGGCATCAAGGTCTCCGAGGTGCTCACGGATAACGGCTCCTGCTACACCTCCCACGCCTTTGCCGCTGCTTGTGAGCAGCGGGGGATCAAACACCGCTTCACCCGGCCTTATCGACCTCAGACCAACGGCAAGGCCGAACGCTTCATCCAGACTCTGGCCAGGGAGTGGGCCTACGGTTGTTGTTACCAGTCCAGCGACGAGCGCAACGCCTACCTGCCTGACTATATACTTAAATATAACTGGCATCGCCCTCATGGTTCCTTAAATCAAAATCCTCCCATTACTCGCGTTCCTCTATGTGCGGACAATGTGTCGAGGCACAACAGTTAGCCTCCATTTTCGTCATAAATACGCGTGAAGTCGGCGAATTCCGTGCCCACTAGATCCTTCTCGATAACCGCCTTGGCGACTTCGAAATCTACAACGAAACAACATATTTCCATCGTTCCGCTTCCGATACTTCCTCCGTCGCAATTTCCTAAACCAGTCCAGCCTAGCGTCTCATTCATTCTTTCTTCTAGGCGGTGTCTTTTCTCAAGATCCTTAGTGTTCCCCATTCCTATCACCGTATACTCAATCATCAGGGTATAATGATCCTCGAATTCTATCGGTAGAAACCCGTCCGCGACCTTGGCATCGACTTCTTTTTGGATCGTCGCCTCAGCTTTGCGGAGAATGGAGGACTTCAATTCTTTGGATTCACCTTTGGTTCCGAGTTCGCCCGAGTGGACGGTGTGGACGCCGTCATTCTCCCAAGTCTCCCAATATGACTTGGTAGTATCGCTTATTTTATAGAGCTTTAGCATACGATTTTTGGGCTAATGTTCCGGGTCAGACATGCCGAGCCAAGACTTAAACGCTGAAAGGGGGCTGTTAGTGTCGCACTTCAAATTTGAAACTATTCTCTGTGGTTTGAGATTTCATGGGGCCAACCAATCGTTGTATTGCTTCCAGTCGGCATCGATCACTGCCTTCCTTTCGGCATAACTCAACTTATCGATGCTAAAGGCCCTCTTTGTATAGTTTGGGTATTCCGAATAAGAGAGAATGTCTCTATAATCACACTTAGCTCCTTGGATTTCTTGGTGTAAATTCTCGATACTTCCATCTGCAAGCTTAAGCACCGCTAACTGAACACGCACTATTTCACGGTGATAGTCTTCTTTTCCGTATTCTGCGAGCACGGCTAGCACCTGCTGGATTGCCTCCGATGGAAAGTCACGGCGCATAATGCGGTCAACATCGGCTTGGCTTACATCTGGGGTGGGCTGGTTCATTTTTTTGCCGAACGCTTTAGATCAGACATGACCGCAGCTGGCGCGGGGCGTGCGCAGCACGACACGTGACAGCTGTGGTCATTGTCTGTAACGACTGGTTGGGCTCCGTTTTCATTTCAAAAAGGGCTGCCAGACTTTAATTTGTAGTGCTTCCATGGCTGAAAGCGCACGCCTAGTTTCAATTCGGAATCCCATTGTGCCCCGATGTAAGGGGCCGGCGTCTTCACAATATCTAGCCAAGAGACTTTCTCAAAAATAGTCAGAATCCAGTGATCACAGTCCCATGAACCAAATACCTTTTCATTCGGAAGCCATAGCAAGATATAGTCAGGATCGTAAGACCCGCAGCTGGCGCTTAATGATACGGCAGGAATAGCATAATATCCTTCTTTTCTGAAATTTGGATCTGCTTCGTCATCTGTATTTCCCCAAATTTCACCAAGCGTGAGCGAATCCAGTGAATGCAATCCGACTTTTCCTGGTTCGCATTCCGATGGATCGTAGTTAAGCTGTCTTCCTTTTTGCAGGAAATCGACGGCGTCACTTGGGAGATTAAACGGACTATTCATATTTTTGCCCAACGCTTTAGATCAGACATTTCGTGCGGTGGCACACAAAGCGGCTCCGCCGCGACTGTGCCACTGCACGAAATTGTCTGTAACGACTGGTTGGGCTCCGTAGTTTGGATACTCATAAGTCTATGATTCCCCGCTTAGCGGAAGGCAAAAAACAGATTCAACGCTAATGCTGGCAAAAGTAAAACTAGAGAGCCAATGTCCGCGAATATCGCCCACGCAGGGTTCTCCCGCATCTCCCCGGTAACAGCCGCGTGCCGACGCGCTTTCCAGCTAGCGAACAGCGCCCAGCCTCCCAGAATCGGGACCACCACTTTCCATATATTCTTCAAATATGGGGCATCCACACCAATGAAAACAAAGATCATGCCAGCAAAGAGAACCGCGGCTGTTAGACCATCAGCAATATGCTCAAGCACGCTTTCCTTCTTTTTGTCCGGTTCTTGAGGCAGGAAAGCAGCTGCAACAGCGGCCAGAACGACCGTAGCAAAAAGGACAATATAGCTTATTAAGAGAAATCGCATTTTATGCCCAACGTTACAGATCAGACGCGCTCGGGCGAATGACCAAAAGGGACCGAGCGTGGTG
>JAZKEA010000571.1:4242-6143 GCA_040387315.1 Armatimonadota bacterium | reverse complement strand
GCTTCGGCTATGCCTCTTCTTCTTCCTCCTCCTTCTTCGCTGCCGCCTCTTCCTGAGCCTGAATCTGCTTCGCAAGAGCCGCTGTCTCCGTGTCGCCTGCCTCGGTGGCGGCGGCATAGAGGGACTCATACACGGCGACTTCCAGGTTTTCAATCGCATAAGCCTGGATCAGGTTACGGGTCGCCTTATCCCCGGCATCTTTGCCCGCATGCAGAAGGTCGGTAGCCGCAGCCCCGATCTTGTTCATCACGTCCTTCAGGCTGTTATGACTGCCGCCAAGGGCCGCGAGGCGCGTCTCAAGCTGCTGCTTCTGAAGCTCTGTTTCCGCGAGATGCTCCTGGAATAGCGCCGCATCTACGGGATCTGTCGCCTCGGAGATCATATCCTTGAGACTGGTGACACCTGACGCTTCCAAAGCGATAGCATCATCTATATACCGCGCGATTCGATCCTGCAGATCGTTACCGATAGCCATTTTACTTCTACCTTCCGTTCTAGAGCTTTTAGTTTGTAAATTCTTCTCGCATCGAAGCATTGGAGTTCTGCACACAGACCCAGAGTGCCATGCGATACATTTGGGCTTTTACCCGGCAGGCATTGAGGGTAAACAGCAGCAGAGGCAGGCATACTTCCTCACACCAACTGTTTCAAACAGCGATTAGAAAAGAATGTAATGAGCGAAACTCAGTCCGAACCAGAGCTGACCCATGCAGAGTACGTCCTGATTGGCGGAGGTTTGTGCAGCGCAACTGCCGCCAAATCCATCCGGGAGCAGGACCCTGACGGCAGAATCGTGATTGTCAGTGCGGAAAAGCAGTTCCCATACCACCGACCTCCTCTTTCGAAAGAATACCTGCGCGGCGATGCTGACTTCTCAGAAGCTCAGATTGCGGGGAAGGACGACTACGCAGCACAAAAAATCGAGATTTGGCTCGGAGTGCGTGCACTCAAACTGAATACCGAGACCAAAACGGTGACTCTGGACAATGGGCAGTCACTCACGTTTGAGAAGCTTTGCATAGCGACCGGAGCGAGCGCCAAGCCTTTGGACCCTGACAAAATACCGGGCGCGGATGCTTACAATGTCCTGACGCTTCGCACGGTCGGGGATAGCGACGTTCTGAGAAACCACCTGACAGCAGGGGCGCGCGCCGTGGTTATCGGAGCAGGCTATATCGGCATGGAGGTAGCGGCTGTCTGTCGGCAAAAGGGTCTTGAGGTGACAGTGATTGATAGTCATGATCATCCATGGAGTAAGAATACCTCTCCGTCCTTTGGGAAGTTCCTGCAGCGCTACTATGAAACGCAGGGTGTACGTTTCCTTATGCAGGATGGTGTCCGCGAAATCAATAAAGACTCCTCCGGCAATGCCGTATCGGTCCTGGCAAAGAGCGGAGTCACGCTGCCCTGCGATCTAGTGGTTGCCGGTGTGGGCGCAAAACTAAATCTTGAGCTTCTAGAAGATGCAGGACTGAAATCAGATCCCAAAGAAGGTGCGGCAGTTGATGAGTTTCTGCAGACGGAGGTCGACGGGATCTACGCTGCAGGCGATATCGCCTGCTTCAGAGATCCGGTCCTCGGGAAGTCCTGGCATGTGGAGCATTGGCAAAACGCGGAGTGGCATGGACAGATAGCCGGTAAAAACATGGCTGCTAAAACCGCCGCCGACCGTGTTGCCTACGATCATATCCCCTATTTCTTCTCTGATGAGTTCGATCTGCACATGACACTTCGAGGAGACCCGCAGGCGGGCGAGTCATCGTTTTCGATTGGCAGTATGGAACCTGAAACAGAGGGGTTTCTTGAACTCTATGTACGGGAAGACGGAACTCTTGCTATGGGCTTGCTCATCTCCAAAAAGGAGGACGAGTCCGCGACAGCAGACCTTTTGGAGAGGCTGG
>JAZKEA010000571.1:0-4232 GCA_040387315.1 Armatimonadota bacterium | reverse complement strand
TTCGGGCTAAAGTCCAGGTAGCGTCCCATCAGGAAGCCCTGCAGTCGGGCAGCCTGAAAATCGAAAATCTCGATCCAAAATCGGCGGTCTCAGCTTGATGCCGGGTACAATTCCAGTACATGTTTGGATTATTGCCACCGGGTACTCTTGAGTTCCTTCTCTTTGCCGTTGTTGTCGGAGCCGCTCTGCTGATCCTCAGAGCGGTTTCGCGGCGTCACCTGCCCCCTGCGGGAGCTGTTGAATCGGAGGAGCAGGTACCTGCGCTTGCGACTCAGCATCGGGTAACCGGCACGCTCAACAAAGTGATATTCGATCGGGTGCAGAGCGTCTGGCTCGCGGAGGTAGTGGTAGGAAAACGTCGACTGACCTTCTGCGCGACGGATCATGCCTGTGAGCAGGAACGCTATAAAACGCAGATCGGAAAGTCGGTCGATATAGCGGTCTATGGTCTGGCGACACTTGCGCCCGGTGGCGCGGAAGCGATGCAGGAACAGATCAAGGATCTGGACAAAGTCGATCTCTCTCGAAACCCGGTGCGGCTGGTAAAAGCCGGTCAGTTCCTGAACGACTATGTGGTCATAGGGCGTGTCCTTTCCCACCGCGATGACACACTCACTGATGGAACGCCACTGCGGGTGTATCGCTGCGAGGTCGTAAGGACAGACGATTTGGGTTTGATTATGGAACTGGCGGTTCCGCGCGAGGAGTACGAGACAGCGACCCCTTTCGCGGACCAATCCATGATTCACGGCTCCGCCCGACTCTTCGGCAATTTCGCCTCTACAGCCTGAAATAAGCCAAGCAACCCTTTTGGAGTCTCCAATGTCTACCTTCCGCAGTCCCTATTCGCCTGATAGTGCGCTTCATGAAACAGTGAAAGCCCTGCTTTCGCGGCCTCTCCCGTCTCTGGTTCCCAAAGCTCCCTGGAACGCGGAGATAACAAAGGAGATTGAACAGGCTTCCGCCGCAGAAAGTACCTCCGCTTTTGTCACTGCAGTCCTGCATCTTCTCAACGATGATCTGGACCGAGCGCATCAGTTGGTTCAGGCACGGGAGGGGAATCCGACAGCCGACTATCTCCATATGCTGGTGCACCGCCGTGAGGGCGACTGGTCGAATACGGGTTACTGGATTCGCCGGGCAGGAAAGCACCCGATTTACGACATGCTTTCCACAACAATTCGCACTGAAACCGACGATCCGACGATTAAGGGCCTTGTCTCTGAAGCAGAGCCGTGGAATCCGACCAGAATGCTGGAGCTTTGCCGTCAGGCGAGCAGCGGGAAACCGGACCGGGAGACCGCAGACGCTGTCTCCCGGCTATCGACACTGGAAATAGCAGCAGCATTGGACTGGTGTGTCCAGAATCCGGAAGAAGCTATGTCCGCGAGGTAATCAGCGGCGTTCGTCGGCGGGCGCTCCCCATAATACTGCGAACCCCGTTCAAAGGAGCCGTATGCGGCGTCAGAGCCCGCAGACGCTGCGCTCCCGGGAAACGGGTTGTTCGCAGCGCATCGGCGGTAATCGGACGACTCAGAAGATATCCCTGCATCGCGTCACAGCCAAGCGCCAGAAGGCAGTTTCGCTGCTCGTCCGTCTCGACGCCTTCCGCCACTACCTCAATTTTCAGTGCATGCGCCATCTCGATGAGAGCACGAACCAGTGCCTCATCGGTCTTGTCATAGCCGAGTCCGGCAATAAAGACACGGTCGATCTTGATCACGTCGACCGCGAAACGGCGCAGGTACGCCAGCGACGAATACCCTGTGCCGAAATCGTCTACGAGAAGGCGAATCCCCAGTTCGCGAAGATGCATCAGCGTGGCAGGGGTCGAGTCGCCGCTGCCGAAAAGCGCGGTTTCGGTCAGTTCGAGATCCAGGGCAGATCCGGGCAGTCCCTGCTCACCCAGAAGCGTCTCGACAAACTCGCCCAGGTGCGGCCTTGCTAGCTGACGGGCCGAGAGATTGACCGCCACTCGAAGATCCGGCTGACCGTTTCGCCGCCAGAACGCCGCATCGGCGCAGGCGCGCCGCAAAACGAATTCTCCCAGAGGAACAATGAGGTCGGATTGTTCCGCCAGAGCAATGAAGTGTGCCGGCGGCACCAGTCCCCGTTCCGGGTGTTTCCAGCGGGCCAGCGCTTCGACCCCCATGACCGCTCCTGTCGTGAGGTTGACTACAGGCTGATAGAGCACAAACAGCTCTTCGCGCTCAATGGCGCGGCGCAGTTCCCCCTCTTCGATCAGTCGCTGATAACCGTCGGCGTTCATACGACGCGAGTAGGCCTGATAACCGCCCTTTTCTTTCGCCTGGTACATCGCGATATCCGCATTCTTGAGCAGTGTTGAGGCATCCCCTCCATCCCGAGGATAAGAGCTGATTCCGATACTCGCGCCAAGATAAAGCTCCTGATCTGCCAGCATAAACGGTCGCCTCAGGGCCTGCAGCAGCATCTGCGAGACGCCTGCCGCATAACTGGAGTTTGGGACGTCCGGCAGAAGAACCGTGAATTCGTCGCCTCCCAGCCGTGCAAGGGTGTCTTCCGGACGCAGGCAGCACGAGAACCGGGCAGCAACCTCGCGCAGGATGATATCGCCAACAGCATGACCAAGGGTATCGTTGATCCGCTTGAACCGATCCAGATCCACAAACAGAATAGACACGTTCTTTTTCGGCTTCAGGCTGGTTTTGCTGTTCTCTATGTCCGCGCCGACAGACGCGTTCGACAGTGTCTCCTCCACCCGCCGCAGAAAGAGGGAACGGTTCGGCAGCCCCGTCAGACTGTCATGGTCTGCCTGCCACTTCGTCCGTTCATCTAAGCGGGAGCGCACATTCATCGCAGTGGCAAGCTCCCGTACCTCACGACGCTGATCCAGAAGCGTCTCGACCTGTCTCCCAAGTGCCTGCAGCAGCCGAACCTGATTTTGATCCAGTCCGCCGGGACGATTGTCAAAAACGGCCAGCGCCCCGAAAGCATGACCATCTTTTGTTACCAGGGGGACGGCCGCGTAAAAGACGGCATGAGGCTCGTGTGCCACGAGCCAGGACTCGGAAAAACGCCCGTCCAGACGCGCATCCGTCAGCAAAAAGAGGGGAAGGTTTTGTCGTACCACTTCCGCTCCAAGAGAACAGGGCTTTGGTACTTCACAGCTGCTGCGCCAGCCGAACGTTGCCTTTATCCACTCGCGGGTTTCATCAATGAAGCTAATCGACGAGTAGGGAGTACAGCATATTTCCGCAGCCAGAAGCGCAATATCATCGAAAGCGGCCTCAGGCTGGGAATTGCGGACTCCATATTCCCTGAGCCCGACAATGGGGCCCGCTGCGCCCGGCAGAGCCGGTAATGGCAGAAACGTTGTCATGATTTCGGTCCGCCCCCAGAGCTAATTCGGGACATGCTTGTCACCCCTCTGGCTAATGTATTGTTTTCTCGTCGTGTCACGATGATCCTCAGGAAAAACCGGGCGTGGATAGTGGAAGCCGTCTAATAGTTCATTCCATAGTAGACGCACTATTTTCTATGTTTTCCTGACAAATTATTTGCTGATTTGCCCGCGGGTTGCGCGCGTGATACGATATCAATATCGCCCGCGCCGTCTGGGGGCTATGCCCTGCCTACCGGCCGGGCTTTTCTGCGCCCACTGCCTTTCCTTTTCCACCGAGCATTAGAACCATGACCACTGAAACCAGCATCGAAAATAACACCAAACTTCGCAACATAGCGATCATCGCCCACGTCGATCACGGGAAAACGACCCTTCTTGACGGCATGCTCCGCCAGGGCGGGGTTTACCGCGAGAACCAGGAGATCGCTGTGCGTGTCATGGACCGCATGGACCAGGAAAAAGAGCGTGGGATCACCATTGTTTCCAAGCACACTGCGATCACCCACGATGGCAATAAGATCAATGTTGTCGACACCCCGGGCCACGCCGACTTCGGCGGCGAGGTAGAGCGTGTCATGCTCGTAGTGGACGGCGTTCTGCTGCTGGTCGATGCCGTTGACGGCCCGATGCCGCAGACACGCTTCGTTCTGGAGAAAGCGCTCCAGGCCGGTCACAAAGCCGTTGTGGTCGTCAACAAGATCGACCGCCCGGATGCCCGCCCCGACTGGGTCATCGACCAGACCTTCGACCTTTTCGCGGCGCTTGGCGCGACCGACGAACAGCTGGATTTTCCGATTGTTTACGCGGTCGCCCTTGAAGGCAAGTCGACGACCGATCTCGCGGAACC
>JAZKEA010000570.1:0-20020 GCA_040387315.1 Armatimonadota bacterium | reverse complement strand
TTGTTCTCGTCGATCTTGGTGGCGCCGGAACCGAACAGTGCGAGCTGCGGATCGGAAAGCGTGCCACAGAAATGGTACGCGTGCTACTGGCGGCAGGGCAGACAATTGACGTACATAGCCGTGACGAACGGGGCGAAACGCTGTTGTGGAAGGCCTGCAGTGGCAATTTTCCGAAAGAGGGGCGCGCCGCACTGCTGACACTGCTGCTGGAACATGGCGCGGACGTCAACGTTGCCGCCATCGATACTGGCACGACGCCGTTAATGTTCGCTGCTGCCTCCGGCGATAGAGCGGTCATTGCCCTGCTCCTCGGAGCCGGTGCCGACCCGCTGGCGCGTGATCAGGAAGGACGTTCGGCCCTGAACTTCGCCCGGATGCGCGGTCGTGACAAAGCGGCAGAGGTACTCCTCCTCGCCGCAGGGAACCTCGAACAGACTTGAGGCAGGACAAGAAATAGGCGGCTATGCTACCGTCTATTTTATTATTGGACTGGGAAATTCCCGGTCCGACTCAGCCCAATCTCCCGCTAACGTGCTGACGTCACAGGGTTTCGGAGAACTCCGATACCTTCGACTTCGACCTCACAGACGTCGCCGGGTTTCAGCCAGCGCGCAGGTGTGCGGCCCATGCCTACCCCCTCTGGTGTTCCCGTCAGGATCACGGTCCCCGGCAGGAGCGTCATTCCTCGTGACAGGTAGGCGATGATTTCCCGCACTCCGAAGATCAGGTCCGAGGTGCTGGAAGACTGCAGCGTCTCGCCGGAAACTTTTATCCCAATGGTAAGCGCGTCGGGGTTCGGAATCTCATCCTTTGTCACGATGGCGGGACCAAGGGGACAGAAGGTGTCGAAGCTCTTGCCGCGCGCCCACTGCCGGTCCAGACGAAGCTGCCAGTCACGCGCGGAAACATCGTTCGCACACGTATAACCCAGAACGTGATCAAGCGCCTCAGCTTCCGAGACATCGCGTGCCACTCGCCCGATGATGATTGCCAACTCTGCCTCGTAATCTACCTCGTCAGAGTCCCGCGGCAGAACGATGGCTTGGTCCGGCCCAATAACGGCAGAGGTCGGCTTGATAAAGAGAACGGGGCGCTCAGGGACCGCCATATTCGACTCTTCCGCATGGCGACGGTAGTTCAGGCCGATAGCAAGGATATTGACCGGCTCCAGAGGTGACAGAAGACGACGCACCGCCACCGCGTCACCTGTGGGAGTAACGGCACTCCCTGTGAACGGCGAATCTGACAGTCGCTTCGCCTGTGCCAGGGTCGCGTCCACCGCCGCGCCGTACCCGATCCTGCCATCCTCATCCTCAAATCGAATTATTCTCACGAAAGGTTCCTTAGCTACAGACCTGTATATGCCTCGTACGCCGACTGCAGTTCTGGCTGCTCCCAAATGCCGTCATGGACCAGCACCCGGTAGCGAAGCGAGAGCCTTTCGCCTGCGGCGAGGTTCATCGTTTCGTGAAATAAGAAGGCGGCATTGATATAGTGGCCCGGTCCGGTTCCCCCGTACCAGGGGGTCGGATGTCGTGGATTGTCCGGATGATCGAACAGGGCGATTCCGCCGGTCAAGTTAAGGCCACCGTCCAGCTTTCCGGAAAGGTCCGCCCAGTCGGCGAAGATGCCCAGCGGACGATCACTGGTCGTGCCGTCGGAAAACAAGAGCCGCGTCTGCTGCCAGTTCCGGTTGCCACGGAAGGTAAGCCCTCCGTAGCCTCCCCAGGTCGTGTAGGGGGTTCTGTCCAGCAGAAGATCGGCCTTTGCGGTGAGCACGGTTTCGAAGTCGAGGGCGTAAGCATCGTCCTGAAGGGGAACGTAGCGAAACTGCCGCTGCTCGGAGAACACCGATCCGGCCTCGCCCGGTCGCTCCCAGGATTGCGTGCTGGTGACAAGAATCGAGCCGCCCTCTTCGTGTGTCACGGAAGGCGGCAGATGCGTCTGCTGGGTGCCGTAGGGGGGACGCTCCTCCCAGAAATTCTCGCCGTTCAGAAACTTGATCGTGAACCACAGTCCCCGGTGCCACACATGGTCATGCGGCTCAAACAGCGTCAGGCAGTGACCCGATGGGGTGCAGAGCGGATGGAAGAAAGGCTTTGGCTTGCCTCCATAGACATAGCGCCAGCGGGGCAACTCCTGCGCGGGCGCTTTCAGTTCCAGAAGGGTTCCGAGTTCGTGGTTTAGCTGCATAGGGCTGAGGTCTCAAATTCTCCGTCAGTGGATTGTTCTGTATCGTTAGCGTACTGCCAGCAACAAATCCTCCTTTTGCCGGAGAAGGTAACCTGAACGCTATGGGGCCAGTGATGCGGTGATTGGAATCCGCAGGAAAACCGTGGTGCCTTTGCCCGGCGCGGATTCTATCTCCAGAGTCCCACCGCAGGAGGACGCTCTTTCCTGCATACCCGCGAGACCAATACGACGGGACTGCAGCGCCGCTTTGACATCAAAACCGGGACCATCATCCTCCACCGTCACCTGCAGATGTCTGCTAAAACGCTGCAGAGTCACGCTCACACGCGTTACGCAATCCGGACCGCTGCCGCCATGACGGGCGATGTTGGTGAGCGCCTCCTGCACTACCCGGTAAATCGTGGTCTCCACGCCCTCCGGCAGACGCTCGTCATTTCCCCGGCTGGTCTTACTGGAGTCGAAGCTTTCAAACTCGGCGGCAATTCCATGCATCACGGACCATCGCTCGACATGGCTCCGCAGAACGGGAACCAATCCCAAATCGTCGAGGGCGGTCGGGCGGAGATCCACCGCGATACGATGAACGTCCATCGCCATATCTTCGGCAATGCCGCGCAGCCTGTCCAGAAGCGCACCAGCCTCGGTCTCCTTGGGACAATACGCTTCAATGCTCTTTTCCAGCGATTTCAGGCCCAGCAAAAGGCCCGTCAGATGCTGACCGGTCTGATCGTGCAGCTCATACGAGATCCGCCGCCGCTCTTCTTCCTGGGCGGTAACGAGACGCCGCAGAAGTTCCTGCTGTGTGCCGTTCATCAGGGCAAGCTCGGCGGTACGCTCCAGGACGCGCGCTTCGAGCTGTTCATTGACCTGCCTCAGGGCGAGTTCTGCCCGCCTGCGCTCCGAGATATCGATAACCACAATGACTGCGGTCTCGACATTATCGTCTGTACCAACGATAGGTGAAACGTTGTAGTGAACCCAGATCGGCGTTCCCCCGGAATGCAGCAGCCGTTTCTCAATCGCGAAGGGAATTCTGTCTATCTTCATCTGCTCCAGCTGGGTGATACAGCGAGGCAGATCCTCCGGGCAGGTCAGATCGGCGACACTCATCCGAAGCAGCTGGGGGACTGTGTAGCCGAATTTTTCGCTAAACTGCTGGTTAGCGAACAAAAACCTGCCGGTAAAATCAATCTCGATGATTCCCGCAATATTCTGATTGACGATGGCACGGTAATGTTCTTCGGAGGCGTGCAGCGCCGATTCCGCGTTTTTACGGTCTGTGATGTCGTAGGAGACGACTAATACGGCGTAGATCGTATTTTTATCGTCGCGAAGTGGCACACCCCGTGAGCAAAAGGAGTGATCATGGGCATCGTGTTCGTGGAGGAACGGCTCACCGGCAAGCGCCCGTCGTAGGAATGACTCGTGTTCCTCGGCGAGCGTCGGCTCCAAAACTTCAAACAGGGTTTTGCCTTCAAAATCGGAGGGGCGCATACCTGCGGCGTAGATCGCCTCGCCGTCAGCGAGAAGGTATCGCAGCTCACGGTTCAGAATAAACACCGCGCCGCCCGGAAGGTTGGTGACCAGAGACCGGTATTGCCCTTCGCTCATTCCCAGCAGGGCGTTCATTTCAGGTATCGGGACGCCGCTTTTTTTGCTCATTAGTGTCTCCTACCAGAGTGGCTCACACTACTACCGTCCCAGCTAATTACAAAGGTCCCTCTATTGTACCAACTGTATTAGCTACTGTTTCGTTTCGGAGATCGAATCCTGCCCCTCATGCGATACAATCCGCTAACATGGCAATTACGCCTCTTAGTGCCTGGTCTACGTTCCGCCTTCAGCAGGGGCTTTTAGTTCCTGCCCCGCGCCCGCGCATGGGTGGCGTTCCAGAGTCTCCCCGCGATCCGCCCCCCTCCTTCTAAACGCGTCTTGTTCTATCCGTTCGTGTCTTCTAGGAGAGTCTTTTCATGCCACATGGCACCAACATCCTGCTGGCGCTATTTATTGTCTTTGTCGCCGCACAGATTGGGGCGGAGATCGCCCAGCGCTTGAAACTTCCTGCTGTTGTGGGAGAAATCGCGGCGGGCTGCATCATCGGGCCGTCCGCGCTTGGCTGGATTCAGCTTCCCTCGGAGCCCCTCGAAGTTCTGTCCGAGATTGGAGCCGTTCTGCTGCTGTTCTCGGTCGGTCTTGAGACCCGTGTGGGGGACCTGCGGCGCGTCGGCAAGGTCGCCAGTCTGGTTGGGGTACTGGGTGTCGCACTGCCCTTTGTGATGGGGGCGCTCTGGGCGCATTTCTCCGGTTTCGCGACACCCAAAGCGATGTTTATCGCTGCTGCCTTCGTCGCTACATCGGCGGGAATTACCGCGCGCGTTTTATCGGACCTTGGCGTTCTCGGCCGGAAGGAAAGCCGCGTAATTCTCGGAGCGGCAGTGATCGACGATATCCTCGCGATGCTGCTGCTGGGCGTCGTGACCGCACTGCAGGGGGGCGGGGGCGTCGATTACCTGCGCCTGGGGATCGTCCTGGTTCAGGCGGTCGGATTCGTCGTGGTGATTGCCCTGGTGGGTACGCGCATCATGCGTAAAAACAGCAACCTTCTCGATGCGCCGATCAATCCCCTATCCCCCCTTACGCTGTCGCTTGCGCTCTGTCTCGGGCTGGCCGCCGCTGCGTCGTTCACCGGGCTGGCAGCGATTATCGGTTCGTTTCTGGCAGGTATGGTGATCGCCGAGTCCCGGCAGCGACATGCTCTGGAGCGGCAGATCCAGCCATTGATGGCGTTTCTTGTCCCCTTCTTTTTCGTGGTAACGGGCGCTCAGGTCAATCTGCACGAGCTCGCGAGTGTGTCCGCGATCAGTATGCTGGCTGTGGTGACTCTGCTTGCCGTTTTTTCGAAACTGGTCGGCGGCGGGGTGGGAGCGTTGTCTCTGGGACATAAGTCCGCGCTCATTGTCGGGGTCGGCATGGTGCCACGCGGTGAGGTCGGGATTATTGTGGCAAGCCTGGGACAGCAGGCGGGTGTGTTCTCAGGACGGATATACGCGATCATTATTGCGATGTCTCTGCTGACCTCCGTGGTCGCTCCGCCCGTGCTGAAAGCACTGCTTGCGAATGCCCCACCGGAGCCGGAGACTGCGGACACGCCGGAGGACTCAGATGTCTCCGGTGACTCTCATGATTACCTGGTAAAAGTGGATGAAGCCGGTTACAGCGGCAAACGAGACTCCTCAGCACAAAGTTAAGAACCTTTCATGTAATTTTCATGTTTGGCAAGTAGACTCTCTGCACTATGCAGATGCCTACTCATTTCGATTCTGGATACTCAGCAAGAAGGAAAGGACTCAGGACGACGCTTGCCCTGAGTCTGCCTGTCTGTACGGCGGTTATCAGCATTCTGAGTGTCGTCGGATGCGGCGGAAGCGGCGCGACACCCGCTGGCGCCAGTCCTACACCAACAGCGACTCCAACGGCAACCCCGACGCCGATTCCTACTCCGGTACCGACACCAACACCAACACCCGCCGCCACTGTCCTTACTATCGTTCCGGGGACTGTGACTGTCAGTGTGGGTAATACCCAGGCGTTCACGGCAAACGTCAGCGGCGAACCTGGAGTCAGTCAGGCGGTCACCTGGAGTGTGGAGGAAAGCAGCGGAGGCGGGACGATCACCCCGAACGGCCTTTACACGGCTCCTGCGGTTCCCGGCACCTACCATATTATTGCTGCCAGTCAGGCAGACAGCTCACGTACCGCGGCGGCCATTGTCATCGTGCAGGCGGGCAGCGCCGTGGGGAGTATTCAATGAAGAATAGTTATCGTGGTTTGAGCCTGGGATGGATCACCGGACTGTCCGGCGGCTTGTTCCTGGCGGCCCTCTTTTTGCCGGGCTGCGGCGGCGGGTCCGCGCCGACTTTTACCCCGGCCAGCGATACCGTTACGACAGGAGCGTCAGGACGAGCGGTCTTTACCGTCGTCTGGCCTGTGTCACCCGCGACGCGGCTGATTCCGATGGCGGCCCGCAGTATTCGTGTGGATATATTGCGGAGCAATGGAACCGTTGTGGCAAGCCAGAGGATCGTCCGCCCGGACAGTGGCAGCAGTTCCACAACGACAATGACATTTCAGAACCTGCCTGTAGACACCCTGACGGCCAGTGCTGTTGCCCTTCCACAAGCGGATGGGTCCGGCACCGCCCAGGCGATAGGCAGTGTGCCGCTTACTATTCAGGCAGATCAGACCATACAGTTCAGCCTGACGATGTCAAGCACTATTGACCATCTGGTTCTCAATCCGATCACGCTCACCCTTACGGCAGGGCAGAGATTTCAGATGACAGGTACAGCGCTCGATGCGCCGGACAACGCGGGCAACATCGTCCTCACCGCTCCCGAGAAAATGCAGTGGGCGAGTTCCAACAGCGCGGTGGCCTCGGTTGACGAAAACGGTCTTGTGACGGCTTTGAGTGCGGGAACTGCGACGGTTAGTGTCACCGATCAGGAATCCGGCAAGTCGGCGTCTGCCACGGTCACGTCCGTTCTGCCGAACCCGCCCACGGACCCGTTTGCAGGAGTCCATGAGTACCTGAACCTCGATCTCGACAACCTGTTCAACTATGCGAACCCCGTTTATCCGGTGCATTATGATGCTGCAGTTCGCGGTCAGGATAACACGCCGCCCAACAATCCGGTGACCAACCGGGGCGCGACTCTGGGCCGAGTGTTGTTCTTTGATAAGCGGCTGAGCGTTAAGGATACGGTCGCGTGCTCCTCCTGCCATCAGCAGGCAAACGGTATGACCGATAATCGTCAGTTCAGCACCGGGTTTGATGGCGCGAGTTTCACAACCGCCCACTCCATGCGTCTGGGAAACATCCGCTTCTACACGGGGGCAAGTATGTTCTGGGACAAGCGCGCCGCCAGCGTGGAAGCGCAGGCGAGTCAGCCGATTCAAAACAGCATTGAAATGGGCTTTGATGCCACGCATGGCGGCTTAAACGCGCTCATCCAAAAGATGGCGGCACTGCCGTACTACCCGGAGCTGTTCCGCTGGGTTTACGGAGATACCACTATCACCGAGAACCGTGTGCAGAGAGCGCTCGCCCAGTACGAACGCAGTATGGTGTCGACCAGCAGTCGCTTCGACACGGAGTTCGCCCGCGTCTTCAACCCTGCCCGACCGGACCGCGGAATCGGAGTTCCGTTTGCGGGCTACACCGCGCAGGAGGAACGGGGAAAGCAGCTCTATATCCTGCCGCCCGCGCAGGGCGGCGGTGGCTGTGTCGGCTGTCACCAGGCCCCAACGTTCGCGCTGGCAGCCAACTCCCGCAGCAACGGTCTGGACGCGGGCGAGACCGTCGTGTTCAAGTCGCCGTCGCTCAAGAATGTCGGTCGGACAGGCCCTTATATGCACGATGGGCGTTTCCAATCGCTGGAGCAGGTGGTGGATCACTACATTCGGGGTGTTCAAAACGGTCCCGCGCTGGATAATCGTCTCAGGAACGGCGCGGGTCAGCCACTGCGTTTGAACCTGACAACGGCGGATCGGGACGCTCTGGCAGCGTTTTTGCGGACACTCAACGACGATTCGCTGACGAGCGATCCGAAATTCTCCAACCCGTTCCGAAACTAGAAGGCACTCGATGCATGGCTGAATTCAGCCATGCATCGAGTGCCTTTGTGCATTTATAGCTCGTATCGACTAAAGCTGTTTTGCGGGATTGCCTGTGGGCAGAACAGGGCCATCCGTGGGCTTTGCCGTGTCCGCAGGTTTTGTGGCATCGACAGGCTTTACCGGGTCGCCCTGCGTTTCTCCTTTTATCCTCGACTGCTTGATCTTCTCTTGCGTTTTCTTTTCCAGCTTGGCCTCTGTCTGTTCTCGTACCACGCGCGCCTCGGCAGAGTCCCGGACGATGCGCGGCGTCAGGAACACGAGAAGCTCCGTTTTGTTCTTCGAGACGCCTTTGGATCTGAACAGGTTTCCCAGAATCGGAATATCACCCAGCAGTGGGACTTTGTTGACCGTAGTCACGACCGAGTTCTTGATGATGCCGCCAAGAACCACGGTCTCGCCGTCCTTGACGCTGACCGTCGTCTGCGCTTCGCGCTGGTTGACAACAGGGGCATTGAACTCGGTGTAGCGCACAAAGTCGTTCGCGGTCTGGTTCACATCCATGGTCACGTAGCCGTTTGAGGTGATCCGTGGCGTCACCGTCAGGATGATGCCCACGTCCAGAAACGCGTAGTTGAAGATAAGGTTACCGTTGGCATCGATTCGCTGATTCAGAACATAGGGAAGGCTCTGGCTGATATTGATCTCCGCGGTGGAGTTATTGCTGGTAAAGATGCGCGGCGTGCTCAGCACCTCGAACCGGCTGTCCGACTCCAGAGCCTGCAGAAAGACACTGTACTCTGTCCCGGTCAGGGTATAGCGAAGCCCCTGCGGCTGTGCCTCGTTCGGTCGCAGCCCGAACGCCGACGAGCCTGCAGCGTTCGTATCCTTGAGGCCGAAGGGACGGGTCTGATTAAAGTTCCATTCAACACCGAGTTTGCTGGTAGCATCCAGGCTCGCCTCGACGATCAGTGTCTCGATCATTACCTGTTCCGGTATCTTGTCGAGCTGTGACAGTATCTTTTCGATCAGCTCACGGTTCTCGGGCGAGGTGACGACGATCACGCTGTTGGTGTTGATATCGGGGACGGCGACAACCTGACCGGTCAGGTCGCGGACGTTGACCACACGCCCCCCCGCATCCAGGCCGCTGGGAGCAGTAGCACCTGGCTGTCCCGGACGAATTTGCTGTCGTCCTGCGCCCTGACCCTGCCGGTTCTGCCGCCCCTGCTGAACGGAGACGGTTGTCGCCAGTTCTCCCGATGTCGCACTTGGGTCCGCCAGAGCAAGCTGCATGGTCGTCGCGCGGGTGCCGCCACTGGTATCGGAGACACCGGTGGTTTCCGCCGCCGGGGTCTCCTCAGGCGTATCCTGGGACCGGTTGGTGGCACCCGGTGTTTGGCGCGGGCGCTGCTGATTGGCTCCCGTGGTGCGCTGCCGGTTGGCCGCAGTGGTACGTCCAAGAGTGTTCCCACCGCCGATTCCGGTCCCGGTACGACCTCCGAACGACTGATTCAGAAGCTGGGCAATGACGTCGGCACGCGCGTTTTCGAGATTCACGACAAACGTGCTGTTCTCAAAAGCGACTTCTTTGTCCAGCT
The DNA here is from genome assembly GCA_040387315.1 of Armatimonadota bacterium. GTDB lineage: Bacteria > Armatimonadota > Armatimonadia > Armatimonadales > Armatimonadaceae > JACMJB01. The sequence continues at coordinate 10,613 of JAZKEA010000570.1, read as the reverse complement.
CGGTGATAAGCTGGCTGACGATAGTCAGGTTGTCCTGGGTCGCCGTCACAATGAGAGAGTTTGTGCGCTGCTCCACGGCCACGGTCCCAAAGGCGGCCTGGGACGAACCGAACCGGGCCGCCTGCTGGAAGCGCTGATCAATAGGGACGTTCTGGCTGCCGATGCCTCCCCGACCTCGTGGCGCATTGCTCACAAGCACGTTCTGGATTACCGGAGCCAGATCCGCCGCACTGGCAAACTGAACGGGAAACACGCGCGACTGCTGCGGCTGTTCAGTCTGTTTATCGATATCCTCCAGGAGGCGGGCTATCTGCTCATGCTCGCGTCGCGGGGCGTTCACGATCAGGGAGTTACTGAAATCGTCGGCGGAGGCGCGGACCAACCCTCCTGATGCGGCAAGAGCGGCTCTGGCTCCGCCACGCCCCCCACGTCCGGCACGCTGCTGGTTTGCCGCCGCGGCCTGGGCAGCGGCAGTTGCGGCGGCTGCCGGGTTCGCCGTGTTGACGGAGTTCACGAAAACGTCGTTCACGACGCGAGCGATCTGAGTCGCGTTGGCATACTTTATCGGATAGACGCGCATCTCCGGCTGGTCGCCGCGGCTGGAGTCGCCACCGCGGCCGGAATCACCCTCGCCCTGATTGCCAAACCGCCCGCCCCACTGCCGCGCCTGCTGTGCGCCACGCGGTCCGATAATGATAAAGCTTCCCTGCTTACGCATCTCGAAGTTTTTCAGCTTCAGGACTTCGTTCAGCAGGGAGAAAGCCGTCGTCAGTGACTGCTGACGCGGGCTTTGTACCGTGATGCCGCCCGTCAGCGCCGGGTCTTTTACAATCGTCACCCCGCTCGCCTGACTCAGCATCCGAAGAATTGCATCTATGTTGGCGTTGCGGAAGTCGAGCTGAACCCGAACTTTGGGGTCCAGGCGAAACTCTTCCCACGGACGGGTCTCCGCACTGTCATCGTAACTAATTTGCGCGACCGCGCTTCCCTGTACCACCAACAGTGCCGCAAACGCGGCGGCATACCGATTAAGTTTCATATGATTTACTCGTTTGTATTAGGCTGCCCGGCGCCGGGGGTGCCTGGAGTCAGCACTGCGCCTGACGCATTAGACAGCATGTCGGGAAGGCTGTTCGTTTGATTGTTACGAAGTGAGGACCGGGTCGCTTCGGGAGAGGGCCGTGACTCCGTCGGAACCGGCACTGCAACCTGGGGAGCGGCGCTGCGATTATTGCGGCGACCGCGGAAACCCGGAGGCGGCGGAAGTATGACCGGAGCGACGGGTGTGTATCCCGGCGCTGTGCCCGGCACACCAGGTACCGGTACGGCAGGAAGCGCTGGCAGTGGCGGTGCGGAAGCAGCCTCCTCAAAGGCAGGGAAACCGAAGCGCGTCCGCTTACCGGACGGGCTGACCATGACCAGCGCGCTTGGCTCAACGGCGGCGACCCGAAGTCCGTTCCAGATGTCGCCGTTCTTCAAAAAGACGGACTCTCCGGCAGATCCGTTTTCGAGGAGAGCGGTACGGACGCCATTGACGGAGGTAATGCCGGTCAGCATCCACACCCCGGAGGCAAGGCTTGCGGCGGGCTCGGTTTTTGTCGCTCCGGGTGTCGCTCCCGCTGTCGAACGTGCCGATGCGGCGACCTTCGGCAGGAAGGCATCTCTTGTGCGGGCGGCGTAGCGCGGGAAAGCGGCATTCAAATCTTCCGGCGTGTAGCCTTTAGGGGCATCAGCGACGGCAGCGGTACGGCGCACGACCTTTTTTGCGACAGGTTTCTCCGGCTCCGTCAGGACCACGGCGGCATATGCCACAGCGCCAAGCAGGGCAACGTATATTACGGGGCGGCTGATCTTAGCCACGAGAGCCTCCTTTTTCCAGCGAGACGGGTGTTAGCTTCCCTTTCGCGGGCTGATTGGGCGTGGGGCGGGCAGAGGGGGCTGGGTCCGCAGGGACATACGCGGACAACCCCAGGGTAGCGGTCACCTGGCTCGTTTTGCCGTCCGCAGAGGCGATCTGCACGGATCTAAGCGCCAGTTTACTGGTGCGGGAGTCAAGGGCGCTCAGGAACGCACGGACGGACAGAAACGGCCCGGATACCTGCACGCTGTACGGAAGTTCCGTCAGGCCAGCAAGCGTCTGCTGTTTCTGGGGACGGAACGCGCCAATCTTGAGCGTTCGCTGCTGAGCCTGCTGTGCCAGCAGGGCGAGTACAGCGCCCGTAACCGAATCTCCGGTGCCATTCCACAAGCGGGGGCGCACGGCAGCCTGGGCGGTCTTGTACCGCTCTGTCGCTTTTTGCGCCTCCTCCCGTATCTGACGGCGGCTCCTGTCACGCCCGTTGGCGAGCCCGGCCGTCGTTGGCTTTGGCACGAGAAGCATAAATAGCAGCGACCCGACCAGCAGGGCGATTGAGAGCAGAATCAGTACGCTGGGAACGACCTCATCACGATTCTTAAAGTTGATCATTATTTTGCCCCTGCCGCCCCTGCCGCGTTCGTCGTTCCTTTTGCGGCTGTCCCACGGACGGGAGCACGACGGGCGGCCTTCACCGGAGCGGGCATCGGCAGATTTCCCACTGCGACCGCGGTGATGCTGAATTGTATGACCGGTGTCTGCTCGATACGAGCACTGTTGGCGAAGACAAGACGGACCTCGCGAAATCGGCTGCTGGCCCCGAGGCGATCCACGAGGGCGGCGACATCATTGGATTGGGTCGCGGTGCCACGGACCTGAATCGGCTTGCCACGCTCTACGGTCAGGCCCGTCAGCCAAACGCTCGGCGGCAAACTGTCCGCAATCACCGCCGTGAGATCACTGAGAGGCTGTGCGGGCTGAAAGGCGCTTTTAACTGACGACTCTATCGCCGCGGCCCGCTGCGCTTTCGTGATCTCGGTGTCACGGATGGAGCGCATTTTGCTCAGTTCGCGCGCCCAGGTACCCCCGGCCCGCGTCACCACCGCCTGCGCATCCATTCGTTCCACCCAGACCAGAGCCGCCAGAAGCAGGGCGGCAGCCATCATCAGAACGCCGAAACGCGTCCGGGCAGCAATCCGCTTCTGCGCCACACGGGCGCGGTCCTCGCTTCGCTCAAACGTGAAGGGGGGCGCTTCCGCCAGCAGTCCCAGCGCGGTTTCCGGCACCGTCGTTGCTCCGGGCAGTGTCAGCCCGCCCGCGGCGACCACGGGCAGTATGCCGGAATCGGCGGCGGCCATCATGCGCCGCGCTTCTACTTCGGGATCACTGTCTCCTGCCGCCATGCGACTGAAGCGCACGATGCCGTCATGAACGACATCCAGTGTCAGTCCCAGGGGAGTCCGCTCGACTACCACGGCACGAGCGACCCCGGCGCGAGACGCGACGGCGACGGCCCCGAGAGCGACCGGCAGAACGTTTGTGGCCTGGATATTCGCACGCTGCAGACTTTCACGGAGCTGCTGCAGATCCTGCGTCCGTATCGCCGCCACCAGAGTCAGAAAGCCTTCGTCGCTCTGGTCATCGGTCTGAATAAAGTCAAAGGCGAGCTGATTGGGCGGCAGGGGGAAAAGAGAATCCATCCGGACGGACAGAATACGGCGCAGGTCTTCCGGCAGCGCCTTCGGCAGGCGAACCGCCTTTAGAAAGACGAAACCACGTCCGATACCGACAAGGGCTCCTCGATGACCGGAGAGCAAAGAGGACAGATCGCCGGGTGTGTCCCCCGCTGCGCTCTTTCCAGATGCAGTATCGATGGCGTATGTCTGAGCGTGCGTCCACTCCAGGTTCAGGCTTGGCGCGGGTCTTTTGCTCACGGCGCGACCTCAAGGCCAGCGGTGGTTTCGGTGCTGGCGTCTGCCCAGTTCCACCACTCCGGGACCCGGCTGCCACTCAGGCGGTCGAAAGAAAGAATACGGGTTCGGTCGCCACGCCGCCCTATGACGGCTTCCAGCGCGACCCCAACCCCGCCACTTTCGCCATAGGTGCGGACGATCCAGGTATCGCTGCCCACGCCGACGAAGTCAGCAATCTGCGCGAGCTGTGACGGGGTCATGCCCGGCACGGTCGCAAGTTCACCCAGGCTGCCGAATCCGGCAGCCTGACGTGAGACGATAGTGCTTGCGATGTCGGGCGGCAGAGTAAACAGGCTCTCCAGCAGAGCCTCGGGCACAGTGTTTATGTTTATCTTTCCTTCCAGCCGGTTTCCGGCTGTAAATGTAAATTCGTCGAGAAGACTTCCCGCGTTATCCGGCGTCAGACCCGGCAGCGACAGGAGGTCGCTCCAGGAGGTATAAGGGCCTCCCCGGACAATCTGCTCGGTGATCGCCTCCGGGAGACCCAGACGTGAAAGGGCAGCCTCGTTTGTTATGCCCCGCGCGATGTTGATGCGGGTGCTGCCATCGAACCGGGTGTTGGGCATCCCGCTCTGCACTGTCAGCACGTCGACCAGAGGCAGCGGGTTTCCCTCGGCGTCCGCGGGTACTCTTGCGGTCGAGACGGTTTCCGTCAGCGGGGAGTACAGACCTCGCGCCGTCCACCCCTTGATCAGAAGCAGTTCGCTGAGCGTCGTGAGCGGCCCCAGCCGTGCGTTGTACGGTTGATCGAGCGTGTTGTAGTAGTCGTCCTTGGCCCCCTGCGGACGTCCCTGTGTCGAATCTTCCCGCCAGTCCAGCAGGCCGTCGATCTGCTCCTGGGTCAGCGGAAGCGACTGAAGCTGGATCTCTGTCGTCGTATTCACATTCACAAGCGAACCGGCATCCAGGATCTGCAGGCGATAGGTGGAGCCGCCAATTTCTGTAACCTGCGTCCCACCCTCGCCGAGCAGCGCCCAGTCGTCGTTGAGCGTTACCAGATGCGGGTCCGCCTCCTCAAGGGTAGCGGCTGCGACCGCCAGTGCAGAGCGGGCAGCGACCTCGGCGCGTCGCTGCCGGAGCCGGTCCTGCGTCGCGTTAAGGGCGACCCGCTGCTCGGCGGCAAGCGCCGCCATCAGCGCGACCAGACCCGCCACCACCACAAGCGCCTGCACGAGCGTAAAGCCACCCTGACGTTTTCGTCTCATGGCTGCGCCCCCATTACTGCAGGGTTGAGGGAATCCACATCACTGGAAGGCAGTGTGACGATAAAGCTTCTCACAGCGTCTTCGGGCGTCTCCTTCAGGACATAGCTCACCCGCACGGCGGCAGGCAGACGCCGGTCTCCGCCCAGAACCGTATCCCATACATCCACCCAATCCGTGCCGTCATAAAACTGAAAGCCAATACGGTCGATCTGCGGGTCCAGCAGCCATTCTCGTCCTCCCTGGGTCGGGTCCCCATCGGCGGGCCGCTGAACACGCTGGAAGAGCCCGGTCCGATCTCCGGCATCCCCAAACGCGGTGGTGCCGAGCGAGACCTCCGCCACACCGCCAATCGGTCCCTGGGCGGCCTGCTGGGTCTCGAAATCGTCCTCATTTTCCCGCGCCGCCAGAGTCACCCCCGGCCCGGTCGTCGTGAACGTCAGACGGTCACTGCCGAGCTGGTTGTCCCCACCGACCGAGGACGCCACAAAATAGGTAGTCGTGTCGTCAACATTCTCAGTGATCATCGCCCCCTGCAGAAGCCGCGTGACCGTCTGCTCCAGCCTGTCCGACCGCTCCTGCTGCGCCCGGCGCTGCTTCTGCAGGCGCTCCATATCCAGTCCGGCGACAAACGCGGAACTGACTGCGACCGTTAGAATAGCCATCAGGACAACTACCACGAGGAGTTCGACCAGCGTGATACCCGCTGTTCGTCTTTTGACGCCCAAGGGTTTCATCCGCCGCCCGCGCTGCCGGTACTGCCCGCACTCGCGAGGGGCCGCTGGAAAATCAGGCCGGTGATCTGCTGAGACGCTTCGTCTCGCTGTGCCGTTATCGTCACCTGCTCCACATTGAGGGTGCCGCTCGGTTCCACTTCCACCGTCCATGTAACCGCCTCATAGCCCTGGTCCGCGAAGTCACCGCTGTTTTCCGCCGTCCGGGGGTCCGTCACCACGCCCATCTCCGACATCTTCTGGCAGGCCAGGCGCTGAAGCAGATCCGCGTCCCTGGCCCGGATATCGGTTTCGGTGAGTGAGGCAATCGTGCGAAATACAGCAACCACGGCCACCGCGACAATAACGATAGTCACCAGCATCTCCACCAGAGTGAAGGCGCCGCGCCGCACTGTGCAGCGACCGCGACTGCCGCGACTACTGACCACGCTGTTCTACCTCTCCCGCCTGCCAGGGTTCGTCTTCCGCAGGCTCGGTTTCATCGTCAGTGTTCCAGTGCGCCTCGCCGCTGGCAGGAAGTACCAACGATTTGTTGGTATCCCCCTCCACAACCGATAGGTTCGCATTATCGGACGAACCATCGGGGTAAGCGGTCCATTCCCAATCGCTGCTGCTGATGGTTTCCATTCCCTTGCGAACAGCGTCTATTCGCAGGTTTTTCCCTAGCGGTACACGCTTTATCTCCTCCAGCTCAGCGTCGCCCTCCGTGCCCCCCTCGGCAGTCCGAACCTCTGACAGAACCAGATCATCGCCGTCCATACGCAGAATAACGCGCGCATTTCGCTGGCGAGCCTCATCACGTGCCTGTGCCGGAAGGCGCTGCAGCGCCCACTCCAGTTCCCGAAGCTCGCGGGACTGCTTGAGGGCGACCAGGTTCGGCATGATAGACGCGGCCATAACCGCGAGTATCGTGATGACAACCGTCATCTCGATCAGCGTAAAGGCGCTGCGTCGCTTTTTCGAACGGGTTATCACGTGCTGCTGTCCAGATCCGCGGCGTCCCCTTCGCCTCCGGGCGCGCCATCAGCCCCATAGGAGATAATTACATAATCCTCACCACCGCCGCCGGGAGATTCGTAGACATACTCGTTGCCCCACGGGTCGGCGGATATATCCTTGCTGGTGTACGGGCCGCGCCAGTTCGTCGCGTCAGCCGGCTGCACCCGCAGCGCGCTAAGCCCCTGCTCGGTGCTGGGAAAGGAATCATTGTCGATACGGTACTGCTGAAGCAGGCTGCTGAGGGTCGCGATGTCACTGGCGGCCTTAGCTCGCTTGGCGTCACCGGTTCGGTTGACGACACGCGGGACGATCAGAGCCGCCAGAATCGCCAGAATCAGGACGACGACCAGCATCTCAATGAGCGTGAACGCGCGGCGGCGCTTGGAGAGACGAATCTGCGAAAGTGTTCTATTTTTCATTTGACAACCTCTTGGGCCTGGAAAATGGGGAGGAGTACGGACAGCACGACAAAACCAACAAATCCGCCCATCGAGAGGACGATGGTGGGCTCCACAAGTGAGATCAGGCGGCGCATACCCGTATCCACTTCAAAATCTAAACTATCGGCGACGCGCTCCAGCATCCCCGGCAGATTCCCGGTCTCCTCGCCGATAGCGACCATGTGAGTGAGCACCGGGGGGAAGGCGCTGGTGTCCCGCATCGCCTCGGCGATGGGACGGCCCGCGCGCACCTCCTGCTCAACCTCACGGGCGCTCTTCTGAAACAGGAGGTTGCCTGTGGACAGCCCGGCGATCTGCAGCGCTTCCAGGATCGGGACGCCGCCATAGACCAGGGTGCCCAGCACTCGTGCGAAGCGCGATACGGTCGCCTTCTCGATGACACGACCTACGGCGGGCGCTTTCAGCAAAAATCGATCCCGTGCAAATGCGCCCGCGGGCGTCCGCAGCCAGAGGCGACAGGCAACGACGATTCCGATGATACCACCAATCACAAGCACCCAGTTATGCGTAAAGAAATCGGTGCTGGCGAGAAGGATTTTGGTCGTGATCGGCAGGTCATCCCCCAGATCCGCGAAGACGCCGGAAAGACGGGGCACAACAAAAGTCAAAAGAAAGACGACGACCAGAACCGCCGTTGTGCTGAGAACGCCGGGATAAACGAGAGCGCTGACGATCTGACTGCGGCGCGTCACTTCCTTTTCCTGAAAATCGGCGAGTTTCCCGGCGACCTCGGCGAACTGACCGCTCGCTTCCCCCGCCCGGAGTGTCTGTGTATAGACTTCCGGAAAATAACGGGGATGCCGGGCGAGAGCCTGACTGACGGGCATTCCGGAGCGGACATCGTTCAGCGCTTCGTCGGCGACCTCGCGCAGTACGTTGTTTTCGGATTGTTCAGCAACGACCTGAAGGACCCGGTCCAGGGGCAGTCCCGCTAGAGACAGGTCGGCGGTACGGCGGGTAAAGAGAGCGATCTCCTGGCGCGAGGGCTTGCGGCCGGACCCCTTGGGCCGGGCCGTTCCCCCGGCAGCGGACGCACTGCCGCTGTGCTCGCGGATCTCCGTGACAAAGCGCCCCTCAGACGACAGCCGGGCCACTGCCGCATCGCGGCTTTCCGCCTCGACAACCCCGTTACGACGTGCGCCCTGAGAATCTACCGCCTTGTAGGCAAAGGTAAGAGATTGTGCCATTAGAGCGACTCCCGCTGACAGACACGCAGGACCTCTTCGGGAGTCGTCTTGCCTTCCAGAACCGCCAGTTTTCCGTCGCCCAGAAGCGTTCGCATCCCGTAGGCGTTGATCGCGTGCTCTTTCAGCGCAGTAGAGCTTGAACGATCCACGGTCATTCGGCGCACCGGTTCATCCACCACAAAAAGCTCGTACAGGCCGACACGTCCTTTGTAGCCGGTCTGCTGGCATTTATCGCAGCCCTTGCCCCGGCGGAAAGGGTTCCCGTCGACCTCCTCAAGATCTTTCGGCGTGATGCCAAGAGCGGCTTTCATGTCGGCGGAGGGCATATCCGGCTCGCTGCAGGCAGAGCAGACGCGGCGCACCAGACGCTGCGCGATCGCCCCAATAAGCGAGGAGGCGACCAGATAGGGTTCGACCCCCATGTCCAGCAGTCGGGTAATAGCACCAGGCGAATCGTTGGTGTGCAGTGTGGAGAAAACAAGGTGACCGGTGAGAGCGGCATGGATCGCGATCTCGGCGGTCTCATGGTCGCGGATCTCCCCGACCATGATGATGTCGGGGTCCTGGCGAACGATGCTTCGTAGCCCACTGGCAAATGTCAGACCGATCTGGGGACGTACCTGGATCTGGCTGATACCGGGAACCTGATACTCGACCGGGTCCTCAATGGTCAGAATATTGGTTGTGGGCGAGTAGATCTCCTGGAGAGAGGCGTACAGCGACGTTGATTTTCCGGAACCGGTGGGGCCCGTTGCCAGAATGACGCCGTAAGGGACCTTAATGATCTGGCGGTAACGCGCCAGCATATCGGCGCGCATCCCCAGCTCCTCCAGGCCGAGCATGGCCGTTCCTTTATCAAGGATACGCATAACGGCCCGCTCACCGTAAACGGTCGGAACAATGGAGACACGGACATCAACCGGACGTCCCGCGATAACGATCTTGATGCGGCCATCCTGCGGGAGGCGTCGCTCGGCAATGTTCATCTCACCCAGAATCTTGAGACGGGAGACGATCGCGGCGTGCATGCGCTTGGGCGGCGTCATGACATCTCGCAGCATTCCATCCACGCGGCAGCGGATCTTCACCTCGCGCTCATAGGGTTCGATGTGAATGTCACTCGCCCCGTCGCGCACCGCCTGGGCGAAGATGAGGTTGACCATCTGAACGACCGCGGTCTCTCCCGCCATCTTCTGCAGATCGGCAAGGTCCGTAGAGTCGTCGATCTCCGAGATGCTCCCCGCTTCATCGGTACCACCCGGCAGACCCGCCAGGATTCGTTCGAGAAAAATCTCCTCGATCTTCTCGCGAACAGAGGCAGGCGTCGCCAGAACCGCTCGTGTCGGAATCTGAAGAAGAATCCCCAGTTCCTCCACCGCGTTCAGCGACTGCGGCGCACCGACAGCCACGACGAGCACCGGACCTTCAAAATAAAGAGGAAGAACCTGGTGTTTCAGCGCAAACTCGCCCGGAACGGTACGCGTGGCCGCATCCTCCGGTTTTATTTCCGCCAGTTCGACGGTCTCGAAAAGTTCGCTGGTGAGGGTTGAAATCGGGGGGACGGAAAGGTGGGGATTATCTCTTACTGCCATCAAGACATATAGACGCAAACATGGCAGTATAGTTCATTATAGTTCATTAAATTAAGTCGATAAAGTTAGGTAGAGCCACTTTCAAACGATTTATCCCTCACCTTGCTGACAGGACCGTCCCTGAAAGGTTGACGGCGGGTACAAAGCACTGTTTACAGCGCACCAACAGCGCTTTTAGCCTCTACCGGCCTGCCGGAATCTATCCATGCCTGCCAGCCTCCAGTGAGCGCATAAGCACGGGGCCAGCCGGCTTCGCGCAGTTCACCGACGATACGGACACTCGTTTTATCGTTGGGGCAGGCACAGAAAGCGATTATCCACGTATCAGGTGAGACGTTCCGACCGCGGACATCCCGCACCGCACGATCAGGATCGATGCGCAGTGCGCCTACCGCCAGCTGATCGCTGTCGAGATAACTGCGCTGCGAACGGGCATCGAGAATGAGAACCGGCTCGTCGCCGTGGCGAAGAAGCAGTTCTAACTCGCCAATGGTAATTCGATCCGTGTCTGCGGCAAGTACGGGTGCGGTGGCGGCGGAAGCGCTGCCCAAACTGTTCGTGCTCACAGCGCTCGGTTCTTGCGCGAGAATTGGAGCAGGAGCAGGAATCG
>JAZKEA010000569.1:0-2311 GCA_040387315.1 Armatimonadota bacterium | reverse complement strand
CCGCTGGCCGGAGGCGCGATGGATACCCAGTTCAGGTCTTCAATAACACATCCCGGCGCGTATAGTTCCTCATCTGAGCCAACCACAACCGTGTTGCTGTCCGCATCCACCTGCAGCACGTAAAGCGGTGTCGCCGAGCCGACATTGATCCGCTTTCGCTGACCGACCGTGTAAAAGGCGACACCGTCATGGGTACCACGCGCTTTTCCGGAGGAGTCCACGATTTGTCCGGCGGCCACCATCTCCGGCGCCTCCCTGGCAAGAAAGTCGGCATAATCGCCGCCCTGTACAAAGCAGATCTCCTGCGAGTCCGGCTTGTTAGCCACCGCCAGGTTGTATTTGCGAGCGAGTTCCCGAGTCTCATGCTTGCTGTCCAGCGCCCCAAGCGGCATCCGCATGTGCCGCAGTTCGCTCTGCTTGGTAGCATACAGCGCGTACGTCTGATCCTTCGCGCCGTCTCCCGCGCACGCGAGCACCCACCGGTCAGCGACAGAATCCTGGAAGACGCGCGCATAGTGTCCTGTCGCGAGGGTATCCGCTCCCAGTGAAAGCGCCTTCTCCATCAGGGCATCGAACTTGATATAGCGATTGCAGTTTATGCAGGGATTGGGTGTGCGCCCCTTCCTGTAATCCTCCACAAAGGGGGCAATCACCTTTTCGTGGAACGGCTCTCGGTAGTTCAGCACGTAGTGGGGAATATCCAGGCGCGCCGCAACGCGCCGCGCATCCTCAACAGCGCCGAGGCTGCAGCAGCCGGCGCCTTTCGTCTCCGTGGTGGATTCCTGCCAGATCTGCAGCGTGACCCCTATGACGTTGTGTCCCTGCTCCTTGAGCAGCGCCGCCGCGACCGACGAGTCGACACCGCCACTCATCGCAACGACCACTGTTTCCGGCTCACGATTTAATGCAGTTTTATAGTTTGTGGGAAGGTCATTCATGACGCATCAGTATATCGCAACACCATAGCTGAAACTCGAGAAAAGGTATTAGCGAAATACAGAGGCGGCGCTCCCATCATAGGTGCTCCCATTACAGGTGACGCGCCGGGCCCTATGCCCGGTATACCCGACCGAAGATGACATTAAACGAGAACGCTTTATCTTCCGCGGCAGGGTGTCAGGACAAGGATACGTTCCCTCGCAGAGCGAACTACGAGACGATATGTCTGAAATTCCACTTATTCCATTGACCATTTTCTTCACGGGCGCGCGTGGCCGCATCGGGAAACATCTCCTTACAGCGCTTCGCGAACGATACCGCGAGGTACGAACGTTCGATTTGGACGATGTCCCCGACGATCCCCTGGCAACAACCGGCGACCTTACAGACTTCGCCGCGCTTCAGGAGGCGATGAAGGGTGCCGATGTCCTGGTTCACTTCGCGGCCCAGGCGGATGAAGCGCCTTTTATCGAGAAGCTTGTGCCGTCGAACGTCATCGGCGTTTACAACGCGTTTGAGGCGGCGGCGCAAAGCGGAACCGTCAAGCGGATCATCTTCGCGTCTACCGTTCAGGCCATCGGCGCGTATCCTCGCGAGCACACCATCGAGAATACGGACCCCCCACGTCCCACATCGCTTTATGGCGCGACCAAAATACTCGGTGAGGCGATGGGCCGGTGGTACTTCGATCACCGGGCGATTGAGTTTGTGGGGATTCGCATCGGCTGGTACCAGGATTACGACAGCCAGATGCTGCGAACGAACCGGGGAGCCCGTAGCATATGGCTGTCCCCCAAAGACTGTGCGTCGCTGGTCCTGCGTGCGATAGAAAAAGAAAACGTTGGTTACGCCATTGTGTTCGGCACTTCTCTTACCAGCCGCGAGCGTCTCAGCCTGAAGCCGGCACGCGAGCTGCTGGACTGGGAACCCGGCGACAATGTCGCGGACATCGAGCTTCTGGACGAGAAGTAGTTCCTCTTCCGGGGTGGCAGGCAGGAGATTTCGCCTGCCGTAGATGAATCGTAAAGCTGCAGCGCTCGCGCCTGAATCATTTGATGGTTACCCGGCGGGGTGCAACATTTAAGGAGCATAATCAAAGTGTCAATACTGGTTGTTGGGGGTGCGGGTTATATTGGGTCGCATACCGCGGACGTTCTCAAAAAGCGCGGCTATGACGTGGTCATTTTCGACTCGCTTGAGTTGGGGCATCGAATTGCCACGCAGATTGTCGGCGTTCCCTTTGTTCATGGCGATTACGGCGATTTGACTGCCTTGAACAAGACGATCAAGCAGTACAACGTGGATTCCGTGATGCACTTCGGCGCCTACGCCTCGGTCGAGATCACGAAATATCTCGGCTTCGGCCCGGCCA
>JAZKEA010000568.1:0-1542 GCA_040387315.1 Armatimonadota bacterium | reverse complement strand
GCATCGGCGCACCGCTTCAGCATCTCAGAGTAATCGAGGTAACGCCTCTGCCCATCCTGATCCTCAATCCGCAGATCAAAAGCACAGAAGCGAATATCGGGAGCATACCAGACCCCGGTTTGGATGGGCTGAACTCCTAGCGCCGCTTTCACCTCAGGGTGCGGATACCCCCCGCCAAAAAGCTCCCCATAGAGGAACAGTCGCGTCGTCCGCGGATACTCAGACTGAATCCCGCGAAACAAAAGCTGTACCCTGGGGCTTATGTCGTCCCGGACAGCTTCATACCCGAAGAACGAATCATCCGATGCGATCCAGGCACGTCGGTTCGCGCATCGGATCGCAGCTCCGTCCGCAGCGATGCAGAAATTAGCGCCGTGTATCTTTTCCGTCACGACCCATTCGGTTTTGCGGAAGAGGCGAAACGCGGAGGGGTCCAGTCGCCAGCGATCCGGAGATTCGGCGATCTTTTCGTAGCCGGGGAAGTCGTTCATCAGTTTTTCGATTCAAGTTCGTCGTATCCTGCTCAGAATAAACAGGGCCACTTATCAGTATCGCGGGATACCAGCCTATTATTCAATTTAAGGTAGTTCAGGGCGCGAACAGGTCCACGCCTTCACGAAGGCCATTCGGGATTATGGGCCGGTCGCGCCAGTGGCTGCCGCTGTCCAAAATCGCGTTGATGAAGTCACGCCGCACCCACTTGTAACGCCCTACCACCCTGCCCTCTTCTTCCCACTTCAGGTACAGCCCCTCGGATTGGTCGGAGCCATCGGTTTCACGTGTTGTGACGGTTTCCGGGTCAGAGCCGATTGCGACAGCGGCATCCCAAAGGGATTGACGCCATTCTGGAGTTTTGTAAAGCGAGAATTTGACCAGACTTTCCAGTTCTTTTACCGTGCGAACCGAACCCCGATGTAAAACGGGCACAGACACTATCGGCTTGCCTGCCAGCATAGCATGGCGACGCTCTGTGGAGAGAAAGTCCCCGTTCTCAGTATCGAGAATATCGAACTCCATCAGGTAGTGCGGCAGAGCATCATAGTAGACGGTGTGCTTGGCATAAAGCCATTCGCCGTACAGGATATAGCGACTGCCGAGCGTCTCCCAGAGCCAGGACCGGTGCGTCTCCGCCCACGGTTTGAGCAGATTGAACTGCGCCTCGGTCGGGCCGCCGGTCAGATAGTGACCGCGGCATTGGAGCCTCAGTTTTCCGTTTCCGTCGAAGGAGATACCGACATTGGCACCGTCTACCTTCTCCTCGATCAACAGCGGTTTTCCGGCGATCTCGGAGAAAGGCGCGATCTTCAGGTCATGATCCCCTTTTTGCAGGCCCGATCCCTCGATATGCCGCGTGCGCGGGTATTTTAATATAGCGTTATACTGGCTCATAGTATTCCCACACACTGTCGCGAACTGTTCACTCTCTGCTAAACAAGGATGGTGACAATCCGCTTTCTGGGGCACACTGTGTGTATGGTATCTAAGACAGAGGCCCAGGTTCCAAAGGCAAAGCTGCCCCGGCGGCTTTTGATGACGCATTAC
>JAZKEA010000567.1:0-18421 GCA_040387315.1 Armatimonadota bacterium | reverse complement strand
CGCGATTACCGCGTGCCCGGATGCCCACCAGGCAGATGCAGGCTGTGCGCCACCCAGACACAATAAGGTTAATGCCGCAGCCACGGCAGAAGGCGTGACAAAACGCCGCACAATACGCATAAACTTTCTCCTGTGGAGCACTTTCGGTTTACGTTATGGATGAACAACCAGGCGAGCCGGATAATTAGATCCCGCCAGCGGCATTGTCCGGAGCTTGACGCGTCTCTGCTCGCCCGGCATCAACTGGACGCGCAGAATCTGTATCTCCTGCTGCTCCCGAGCCTGCGGAACGCGTTCGATCGTCTGCCCATCGATCCAGAAGACCCCGCTTGCCAGACCGGCTGTCGGAGTGAAGGAGATACGGACAGACGCGGCCTTGTCCGTGGGATTGATCAGATTCCATTCGATATCGTATAGGTAGCCGTAGGCTCCGATCAGGTTTGCCGCAGAGGTAGCCGAGGTAGCCGAGGGATTGGTGTTACCGTGTCCGATCGTAACAAAATCCCATCGTCCGCCGACCCGGTATTCGTTTCGCAGGGTCAGGTGTGGGTCAGCGAAACGCGCATCTGAGGGGGGTGGTTGTGCCGACGGCGTTGCTGCGGTAACCTGCCCTGCCACCGTCCCCGCTGACGGCGCGGGTGTGAACAGGGCGTAGTTCTTTTCCTCATCTGACTCCGCGACGGCGGCTATACGAACCTGGACCGGCTGTCCCGCGGTCTGAACCATCTCCTGAATGCCCGACACGGTCTGACCTGCGGGAAGCCGTATAGCCTCTGTCCGAATCCGCGACCGAGCGGGAATATCCAGGTAGTAGCCCGAGCCGTCACTGAGAGCCTGCAGGAAAGCATCCCCGGCACGGTATCCTACCCAAACGGTATCGATGACCGGGCCGGCCGTAGCCCCCCGCAGGTGCAGTCGTGCCGACGTTTCGCTGTCGTTTATCAGGTCCACCAGGAACAGAGCATCGGTCGAGAGCCGACTCTGGTGGTGATACAGCAGGCGGGTCGCCCCCTTACTTCGCTCTCCCAGGCGAGCGGTGAACAGGACCTGAGGCCGCGTAATTCCTTCCGGATCGTTGGAATAGAGCAGGGTAGTCGCGGGCAATGCCACCGGAGGGACCGAGGAGCTGATCCGGACCGGCACGTCGGATCGCCGCGTAAGCATGTTTGGTCCGGAAATCTCGACCGGGACCGTTTCCGTCCCGCTGGAGATCGGTACCATTTTGCTTTCACGGGCGCTGCCGTAGGGCGACTCACCCGTCAGTTTCAGGGCGGCTCCCGGAGTCAGACGGACGGATTTCTTTACGCTCGCGACCGCAAGGTCCCACCGCGTCGCCGCATCAACGGAGGCACCGGTCAAAACAACGGGGGCCGGAGTGGAAATGAAGCCCGCCCACGGCTGCACGATCACCTCGACTGCCGCTGTTGCGCCGTCGCGTTCCACCACCAGCTGTTCGTTTCCGGGGTTTCGCCCAATAAGGCGTATCTGGGTCGTCCCTCCGCTTGGCGCGGGTTCTCCGACAACGGCACTAAAAGCGTTACCGGTAGAACTGGATAGCTGAAGGGGACCCCGCGCAATACCCTTTAGTTCCAGCGTTCGCGATTCGCCCACCGGGACGATGATCTGACGAAGAGGAAAACGCAGAGCGGGGAGCGAGGCGGCAGATCGAAGCTGAGAGGCCCAGCGCTGCGCCAGACTCAGCGTAGAGCCTCCCTGTTCTTTGGCGTCTGCCTCCGTTGCGATCAGAACCGGCGTCCCGTTCAGCCAGACGGCACTGTCTTTACCGGGCGTTCGGCGTGCCGCTTCAACCGTGACCTTGCCCGGAAAAAGACGCAGCTGCTGATCGATCAGTGCCGCGGCCTGCCGCAGGCGACCTGCCGCGGGAATCGACTCGGCAGGAAGGCGGAGTCGCGCAATCACACGCTCATTGACAGTGACAGCGCCGACCGTTCCTTTTGCCGGAGGAAGCACGGCAACCCGCGGAATCCACTCGGCATGCGCCGCCGTCTTCGGGAACAACAAGAAAAGCAAAAGGGCCGCAAAGACAATAACGACACGTCTAGGGGATTCCGGCACGCGAGCGCCCGCGGTGATTATTTCAGTCATAGAATCGGGATTCAAACATTTCTGCTTCGGAAGCCGAAGAGTGTTGTGGGAGACCTGGTCAAACAAGTCGTCAGCAGTTGACAACGCGACAATATCGTACCGCTCAATCGCGCTTTTTGCCCGTTTAGACGGCGGCAGTGACCTTCTGCTTGTCTTGTGTTCCTGCTGTTCCGTTGGCTGTAAACAGCCTCGCTATCATTGTTTCAAAGACGTTATGGAAAACAAACGCAGCTAACAGGGACAGAGGAACGCCGATCACAAATAGGAGACCCAGTCGCCATAAAGGGTGTTCATCATTACTGGTAAAAAAGGAACGCAGCCCCGCATGAACCAGAGAAAGAAGAGGAAAATGCACGAGGTAAAGGCTGTAGGAGTACTTCCCCAAAATCTGAGGTATCTTACTCTCCAATAAGTGGACCTTACGGGCATACTCAGGAAGGGCGACTGCGCTTGTACCGTACGCCAGAAAAAAACCGGTAAGCAGACCAACGGATAAATCTATCCAAAGTTGGAAGGGACCGGCCTGACCCAGCCAAAGGGGACGAGTATTGATTGCCGTCAGGGTGGTCATCCCAAAAATAAGCGTACCAGCAAGGGCGGATTTGTACACCTGACGGGGAAAGTGAAACGCCGAAGCCGCGACTGCCCCAAGACAGAACAGGCTGAGAAACCAGGGACAAGTCCAGGAATAGTTCGCGCTCTCTCGAAGTAAGAAATGTGGAAGAAAGCCGAGGATAAAACCAACAGTCAGGGCCAAAGTCAAGCCAAATCGCCGCCATAAGGGAAGCAACAGCAGCAGAAAAAGAAAGTATATCTGCCATTCCACAGCCAGACTCCACAGAGGAGGGTTGATCCGCACAATCCAGTTTTGGTCCAGATTGTGGACTAGCAGAAGGTGAGATAAGAGAACATCGGGTGTAAACGCGGGCAGAGCAGTATCCCATCGCACGCCCTGCGCCGTTTGTAAAGCGGGAGTCAGAGAAATCAGCAGGAGGGACAAAGCGAGCGAGGCATAATAAGGCGGCAGAATGCGCCGCATGCGCCGCTTTATGAAGACGAAAAGCCCACCGGCAATAATGGAGCTTCGGGCGCGTATGAAAGGTAAAAAAATGCAGTAGCCGGAAATAACAAAAAATACGGCCACCTTATTTGAAAATGCGATTGGCTGCAGTGCCAAGCCCAGGGGGAGGTAGAGCGCACCAGTGCTACCGTCAGGGAACGCTTCCCAGTAGCAATGGGTCAAAACAATCCATAAACAGATAATGCCACGCAACCCGTCGATATAGATAAGGCGGGACGAGTTTTCCGCAGTCTTTATCATCTGTGCTGTGGTTAAAGGATGAAGTAATGCTGGCGTTTCATCGAATAGAGTATGGAAATGTAAATGGTACTGCCGGGGCTTTGCCTATTTATATGATGCGACAGAATCTCCAAAAAAGCCTGCCTGCTTTTGCGCTCTTTCTAAAGTTTTCAGAAGGGTTCCGAAACAGCATGCAAGCATGCTCGCTATAATGTTAAACGTTAGAATCGATAATGCAGAAGGGGAATAACATTCCAGACTCTATAACCATGCAGGAAATAGCTCGGGAAGCACGGCTTCTCGTTGTTGAAGACGAGCCTCGAATGCAGCGTCTTCTTCAATCTCAGCTGTCGTTGAACGGCTGGGAAGTCCAGGTAGTCGGAACGGCGCGGGACGCGATTCAAGTTATCACCGAGGAATCCGGATCCATCAGCCTGATTCTTCTTGATATTGGCCTGCCCGATGGGGATGGTCTCGAAGTCTGCCGCAGAATACGCAAATGGTCAAACGTTCCCATCATCCTGGTGACTGCGGCGGATACGCCTCAGCTTAAAGTGGCTGCTCTTGAACTGGGAGCCGATGACTACCTGACCAAGCCTTTTCATACCGGTGAACTCATGGCACGGATACGGGCGGTACTGCGGCGCGCGCGCACTGCGGCGGATACGGAACCGACCGTTGCGATCCTGTCGGTGATCGAAATCGATGATCTGACGGTGGACCTGGACCAGAGGACTGTGCTTCGGAAGGGGACAACTGTCAGTCTGACAAAGCTGGAATTCGACCTGCTCCGCGAATTCGTGACGCATCTGGATCGCGTGTTGACTTACAGTCATCTGCTGCAGGCGGTTTGGGGGGCGGGCTACGAAGATATTCGCGTCGTTCATGTCCACGTATCCCACCTGCGGCGGAAGCTGGAGCCCGATGTCACGGGCCCTCGCCATCTTCTGACCTTGCCGGGTGTCGGTTACCGATTTCGCAGCAGTACCGGTTGATCGGCAGATCTACTTTTTACCGACTGGAACAGCGCCACTGCTTTCGCGAATAATAAGCCGCGCCGGAAGTTCGGTATAAGAGGGAAGACTCGACGGATTTTTGATCCGCCGAAGAAAGGCATTCGCCGCCGTTCTTCCCAGCTCTTCAAAGGGCTGAGCCACCGATGTCAACCCAACACCTCCAGGCAGTGTCTGCACAATGCTGTCAAAACCCGCCAGAGCCACATCCTCAGGCACCCGAAGATTCAGTCTTTCCAAACGTTCAAACGCTCGAACCGCTTCGTAGTCATTGAAGGCGAGCACCGCTGTTGGCCTCTCCCCCTCCGGCAGTCCGAAAACAGTATCGAACAACGACCAGTGCCTGTCGGCAAAAGACGGGGCTGTCAGCACTATCTCATCCGCCCGCTCGCCAAAAGCCTGATGGAGAGCGCTTAAATAGCCTTGAAGCCGGTCCTGAACCGGGTTGATCGGCTCGCTCTTGGTAACATACGCGATCCGATGATGCCCCTGCTCAATCAGGTGAGTAGTCGCGTCAAACATCCCCTGGTAGTTGTTGGTGCCGACAAAATCCGCCTCGACACCTGGCAGCGCCCGGTCGATCAGGCAGAAGGGAAGGCGCTGGCTGACTTCTTGAATCAGTTCGCGATTGTGCTGATACGCGTACGGATAAAAGATAACTCCGCCAAGCCCCTGTTCGAGTGCATAGCGAAGATGTGTCGCCTCGCGCACTGCATTCTCCGTATCCGAACCGATCTCTTCGCCCAGGTCCAGAAAAACTGTATGGTAGCCTGCCTGCCCCAATGCCTGGTTGATACCCCAGAAAATGCGCTGCTGAGCGGTGCCTCCCTGTTCCAGATTTCCGCCGTGCCACATGATCAGCGCAACCAGGCGCGATGTTGAGAGCGGAGGTCCTGCGGCATTATCCGTCCCCTGGGGGGCTCGAACAGAAGAGCGTACCGGTCCTGCTATCACCGGGCGGCAATGCGGGCGGCGTGATATCAGCCCCTCCTGTACCAGATGATCAATCGCTATCCGGACGACCCGCCGGTGAACCCTCAGATCTTCCGTCAAAACCCGCTCTGTCGGCAGCCATTCCCCCGCTTGATAGTGTCCCGATTCGATCCGGTCGCGCAGCACGTTCGCCACGGCAACGGACGAGCGAGCGGAGGATACAGTGGGGGAGGTTGTTTTTGGTACCATAACCCTGTTATTATGGCACAATTTTTGTTGTCCCACAATTGGTAAAAGAAACGTGATGTTTAAGACCGTAAAACAGCCAATAGATTGTCGAAACTGACTGATGACTGGTACCAAAACAGATAATGTGTGAGCCAAAAAGGAGATCATTGCTTGACACAAGGACCAATTTTTCGTACAATCAGGGCAATCATCATCACTATGAAGCAGCAATGACGACTTCATTCCTCTTGTCGCCTCCAACTGAAGCCGGACTCTCTGCTGTGTCCGCGATGGGCATAATGAGCCTACAATGAACCTTTTTACTCGCAAACCCTCTTACCGTCAGCAGGCGGAGGCGTCCATGGATTTTATTCAGCGTGAGCTCTGGGATAACAATGCGCGCCGTTACCGCCCTGCCTCGCCACGCAAGCCCGAGGCTCTGCCCTATGACTTCATGTGGGGGAATGGCACCGCCTTTTCCGCCCTGGTCGGGGGAACACGTTTGGCGCCGACAAAGTACCGACCCCTTATGGATGCCTTTTTCCAGGGTATCGAGATTCACTGGGACAAAGATGCCCCGATTCCCGCTTATGATGCCTACTTTGCCTCGCCGAACAACGACGACAAATATTACGACGATAACGCCTGGATGGTAATCACGTTCGCGGAAGCCTACTCCCTGACGCGCGACAAAAAATATCTGTACCGGGCTGTCGAGGTGATGCGGTACGTTCTGTCCGGCTGGGATGAGCGTCACGGCGGCGGTATTTACTGGCGGCAGGAACGGAAGGCGAAAACGACCTGCTCCAATGGTCCCAGCGCGACCGCTGCCCTTGCCTTAGCCCCGTACCTGAACGAGAGATACTACGTCAACTGGACGATGCGGATCGTCGATTGGACGACAAAGAACCTGCAGGCCCCGGACGGGTTGTTCTGGGATGGCATGGGTTATACCGGCGGTATAGGGAAAACCTGCTGGACCTACAACACGGCCCTGATGCTGCGGGCAAACCTGGGCCTTTACCGCCTCACACTGGATCGCAAGTACCTGGACGCGGCGAAGCGTATGGGGCAGGCATCGGAAAAACTCTTTGTGAACCGTGATACGGGCGCTTTTCGCGACGACGCGATGTTCTCCCATCTTCTTGTCGAGGCATTCCTGGACCTCTACCAGGTGACCGGCGAAAAGTATCTGATCGACCGTGCTCGGGCTAACGGGGACTTCGCCTGGAACCACGTCCGCGACACCCGTGATGGCGGCTTCTGGAAGACCTGGAAGATCGTGCCCGACCGTCGTGAGGAACGCAAGACGATGATTGCCAATACCTCTACCGCCCGTCTCTTCTGGCTTCTCGCGGCTCAGGAAGAGCAGGAAAAGAAGACAGCTTAATGCGCGTCTTCAAGCCGTCTGCCGTTCGCTTATTAAGGAATATTATGCCTGTCGTGCGTCCCATCCCCGTTAACCGCCTTTTTGCCATCCTCCCCGGCGTTCTCGCTGCAGCCGGCCTCAGTCTCAGTAGCACAGCGTTTGCTGCCGAGATTCTGGTTAAAAGC
This sequence comes from Armatimonadota bacterium, assembly GCA_040387315.1. Lineage (GTDB taxonomy): Bacteria > Armatimonadota > Armatimonadia > Armatimonadales > Armatimonadaceae > JACMJB01. The sequence goes on along the minus strand of JAZKEA010000567.1, from coordinate 11,287 downwards.
CCGAACCAGGGAATTACTGTCGCCATCGATACTGCCGCGTCCGGACAGCTGACCCAGAGTGTCCGCTTCAAAGAGCAGCCTGTTTTAGACCCATCCGCGATTGGAATTCGGATCGATGAGAAGAATCTGGGGCAGAAGGCAGCACTGGGCCGACCTTCGACGCGTCGCGTCCGGGAAACGTATGCCGTGAACGGCGTGCATCATACCGCTCTCAATCAGTATCAGGAAGCGGTTATACCGGTTACGGATGGTACCGCGACCGACAAGTGGAAATTGGAACTGCGCGTTTTCAACGACGGCTATGCCTACCGCTACCGGGTCCCCGGTTCAGGAACGCGCCGAATCGCGGGAGAGGCGTCGGAGTGGAAACTTCCGACCGGATCGACACTGTGGTACCAGAGTAACAAAAACAAGGATTACGAAGCGCCGTTTCAGCAAGCGAAGTCTGAGGACCTCGCTGTGGGCACCACCATTGCGGCCCCCGCGACGGCGAAGCTTCCGGGAAACCTCGGCTACGCGATGATGACCGAGGCGAACGTGGTCAGCTACAGCGACATGGCCCTTGAAATCACCACGCCCGGCACCTTTAAGGCGCTCTTTCATATCAACCCACAGGGGTGGGAAGCGAGAGGGGAGGTGGTCTCTCCCTGGCGCGTGACCGTGCTGACACCTGACCTAAATGCTCTGGTCAACACCGACATTATTCGCAACCTGTGTCCCGCACCCTCCCGTGCTCTGGCAGACGCATCCTGGATTGCGCCGGGCCGCTCAAACTGGCACTGGCTGGTCACCGGGCCGCCCAAACTGGAGCAGCAGCGCCAGTGGGTGGAGTGGACAAAACAGCTTGGCTTCGAGTACTACCTGATCGATGACGGCTGGAAGCGCTGGAAAACAAGCCGCAAAGATGCGTGGGAATGCCTCAAGATCATCGTTGATTACGCAGCCACTCAGGGTGTCAAAATCTTCGCCTGGGTCAACTCCAACGAGGTAAAAGACGAAGCGGACCGAGACGCCTACCTCAAAAAGGCGAAAGAGACGGGGCTGGTAGGACTGAAAATAGACTTCCCCCATGCGCCCGATACGGAATGGATCCAGTGGTACGATGACACCCTCCGTGATACGGCGAAGTACCAGCTGATGGTCGATTTCCATGGCGCCGTCAAACCGTCGGGGCGGGAGCGTACCTGGCCGCACGAACTCACCCGTGAGGCTGTCCGTGGCCGGGAAAACGGCAAGCAGACGTCGCTGCATGATGCCGCGATCCCGTTTGTTCGTTACGTGCAGGGGCCAGCCGACTTCACCCCGGCGGAATTCCGATCAGGAAGGGTGAACCATTCGTCATGGGGGCATGAACTGGCGCAGGCGATTGTCTATACCTCCCCTTTCCTCTGCTACGGCGGACGTCCCGAGGATTACCTCACCAATGCTGCATTGCCGGTCATCAAGGCGATCCCGGCAACCTGGGACGAGACCATCGTGCTCCCCGGCAGTGAGATAGGTACCGTCGCCGCCTTCGCGCGTCGCAAAGGCAGCGATTGGTTCATCGGGGTTGTCAACGGTACGGAAGGCCGCACAATGCCCATCGACCTCAGCTTCTTAGGGAAAGGCCGCTATCATATCGAGCAGTTCGCCGATAAGGCAGACCGCTTCGATGTCTGGGATCACTCCGCAAGCGATGTCACCAGTAAAGACCGCCTCTCGGTAGCGCTGCGCCCGGATGGCGGCTTTGTCGCCCACATTACCAAGAAGTAGTTATCAGATGGCATCAGGTGAAGTACAGAACCCGCGCATCGGGGAACCGACGCGCGATCTCGGTTTCGAAGAAGGCGCGCAGCTCTTTCATGGCTGCCTTCGGGTAAACGTACTTCTCCCCGCCGAATTTGTTCCGCTTGACATCGCGGTTGGCGGTGTCAAGGTCCAGGGTGGTATTGGGATACCAGTCCAGCAGCGTATCGCGGGATCCGGGTGTGAAGCGATGCGTGATCAGCTCAAAAGTCAGGTCACAGGAGAAGTCGAGAGTCGTCTCGATATCGTCCAGCAGCTTCGTGTAGTGCGCCTGCCACTCCGGGATCGGCATGATGGGTGCGATGACGATACCTACGGGATAACCGCCTCCGCCACGCTCTTTCGGAAGCGCCAGCTTGCGCAGACCCGCCAGTCGATCCGACACCGCGGCGACGCCACCCTCGTAGCGGCGCGAGACCGGGCTCGCATTGACACTTGCCCGGCAGCGGGTATGTCCGTTGTGCGGCAGGTCCAGCAGACTGTTTACCGCGTCAAACTTGCTCACCCAGCGCAGATGCGCTTTCTCCTGTGTGCCGAACCAGCGTATACACTCCGCCAGACTGCCGGTAAGGTGCTCAATACCCAGCGGATCGGTATAACACGAAGCCTCGAAGGTCTGAACCTGGCCCTCCGCGGGAGCATAGCGCGCGTTGTTTGCCAGAATCTCCAGCAAATTAGCGAAGACTCGTACAACCGGCGGACCGCTCAGACTCCCTGCCAGATAGCAGTACTGGCAGTGGGCGGGGCAGCCCTCGGCGAGGTGGAACTGCCAGTCGGCGCTTGGCGGAATCGGCTGAAGACGCATCGCCGACGGTGGCGCGGTGACGACCGCCAGCGTAGACTTGGCACGGCGGTAGGTTTCGCGCACATCATCGCCGCGCAGTCCGGACAGACGATTGGCAGGCAGCTCCTCGACAGGCAGTCCCATCTCGGAAACACGCTGATAAATCCGCTGGCCCCAGGGCTCAGAAAGCGCGGCAGGGGTGAAAACGACTCTTTTCGGCATCCAGAGCCGCGTCTGGCGCGGCGTGAAAGGGGTTTGGAGCGAGATCAAATCGGAGCCGGAATCCAGAGGGGATTCGGTAAGCGTCGCAGGCATGATCGGTAACCTCCCGGCAAACAAAAAGCGGGCTTCATGCCCGCAAAAATCAATGATTAACTGTCTCTATATATCTATAAATTATTATATCTCACTGCAGTGGATGTTGCTGGCGACAGGGTGAGGAAAGCTGTTTCTCTTGAAAAAATCAACGAAAAGTTGGCGTCTGCAGTGCTGCGGGTATGTGGCTTTGGCGCTTACATGGCTGCTCTGTCTGTCTGGAAAGGTTTTCGCCGCGCCGGAGACAGCGTACGGGTCATATCCTCAGCGTGATGTCGTTACGTTAGGCTCAGCAGCCGCAAACGCGGGAATCGGTCGCTGGCAAATGCTGCCTGTCGATAAGGCGCAGGCAGGGGGGGACCGGATTTCTCAGGCCGGCTTCACCACGCGCTCCTGGTCGAACGCCATCGTGCCTGGCACGGTTCTGACAAATCTTGTTGCAAACGGCGTCTATCCCGAACCCTACTACGGCCTTAACAACGCCCACGAGAGGAACCTGATTCCGGATATTTCTCAGGTCGGGCCCAAGTTCTACACCTACTGGTTCCGAACGGAATTTGCTGCGCCCACCTCTTTTAGGGGACGCCGTGTCTGGATGCAGTTTGACGGGATCAACTATCAGGCCGATATCTGGCTGAACGGTCAGCTCGTCCGCTCGATGACGGGAATGTTTCAGAGGGGTATCTTCGATGTCACGGACGCCATCAAGATAGGTCAGCCAAACGCACTGGCAGTTCTGGTGAAGCCTATCGATCCGCCGAACGGTTTCCGCGCTAAGAGCGACAAGCCGCGAGCCGCTGGTGAGAACCGAAATGGCGGTGATGGCATCATTGGCCGCTACACCACAATGCTGATGACGGCGGGCTGGGATTTTACGTTCCCGGACGGAATTCGCGACCGAAACACGGGTATCTGGCGCAACATCTCGCTTTTCGCGACCGGCCCGGTGGCGCTGCGCGATCCGTTCGTGAAGTCTGCTCTGCCTCTGCCGGATACATCCACCTCCCGCGAGACGATCTCCGTAGAAGTGGTGAACAGCACCGACCAGGCTCAGCAGGGAACACTTTCCGCGACAGTGAAGCAGGCGGGGATCTCGATTCGCAAAAATGTCTCGCTGCAGCCCGGTGAAAAACGAGTCGTAACACTGACGCCCGAGGAGTACGGCGCGCTCATCGTGAAAAAGCCGCGGCTCTGGGGGCCGTTCAATAAAGGCGAGCAGTACCTATACAACCTGACACTGCAGTTTGATGTAAACGGAAAATCCTCCGACCGCCTCAGCACCCGCTTTGGGATCCGAGAGGTTCGCAGCGATCAGAATACGCCGGACAAGAGCCGCATCTTTTACATCAACGGCAAACGTCTTTTTCTTCACGGAAGCAACTGGATTCCCGAGGCAATGTGCCGAAACTCGCCGGAGCGAACCTATGCTGAACTGCGCTACACCCGCCAGGCGGGGGTTAACTTCCTGCGCTTTTGGGCTGGCGGGGTTACGGAGTCCGACCAGTTTTTCGACCTGTGCGATGAGCTGGGTATTCTGGTGCTGACCGAGTTCTGGCAGTCCGGCGACACCAACCTTCCCGTCGACCGTGACCTCTACCGGGCGAATGTGGAAGACACGGTAAAGCGCATCCGTAACCATGCTAGTCTCGCTTATTACGTTTCCGCGAATGAGCGCAGCGCCAATTCCATCGTGCCCATCAAGGATATTCTGGATAGGCTGGACGACACGCACGGCTGGCAGGCCGGGTCTGAAATAGACGGCATCCACGACGGCAGCCCATATGTTTCCGTCAATCCGATGTTTTACTACGAGGACACGGCGTCGGCGCGCGGCAGCCGCATCAACGGATTGTGCCCGGAGTACGGCGCACCGATTTTGCCGACAATCGACTGCCTTCGCGAGATGATGGACGAAAAAGACCTGTGGCCGATCAACACGACGGTCTGGGATTACCTGGACGGCGGCGGATTCCACAAGATGACGACCGATTACCGAAAAGCGGTGGAACAGTACGGGCCGAGCGCGACCATCGAAGACTTCTCCTGGAAGAGTCAGATGTTCGGCGCTCTGGCCTACCGTGCGATCTGGGAGGTCTGGAACTACAACCGCTTCGACTACGGCGACCGCTTCTCCACGGGGCTGCTGTTCTGGTATCACAACAGCCCCAACCCTCAGGTCTGCGGACGACTGTGGGACTGGTCGCTTGAGCCGACTGCCGCTCTTTACTTCAGCCAGACCGCCCATCAGCCGCTCCACGCGCAGTTCGATTTCCTCAAAAACACCGTTTCCGTCAATAACGAGATGGTCCAGGCCTTTCCCGGTTATAAGCTCACTGCTCGTATCCTGAATCAGGATATGTCGGAAGCCTATTGTAAAACCGTATCTATCGATGTGCCCGCAGACCGATTGATGAAAGACGTGATCACCGTCTCGCTGCCGTTAAATCTTTCGCCGGTTCATTTTATTCGCCTGGACATTGCTGATCGGGACGGGAAACCCGTCTCCCAAAACTTTTACTGGCGGTCCAATAAAGAGTACACAAAAAAGCGAACCCTGACCGGACCGCAGTACGAAGGATTCGAGGATATCAACAAGCTGCCTGTGGTGGATCTGCAGACAAAGGTGACACAGTCAAGCCGAAAATCTCGTAACTTCTATAAGGTGACTGTCACCAACCCGTCGAAGAGTCTGGCATTTATGGTCTGGATTCGTCTGCAGGAGGCAATCAGTGGGAAACCGATACGGCCCGCCTTCTACGACGATAACTTCATTTCGCTGCTGCCGGGTGAGTCACGCACTATCGAGGTCGAATACTCCGGCGCAATACCGGCGGACCTCACGAAGCTCGTGATCGATGGCTGGAACGTGGCTCCGAAAGAGCTTCACAAAGGTCAATGGAAGACGCTTCCCCGCAAAGGAAATTCGGCGCCCGTAGTGACGCAGACTGCCACTGGTAATTAACTATGAAAACAATTGCTTTAGCTTCAACCGTGCTCCTGGCGCTTTCGCTTGTCTCTCCCGCCACGGCGAACTACGCCAAAAAAGCCGAGGAACAGACAGACTATATCCAGAAGAACTTCTATGTCGCATCGGCGAAGCGGTATCGCCCCAGCTTCCCGATTAATCCCAAAGAGCTTCCCTATGACTTTATGTGGGGAAACGGGGTCCAGTTCTCCGCTCTCGTTGGGGCGGCCCAGCACAACCCTGCCAAGTACAAACAGACTCTTTACGACTTCCGCGAGGGCCTGCAGACCTACTGGGACCCCATCGCGCCCGTTCCTGGCTTCAATGCCTACTGCTCCGGTCCAGGCGGAAACGATAAATACTATGATGATAATGAGTGGCTCGTCCTTGGCTTTGCCGAAGCCTACGAGATAACGCGCGACCCGATGTTCCTCAAAGATGCCCAGAACACCCAGAAGTTCGTCCTCAGCGGCTGGGACAGCAAACTCGGCGGCGGTATCTACTGGAAGGTCGACCACCGGAGCAAGAATACCTGCTCCAATGGTCCCGCCGCCGCCTCCGCTCTGCGTCTCGTGCAGGTTGCCAAGCAGGCGGACCAACTGGAATGGGCGACCAAAATCCGCGACTGGACAAACTCCCGCCTTCTGGACGCCGATGGCCTCTACTGGGACAACGTCAACCTGGACGGCAAAATCGAGAAGACGAAATGGTCCTATAACACCGCCCTGATGATCTACACCAACGTTCTCTTCGGTCAGCTGCAAAAAGATAAAAAGTCGCTGACGGAAGCGCGGCGTCTCGCCGACGCGGGCCTTGCCGCCTGGACCGATCCTGCGACGGGCTCACTCCAGAAGACCGAGGACGCGCCGCGCTTCACGCACCTCTTCTGCGAGTCACTCCTGCGCCTGTACGATGTCACTAAGGACGTCAAGTATCTGAACGCCGTGCGGCGTCACGCCTCCTTTGCCTACCGTTACGCTCGCGATCCCCAGGGAGGCTACTGGAACAAGTGGAAAATGGTTACCCATGCCCCTGATGAGCGCAAGATCCTGATCGAGAACGCCTCGGCGGCGCGTCTGTTCTGGCTTCTCGCTCCCTACCAGGATACCGATGAGCTTTTAGAGGCGGGCAAGCAGGCGGCGGGAAAAGGGGAGGACCGCAAAGCGGAAGGTCTTCTTCGTCAGGCCGCCGACAGCGACGCCGAGGCTGTCGAGGCCCGCTACCAGCTCCACAACGTACTCCTCTGCCAGAAGAAGACAGCCGCCGCCGCGGCGGAAGCCACCATTCTGACCGGTTTTGCCAAAGACCCCGCCAAACGAAAGAGTCTCCAAGCGCTCGGCTGGAAAGCGGAATAGGCGTTACGGAGCGTTCCGTTTCCAGAACTGCCACCGTGGCGCTTTCGTAGTGTCTTCGGTGGCTGGCCTGTTTTTCGTTTGCCGTGCGGCACTCTGGTCTTTCAGGAACTGCAGTGCTTTCGCCATACCTGCCTCCGTTGGGGGTTCGGTAAACAAAAGAGGAGGCGCAAGCCGCGCTCCTTCTGCCGATGTGCCTTTGTTGTACATATCATTGACGGCATGCACATCCGCCGAGGTAAGAGCAAGTCGCTTGAAACCGGGCGTTCCCCCGCTTTGCACGCCAAGATTGGTCGCAGCGATGAAATAGGGTTCTTCCGCTAACTGTCCCGATTCCGTGACATTTCCTTCAGCATCCAGCCAGAAGTAATCGGGGGCGAACGTAATTGGGAGTGTTTGCAGCAGTAGACGTCCCCAGGCTATCTGCGTAAACAGAAAAGCCCGGTGGGCTGCCGCCTCCGAAACCTGGACTGCTCCTAACGTTCGGTAAATTTCGTCCTCATCCACGTCTGGATTCGCTTCTACAGTTTCTGCAAGCAGAGCAACAATCCGTTTCGGGGTCAGCATACTGTCATCTCCCCCAACCGTCAGGAAGAGTCGTACACTGTAGAAATCCTCACCAGAAGGCCAGGCAAAAGCCGCCATTTGCGTCTGCATTTCGTCCCAGACTTCATTGTCCAGCAGAACTTCGCAGGCAGATGATTTCCCTTGCGCCTGCGCATAGTAAAGGCGAAGCCAATGGGTCTCCGGGCCAAGGTCTTGTTCCCCGAGCAGGGTTTTGAAGTGATCCACCCAGGCAGTCAGGGCCTCACCCTGAACAGGTGGCTTGCCGCGGATACCAATATTTCCCGCCGTGACAAGCCGCTGTCTGCCACCTATGAAAAACGCCTCCTGCGTCACCTGCTCGGCATCAACCTGTGCACTGCTCTGATCAAGGAACGCGGCAAGGAGAACATGAAGAGAGTTCGCGGCAAAGCTCTGGAGAGCATCAAGAACGGCCTTCTCTTTGTCTGTGCCGATACCGGCAAACGACTCGATGATCGTCAGGCCCGGTGCAATCGCAAAGCGCACATCTATGCGCACTAGCAGGCCGGATTTCTGCGGTATCTCCTGGACAACAGCAGCGCTCGCTCGTCGACCGCTGTCCGAAAACACGATCCAATCGTCTTCGAGCGTTGCGGCGACATTATGCGAGCGAAAAAGATCGAGAACAATTGTATTGAGTGGGGGCAAGAAATAAACGTCTTTCTGAGCGATACGGTTATCTTTGATATCTGCCGCAAATGTGCTGGAAGTTAGAATACCTGACATTGTAGAAAGAAAATTTCCCCATGCGGCGACATTTCTGTCGTAAACCACCTGGCTTGTGGTACTGTTACTTTGTCCGGCAAAGGAGAACATCTGCCATGAGTGCGTCGCCTGGTTCTACTGCCTCTACTGCTCCCCGTCCAATCGACATTTCTTACCAGGATTACCGCCGAAACCGACGACGGCGCGACTGGGTGATCTGCGCACTGATTCTTTCGCTGCTGGCCATTTTTCTGGAGGGAGTCACGCATATTTGTGCGTCCTCCTTCTTCGATCCCATGCCCGATCTTGCGACATCCCTCGCGTACGGTCTGGTGGTGGCGACACTCTGGTTCAATGAGCGCGTACTTGCCGATGATCCGCCCCGTTTCATACAGCGCTTGGGCCAGAAGCGGGCTACTGCGGTAGCCATTGCCGCGACCGTCGTTTCTCTTATTGTCGCGGCGATGGCAGCCTTCATGTTTATCCCCCTGCTGCCCTTCGCCCTCTTTCTTCTGATGATGGTAATCGGGGTGCTTCTGCTGGTTCCGCTGCTGGATACGATCCTGCTCATCATTCAGCTTCGGACATTGCTCGCCCTTTGGCGAACGGATCAGACGGCAGTGCCAGACGGTGCCGTTCCCACCGCTGTATCTCGTACCAATTCACGGCGCCTTGTCGTGGGAACGAGTATCATCAGCGCTGCCGCTGTTTTCTGGCTTGTTGCGCGGCCCACTCTTATCGGTCAGTACACAGCACAGGGGCTTCGGGCTCCGGATGCGTCCTTTGAACAGAAGCGGGCCTTCCGTGTCCTGCGTTTCCTTAAAGGTGAGGGGACACTTCTGGATCTTGCCTACAAGCGCAATCCTCCCTACTGGGTATGCCTTGGTTACAATGCGGTGGATCGCGGCTTCTGGCCCTGGAACGGCTATAACTGGGATGGCGACGGTTTCCCTACCAGCTTTTCCAAGGATTCCGACAAGGCGCGCCGTACCTACTTCCTTCTTACCGGGACGCCTTTTGAATCGGAACCTCGTCCCACAAGCCTGATTCGGCAGGGCGGCCTGTTCGGCGGCCCGGACGATGTTGCGGTCGAGGAGACCGGCGGCTATGTCGTTGGACGCCCGGTTCCCGACCTGAGTCTGGCCCAATCAGAGATGCACGCCACGGCAGACCCCAGGTCAGAGACCGCTAAGTACGAGTGGACAATGACCTTCCGCAATGACTCCAGCCAGCCACAGGAGGCCCGCGCCGACGTTCTTCTGCCGCATGGCGGCGTCGGTCATGCCGTCTCCTTGTGGATCAACGGTGTGGAGCAGCAGGCCCGGTTCGGCTCGCCCCAGAAGGTGCGTGCGGCCTATCAGGAAATCGCCGTGGTTCAGCGCCGCGATCCACTTCTGGTAACCATGCCCGCGCCGGACCATCTGCTGGTGCAGTGTTTCCCGGTTCCCGCAAAAGGTGAGATGAAGATAAAGATCGGTATCACCGCTCCGCTGCGCTGGCAGACAAGCAACTCAGGCGAATCAGGACTTATATTCGATCTTCCTGCTTTCGGCCCTGTCAATTTCGGCGTCCAGAGGAACAGCGTTTATCACGCTTTGCTTCACACCAATGGATCTGGAAGCTTGGGCAGTCTTACGCTCAAGGGTGACGACCTTTTCAATCCGCCTCACCTGGGCGTTGGCTCGAACAGTGAACGTCGATCACCCAGCATAGGCGATCGATTAGCCCCCGGTGTTGTTCGGGATACGGACTTGCTCTCTTATCCCACGCAACCCGTCGATTTGACAATCGTTTTGGATGCTTCAGCGGGCGTTGAGCATTTGCGGGACAGCATTGATAAAGAGTTAATCTCGGTTAAACGCTCGCTTCCTAAAGGCTCTCGCCTCCGATTCTGCGATACCGCCAATTATCATCGTGTGACTCTATGGCGGGATACGGACTCGGCTCAGCTATACCTCTATGGGAGATTAGCCTCCTCTCGCTTCAAAGGTGGCACGGATCCGGCAGCGGCGCTTGCTTACGCTTTGAAAGTGGCGCGGCGGGAAAGCAAAAACCCTTCCGCCATTATCTTCCTTCATGCCGCTTCGCCGATCAATGTCAGTGACCTAGCAGAAGTTCGCAAAGAGCTTCGAAGCAGACCCGATAATGGCCCGGCGCTTGTCGGTGTTCAGCTTGCGCCCCGTGCTCAGGATGCGGTCATGATGGACCTTGCGGGCTTCGACCGTGTCTATGCCCGCCGTGCTCTGCCCGGTGACAGCGGCGCTATCGCAGAAGCGGTTCGCTTCGCCTGTCAGTCTGCTGTCTCGGGTGCGGTAACTTCGACGGCAAACGCCAAACAGCCGCTTGGCGGACACACGCCTGCGGTTGGCGGCGTCCTCATCGAGCCCGCTGTCGCCGTAACGTCCGCGAACCGAGGTACTGCCTGGGCGCGTCTCGCCCAGGCAACGCAGACCATGGCGGGCTGGTATGAATCGAACACCCTTGCCGATCCAAAAGCGCTTGACCTGCGTATCGAAGCGGGACGTCCCGCCGCAAAGGCGCGCCTCGTAACGCCGCTCTCCAGCGCGGTCGTGCTGGAAACCAAAGAGCAGTACAAAAAAGCGGGCCTGGACGAGGAAGAGAACGCCTCCGAAGGCGACAAGGACGCCAAGCCCAAGACCGACAACATCAGCGCCTCTCCGGAACCGGGCTCCCTGCTGCTCTTCGGGATAGGACTGGCTGCCGCCGCACGTGTCTGGTGTCGTCGAAGGAGACTGTAGCGTTATAGCCATTCTCGCTAAGATTGCGCCCGTTTTG
>JAZKEA010000566.1:0-5117 GCA_040387315.1 Armatimonadota bacterium | reverse complement strand
CGCAGGTCCAGCATATGCCCCAGGCGACCTCGCAGAAAGCCCGCCGCCCCCTGCAGCGCTTTCAGCGCCGCCATCTTTTCCGACTCGTCACCAATCGCGGAGATAAACACCTTCGCGATGCTGAAGTCCTGCGCCACATCAACGCCCGTCACCGACACCAGCGCGAGGCGCGGGTCGGTAATCTCTTTCTGCAAAATCTCGGCCAGATCGCGCTTGATCATCTCGCCGACCCTGGCCTGCCGAATACTGGGCATGAAAATGTCCTCTTATACCGCTAACAACTTACAACTACAACAGCTCGATACCGTAGTCATCCAGGACAACGCGCCAGTCCGCTTCAACATGGTCTACCACTTTGGAAAGGACCTGATTGCAGAACTTCGCCTCGTTGGAGACCACGACCACCCCGATCACCGACCGCCGCCAGATGTTCAGTTCATCCACCTCGGCAACCGACACATTGAACGCATTACGCAGACGCTGCGCAAGACTCCGAATAACCTGCCTCTTATCCTTGAGCGATTCCGCCTGCTCAATGGACAGGTACAGCGTTAGTACCCCAATATGCATAAAAATCCCCCGGCGCAATGCGGGGGCGTTTGGCAGCATCCCTGCCGGGTCATCTCCGCGGCAGGAGAAACATTGCTTCTCCTGCCGCAAATAAGAGCATCCTACAGTTCGCGCGGAACCTCGCGCATCTCGAAGATCTCCATCGTGTCACCTTCCGCCAGATCATTGAAGTCGCGAAGCGTCAGACCGCATTCGTAGCCGTTCTGGACCTCACGAACATCGTCCTTGAACCGCCGCAGCGTGTCGATGTCTCCCGTGAACAGAAGAGTTTTGCCACGATAGAGCCGCGCCTTGGCATTGCGCCGGATCATACCATCGGTGACATAACAGCCCGCAATCGAGCGTCCGCCGGGAAGCCGGAAAAGGCTGCGAACCTCGGCCTTGCCGATATTCGCCTCTTCGTAGATGGGAGGAAGGAGAGCGAGCATCGCGACTTTAACGGCATCGATCAGTTCATAGATGATCGAGAACGTTTTTATCTGGACGTGCTCCTGCTCCGCCTTTTTGTCCGCGCTGCCAATAGACCCTACGTTGAAGCCGACAACAAGTGAGTTCTTGATCTCCTGGTCCTTGTCGGACGCGGCAAGAAGAACGTCGTTGTCGCTGATCGGTCCAACGCCTGTAAACAGGACACGGACACGGACTTCGTCGTTGCCAAGCTGAAGCAGCGAGTCGCGAACGGCCTGCACAGAACCCTGAACATCGCCTTTGATAACGACGTTGAGCTCCTTGACCTCGCCGAGGCGAAGCGTCTTGTACAGTTCCTCAAGCGAAACACGGCTTCCCGGTCCGCCCAACCGCTCGTCGCGGAGCTGGATGTCGCGCTCCTGAGCCGCGGCGCGAGCCGCCTTCTCGTCCTTGACAGCCCGGATCTGATCACCCGCATCCGGAACACCATTAAGGCCAATGACCTCGACGGGAGTGGAAGGGCCTGCCTTAACAAGCTTCGTTCCGCGCTCGTCGGTCATGCTGCGAATCTTGCCGAAGAAAGTCCCGGCAACAATCACATCACCGGCGCGAAGCGTTCCGCTCTGTACCAGCATCGTCGCGACGACGCCACGCCCTTTGTCCACCTTGGCTTCGACAACCGTGCCCTCGGCAGGACCATGAGGGTCCGCCTTAGGATCAATCTCGACCTCGGAGACCAGGAGGATAGTATCCAGCAAGTCCTGAATACCCTCACCTTTTTTGGCGGAGATATTCACCGTCTGGACGTCGCCACCAAAGGCTTCGGGAACGATATCGTAACGCGTCAGATCCGTAAGAACCCGATCCGGATCTGCGCCCGGCAGGTCGATCTTGTTGACCGCGACAACGATGGGAACGTTCGCTTCTTTGGCAAGCGTGATCGCTTCCTGGGTCTGCGGCATAATAGAGTCGTCCGCGGCGACCACGATCACGATAATGTCCGTAATCTGTGCGCCACGGGCGCGCATCGCTGAAAAGGCTGCGTGACCGGGGGTGTCCAGAAAGGTGATCCGGCGACCGTTGTTCTCGACCTGATACGCCCCAATGTGCTGGGTGATTCCACCCGCTTCACCCGAAGCGACCGTGGTCTTACGGATCGTGTCCAGCAAAGTTGTCTTGCCATGGTCGACGTGTCCCATGATCGTAACTACGGGGGGACGTGCCTGCTGACCATCCGCTGCCACTCGGCCTTTTGCAGACGCGGCAACCTGCCGTCCTGAACCGCTTGCCTTTGCGGGGCGCGCCGCCGTTCCGGCACCACTGCCATTACCGCCTGGGGCAGCAGGAGTGGTTGGAGTCGCCGCGGGCGCAGCCACTGCCGCAGGAGGCGGAGACGACGGCATGACAACTGTTCGCCCCAACTTCTGCGCGATACGCTTGACGGCATCGGGAGCAAGACGCTGATTCAACGCGGCAAGCACCCCAAGGCCCATCAGAACCTTTTGAATCTCCGCTCCGGAAACGTTCAGCTTCTCGGCAAGTTCCTTCACGGAAACGTTGACCGGCACCTCAATAGCATCGCCGACAGCAGGCACCGCCGCTGCGGATGCAGCTGCCTGTGGGGCAGAGCCATTGGAGCCATTGGAGCCATTCGTGGTCGAACTGCCCATCGTTGTGCGAATACGCTGAACGGCGTCATCATCGAGATCACTGGAGGGGCTGAGCTTTGGAAATCCCAAGCCTTTCAGCACGTCCAACATCTCAGTATTCGTTTTTCTGTACTCTTTCGCCAGATCGTATACCTTAAGTGGCATACAGTCACCTTCCATTTCTGGACGCCGAACCCGCGGCGCCTTCTATCGTACCTAGTTGTTCATAGGGCACTCCCGTTGCGAACTACTAATCGTCAACCCATCTTGCTGCCATGATGGCAGACTGTCGTCAGAAAACAAACCATTCACCGACGAAACAAAAGGGGCCGCATTTCGCGAACCCCTTTGGCGTCTCGGATCTGACCGTATCGCGTGGCAGAGATTAGCTGCCACTTTCCTCAGCAGAGGGAATAGGCACCCTCAGTGCGGCATTCGTGGTTTCTACCGTCCCCACAACCGCTGCGCGGAGGGTATCCGCAACTGACTCTGCAATCGGCGTTTTCAGAGAACGCTCCAATTTTTTCTGCTTTAGCGCAAGTCCTATGCATTCCGCCGTCGGGCAGACGTAGGCACCGCGCCCACTCTTTTTCCCTGTTGGGTCCAGCACAACATCCCCGGCATGATCGCCCGCCCCCAGGCGGACCACACGCAGTAAACCGCGCTTACCACCAGGGGTACGGCAGGCAACACACGTCCGGATCGGCGTTCGCCGCGTTTTCGCCGGACCCACAGACGTTACCAACTCTGACTTTGCACTCACGCTGCTCATCAAAATCAATTACGCCTGTCGCTGCAGCAAGTTCCCCTGCCTGCAGATATCGTACTACCCTGCTTTACCATCATCTGTTGTATCACTCCCGCTGGCATCATCGCCGCCCATCAGGTCACCAAAGGTGATGGGAGGCAGCAATGCTTCGGCATCCGGGTCTTCCGGAGCGTCAGCAAGCGCGGCAGCGGCATCAAGAAACGCCTGTTTCGCGACCTGCGATTCGGAACGGATATCGATACGCCACCCGGTCAGGCGAGCGGCAAGCCGCACATTCTGCCCGGATTTACCGATTGCCAGACTGAGCTGATTGTCCGGCACAACGACGAACGCGGACTTGGTTTCATCGTTTAACAGGACCGATGAGACTTTCGCGGGCGACAGCGATTCGGTAATAAACTGCTTGTTATCGTCGCTCCATCGCACGATATCGATCTTTTCGTCGTAGAGTTCGTTGACAACCGCCTGGACCCGCGCCCCGCGGTGTCCGACGCACGATCCGACCGCATCAACTCGCTCATCACGGCTTGCGACCGCGATTTTGCTCCGCTGACCCGGTTCCCGCGCCACCGATTTGATCGAAACGATGTTGTCGTGGATTTCGGGCACTTCCAGTTCAAACAGACGTCGGATCAGGCTAGGATGTGTCCGGGAAACCACCACCTGTGGCCCCTTCGGCGTCTTCCGCACATCGAAGAGGAACACCTTAATGCGGTCATTGAAGCGGTAGTTCTCCGACGGCACCTGCTCCTTGATCGGCAAGATTGCCTCCAGCTTACCCAGTGCGATCAGGACGTTGCCCCCCTCGCGCCGGGAGACCGTACCGGTGATTACATCGCCAACTTTGTCGTTGTACTCGTCGAAGATCTTGTCACGCTCTGCCTCACGAATACGCTGAACAATAACCTGCTTGGCGGTCTGAGCGGCGATACGACCGATACGCTCGAAGTCTCGCACGGAAAGCGGTTCCTCGACAGTATCACCAAGCTTCGCCGCCGGGTTATATTTTGCACGCGCCTCTTCTAATGAGGCTTCAGCATGCTCGTTCGTCGGTTCCTCAACAACCGAGATTCTACGGAGTACCCGAAATGGCCCTTTAGCGCCTCCGACCACCGTGGCACTGCTCTGCTCAACACGCAGGTTTACCTCCTGCTCGGTGTTGTAGCTTTTGCGGTACGCGGTCTCCAGCGCAGACTGCAGTGCCTCTAACAGCACTTCAAAGGGGATGTCTTTCTCACGCTCAATTTGCCGCAGCGCGTCGATAAATTCCGCGTTCATGATTGCCGGGTCTCCTACTACTTCCTGTCCGTTATTCTGTTGATGATCGTTTTTTATCCCGTCTGTCTGCCAGAACGGGGAAAAGCGCCCCCATATATACGAGAAAAAGAGCGGGCCGCGCGACCCACTCTCTTGTGCGCTTCACGTCTAATTTGCGGCGGTTTCTTGTCAGAACGCCACCAGTAAATTATATCACGCGGCAAATTTTCGTCGCAAGCAGGTTACTTTCAGGAGAACGCGACCTCTTCGTAGATATCTGCCAGCGGAAGCAAGACAGTGATAGATGCAAAATCTACGGATGCATCCAGACCTGTGTGCGACCGGTAGCGCCAGGAGCCATCCGGCACCCGTTGGTACTGCTGAACGCCCGGCTGATCCTGAGAAACTAGAACGTACTCCTGCAGTGAAGAGATGCTTGCGTACTGATCAAATTTGCGTCCCCT
>JAZKEA010000565.1:10126-13079 GCA_040387315.1 Armatimonadota bacterium | reverse complement strand
CTGCCTGCTACACCAAGGTCATGGGGGCGAACGGCTCCTACCAGAATAACTATCCGCTAACCAGCAGCAGTTACACCTATGGCGTCGTGACGGATGCGGACTATCAGTTCCCGGCGGAAACGCGCATTATGCGCGACGAAATGTTTCCCTGGTTTGGCCCCAACGTCGATACGACTAATAAATTCGGTTATGGGCCGGATTCTTATGCCGCCGGTGGGTACTATGGGCAATGGCATCCAAACGGCGGTGGTGTTGTTTATGCGGATGGACACGCTAAATTCTGTGTTTCGGAGGGGGCTTTTCGAAAAATCTATGGCAGCCCGGATGGACGATCCTTTGACTCCGCGAATAAGTGCTGGTCCAAGTGTGACTGACACCGGCTTAAAACGAGACATGGCGATTCTTGTGGCGGGCGGCCCCTTGCCGCCCGCCGAGGCATCTCTCCTGCGCACGACACTGGCGCAGCATCCCCACGCTCTGGTCATTGGTGTCGATGGCGGCGCGCGGCATCTCCTCCGTATCGAAACAGTGCCAGATGTGGTTACCGGCGATTTTGATTCGCTGAGTTCCGCTGAGCGGGAGTCGCTCGCAGCCCAGGGCGCTGAAATCGTGCCGACACCGGATCAGGATTATACGGATCTGGACAAGGCGCTGATGTATATCCGAGACAGCCGCGACGCGAACAGAATATTGGTCTTCGCGGCGACGGGAGGCCGTCTGGATCACACCTACTCGGTCCTCTCGACCCTTATCAAATACGGTGCGTCCCTCGATGTTCGCCTGTTGGATGCCGTTGGGGAAACGTGGTGCGTTCCGGACACAGCGACCCTGACCGGGTCGGACCTGCCGGGGCGCACACTTTCGCTGATGGCGTTCGGTCCTGTCACCGGTATCACGACGACCGGAGTCCGATGGCCTCTGACCAACGAATCCCTGGAACCCGGTGTGCGCGACGGTACCCTGAATGAGATCACCGAGGAAACGGTGACCATCAAAGTCGGTGCGGGAAACCTGGTGGTTCAGCTTCATCACGCCGCGCCATGCTATACTGAAACGGACGCCGAGGCTTAGACTACACGGGAAGATCGTGTGACGCTTCCACATCTTCCCGACGCGTCCGTGGAGGTTTTGCTTGCTCTCGACTCGCCACCGCCCCGCTTTCCACTGCACGTTTGCCGCCTCCGTCGGCATCCTTCTGATTGCCTCCAGCGGCTGTCAGGTCATCTCGCGACTCACCGGTAAAAAGACGCCGACACCCGCCGTACCGGTTGCCGGAGCAGTGGCATCGCCGGCTGTTTTGCCCGCCGCGTCTGCATCCGTGCCGACCGTAAGCGCCGTTTTTGATCCCAAAGAGTTTGTGGAAATGAGCCCTCGTGGGCAGGCAAGCCGGATTCCTGTCATCATGTACCACGATATTGTCAAGCGACGTGGGCTTCCCGGTGGGGTTTACTTCGACTGCACTAAAGCTGAGTTCGAGGCGCAGATGCAGTGGCTGGAAGAGCAGGGGGCAACTCCAATCTCTCTGGAGCAGCTTCACCGGCATCTGACACGGGGAGAAGAGGTTCCGGAAAGGTCGGTCGTTCTCACGTTCGACGACAACTATCAAGGATTCTACGAAATCGCGTATCCGATTCTAAAAGAGAAAAACTATCCGGCGGCCATGTTTGTCCATACGAACTTCGTGGGTGACAAAAAGGGGCCGCATCCGAAGATGTCCTGGGCGACGCTGCAGACCCTGGATGCCCAGGGGCTTGTCACAATTGCCTCCCATACGCTCTCTCACCCTCTGCTGAGCAAACTCTCCGTGGAGGCGCAGGACCGCGAGCTGGTCGAATCAAAGGCGCTTCTGGAGTCGAAACTGAATCACCCGGTTCCGTACTTTGCCTACCCGGAAGGGGATGGGGATGCGGTCACTTTCGATGCGGCAAAGCGGGCCGGATACACCATGGCCTTCACGATTGTGAACGGTCCCGCCGAAGAGTCACCAGGTATCCTGCGGATAAATCGTTACCTTCATACCAAGCTTGAAAAGGGATGGAAAGAGTGTGCAGACGCTGCGCTGAACGCGCCTTCCGCCGTGGTCGAGCTTGCCATCAACCCTGCCTCGGTCACGCTTCAGGTCGCGGAGTTTGCCGGGACAAAGCTTGGAATGGTTCGCGGAGGTCTTCCCGCCACGATTCAGGACCCGGACGGCTCCCGGAAAAGCGTCGGTGAGTTCGTCCAGCTTCGACCAGGCGCTGTCGCCGGGATGAATGGCACCTTTTTTGCCAATTCGCAGCTTCGAGGAACCGACAACACCATGATCGGACCGTGCCTGACATCCCAGGAAGGTATCTTCCGTCCTGAAGCCGATCCAACCCGACTCGCGAAGCTCAAAAACCGACCTCTGGTGGTTTGGGGACCGACCGGAATTGCTATCGTTCCCTTTAATGACGCCATCATGAATGATGAGGCTGGCCTGAGGACGTTTATGCCGGATATGACGGACTGCTTCCTCGGAGGAGCCTGGATTGTTCATGCCGGTATGGCTCGAACGAAAGAGGAAATGTCCGCCTACTCGGCAAGGGACTTTAACGACCCGCGCCGCCGTGCGTTCTTTGGGTTTACCGCAGATGGTCAGGTGGTGCTGGGCGGATCACTCGCGGTGGTTTCCACAGAGAAACTGGCGGAAGCGATAGCGGAAGCGGGGGTGCAGGAGGCGGTGCTGATGGACTCCGGTTTCTCTACTTCTATCGTGTATGACAGCAAGATCATTGTCACCGGTCACACCGCCAAAAATCTGCCGTCGCGCCCCGTACCGCATTCTATTGTCGTCTCGGGCACATTGGAACAGCCTTTTGATGCCGAGACCCTCGCCGCGCTCAAGACCGCCGAACCCGCTGTCGGTGAGATATCCGCACTCGAAGCCCAGGCAAACGCCCCCAAGCCAACCCCGCGCCGCCGTCGCCGAAGA
>JAZKEA010000565.1:0-10116 GCA_040387315.1 Armatimonadota bacterium | reverse complement strand
AATAGAGAAAGACTCGTCGTATATACGACGAGCCTTTCTCTATTTCGATGCCCAGGGGGGGACTTGAACCCCCACGCCTTGCGGCACTAGTACCTGAAACTAGCGTGTCTGCCATTTCACCACCTGGGCAAGCAGGAACAGCCTGTATTTTACGGCACGTGACCGTGCGTGTCAAGAAAAATGGCGACAGAATGAACCATTCGCAGATTTACCTCGTATTGTACTGGGAGACCCAACACGATATACTGCGAAGGGAAGTAAAGCGAAATGGAACTATTCGCGTTTCTGGGGACGCAAGAAATCGTTGTTGTACTTGTCCTTGCCTTGATAGTTTTCGGCCCGCAGAAACTGCCGGAAATCGGTCGGCAGGTCGGGTCAGCAATGCGGGAACTCCGCAAAATGACCGGCGATGTTCAGCGCGCTCTGGATTTCGATGATCATATAGGGAGTTCGGTGAATGCCTATGACAGCTCTCACTGGTACGACTCCGTGGAGAGCCCGGCGATAGCCGCCCCGCAGGGGGCGACGGTCGCACAGTCATCGACACAAGGGATGCTAGCATCGTCTGAGTCGTCTTATGAAGTTGCTTCTGAGGGCGCTGAGGGCTTTGTCTCTCCGCCTGGGCCTCCTGCTCGCAGCTTGAGCGAACCGGCTGCAAAGCAGGAAAATGCACAGGAGTTGTAGAGCGGTGCTGGGAGAGCAGCGGCGGCGCAATGCCAACTCCCTATTCAAGGAGTTTTAATTATGTTGACAAATTTAACAACCCTCGCCTATTTTGGTGGCACCCAGGAATGGCTCATCATCGGGGTAGTTGTGCTGGTTTTGTTTGGGGGCACCAAGATACCACAGCTTGCCCGTGGTTTTGGTGAGGGAATTCGGGAGTTCAAGAAGTCCATTAACGGCGATGACTCTGAGACAACTACGACCCCAAAGAGTGAAGCGGACGCGGCAGCAAAGTAACCTGCCAGGTCATCGGATACAGAGGAATAACCGTTGCAGATCGTTGTAAACATCCTGACAGGCTTTTTGGTGCTGCTGTCTTTCTTTCTGATCACTGTTGTTGTGATGCAGACGCCGAAATCCGAAGGCTTCGGTGGGGGAGTGCAGAATACCCCCGGCGGCGCCTTCCGCGGTAAGGCAGGCTACGACGAGATGCTGTCCAACTACACGCGAATGATCGCTATTGCGTGGTTCGTGTCCGCGTTTCTACTGGCGGTTTTTCATAACATGCTGCAGCGCTAACGCGTTACGCGTTACGCGTTGTGGGAAACATAGAAAGAGCCCCGTCTGAACATTCAGACGGGGCTCTTCTTATACTGCGGGTTACCTGCTACTGCTTCGGGTCCGGTCCAGCCGTCGCCGAAAGCATCGTGTAGAACATTATTGCGATCATAACATAGATCACTGTGGTCAATACCATCATACTTCCCTCTTCCCCGAGAGATTACCGCAACGACATCGCTGATGTTGCTGGCACCGGACTCATTCACCTATACCCATAATACGCTGTTTACTACAGGTAAAGTTTCGAGACCTTTCTAGTATACCAGGTATTAATAGTAGCGTATCAAGCCGATGACCCGCCCAATCACATCCGAGCTGACTGCGGAAACTTCCTGCCCTGAGGAGGAAACAGGGACCGGTTCCGCCGTTTCCGCACGACCGATGTTGACATCACCCTTGTTGAGTGTCACCACCAGTTCTCCAGGTGTGGCGATCTGCTGTGGACGGACAATAAGAAGATCACCGGGAACAATAGGCTCGCCGTATATTCCTGTCGCCCCAACACGGATCACATAGCCGCACCCTGATGCTGAACCCGCTATTTCTTCAGGAATGGCCATATATCGTTCAACTTCATCATTGATCTGAAGCTTCTCGCCGGTTATCGGGGTGGAGGTATCCATATGCCATCCCCCGCTGCGGCGTGCAACAGGAAGCCGTACGCAGGACTCGCTTTTTGTGGCTCGAACCGCCACTTGACCGGAGGTCAACGCCTCATCAATCCCCGCATCTCGCGGGTCTGGCGCCGTGATTCGAATCGAACGCGAGGTACGCTCTCTGGTCATATAACCTTTTCGGACCAGCGCATCCAGATGAACCGTGACTCCGCGTAGGCTGCCTATAGAAAATGCATCCCCGAGTTCACGAATAGTGGGAGGAAACCCATTATCTTTCTGGAAATCTATAATGAATTCCAGTATTTTCCGCTGCTTTTCTGTTAATCCCTTAGCCATCTTTTGTCTGCTGACCTTCCGTCAGATTGAATTATATGCTTTAGCTTGCAAGCTTGCAATAGAGCACTGCAACTTCTATGCCATAGGTTATATTTCAACTTTAGAACCGAATTAAATATAGCTTACAAAAGTATGTGTTTTTGCTTCATAAAAGGCAAACTACGTGGATACGCAGGGCAAATAGGCACAGACTCTGAAGCACAGAAAGCACAAATGATCGGATTGGCGGTACTATACGCATAGGCGAAAACGAACTCCCCCTCGTTCGCTTTTGACAGGGTAGGATGCCATCCCCACCACACCTCGCAATGAAATCATGAGATGAACAATTCCTCGTATTCGGGTCCATCAGTATTTCTCTCCCCGGTAAGAAGCAAAAGCCTTCTTGCTGTTACAGCAGTAACCGCTGCCACCGCCGCGCTTCTATCGCCAGCTACCGCCAGGGCGGCGGACAGCCGGCTCCAGGATACTGCGACAGGTACAGCAGCATCTGCGCCCGTAATCCGCGCCGTAGCGGTCTCGGGAAATACCGCGGTTTCCACGTCGGTGATCTCGGACGCTGCCGCCAGATCAATCTTTGGGAAACCGGGCGACGACGCAGCGATACGCGCGGCGGTTCTGGCAGTCATACAGATATACCGGGATCGTAATTTCCCGGTTGCTCAGGTTGTCAGCACGGAAGTCTCTCCCGACGGTGTTCTGAGACTGGTTATCGCCGAAGGTACGGTGCGGCGTATACTTGTTCGCGGAAATTCCCGTACGCGAACCGGAATCATCCTTAAGGTGCTGGAAACCAAACCCGGCAGTGTCTACCGCTCTGACCGGGCAAAAGACGACCGTAACCGGCTGGCGCGGCTGGGAATTTTCGCCGACGTAATTGTCGCACCCGTGGTGCCGGGTGAACTGGACGCCTCTGATCCGACAAAACCGGCGGAAGATGACACGTCGTCACAGAACGGGACGGCTCCTCCATTGGAAGCGGGGAAAGGCTCTGGCGAGGCTGGCCCCGTTGGTGCCCCGTCGACTGCGCCTCTGCCGCCTTCAGGAGACAGGGCGGCTCAGGCGGCAGCTCCCGTAGTTCCTCCTGCCCCGCCACTCGGCACCGAGGAAGATATTGTCGGCCTGGTGGATGTGGTTGTCCGTGTCAAAGAGATCAAAACCGGAAACGTGGCTGCGACGGTCGGTTACACGGACGGGACCGGGCTAAATGGCTTTTTGGATCTGACGGAGAACAACGTGGGCGGTTCGGCGCAGCGGGCTGCCGTACAGTGGCAGCGCCTGAGTCTGGTCTCCTTTGACCGATTCGGTAATCAGAGCAATGACGGCTCGCGCCAGGCATTCAACGTGTCGTATTCTCAGCCTGCGCTTTCTCGGCGATCGCTCGCGTATGGGATCGACCTTTACAATAAGCAGACCGTTTTTCTGCCGTTCTTTTCCCGCAATCAGGATACGATCCGCAACTACGAGACACGACGCGGGGGAAGTGCGCGTATTGGTCGATTCGTGTCGCAAAACGCCGCCGTCTATCTTTCGGCTCGGCATGATAACGTCGGCTATGACGACTTCAACCAGATACCGAACGATCTGAACCCGCCTTTTGATCTACTAAACAATGCCAACGCTACGGTCGGGGCTCTGGGATTGAATCTTGTTCTGGATGGGCGAAATGACGCTGACAATCCGCATTCCGGTTACCTGAATTCCGTTGTTGTAGAGCAGGCAGGCAGCTTCCTCGGCGGAAACCGCAGCTTCGGACTGGCAAGGGCCGATCTGCGTCAGTACTTCGCGCTGCGCTCGGGCGATTCGCCTCCCATAGTCGCCCTGCGCCTTATGGGCGGGACTACCTATGGCGGTAATGTACCGCTGTCGGAGTACTTCTTTTTGGGCGGGTTCGATCTTTTGCGCGGCTACAACCTCTACTCGATCTACGGACAGAGGATGGTTCTCGGGTCCGCGGAACTGCGAGCGCCCCTTTCGGAAGCCATTCAAGGGGTAGTTTTCGTCGATAGCGGGAGCGCTTTCAGCTCCGGGCAGTCCTTTTCTCCGAAAACGGGCGTTGGAATCGGGCTTCGCTTCCTGACCCCGATCGGACCGATTCGGGTCGATGTGGCTCAGGGAAGCCGCCTCCAAACCTACGTTTCCCTCGGGCAATCCTTTTAACAGCAGGGGCTGTAAGCAAAGAAAAGGGGCTGGCGAACTCGCCAGCCCCTTTTCTTTAGTTATCCCCCCACACGTTAGCGCAGTGGCTGTGTTCGCTCTACGCGAGGCTGAATGACAGGCACTGTGGGCTGTGGCTGCTTCTTCAGCATACTGCCAGCCGTCAGCATGAAGAGCGTGCCTGCGAGCAGCATGGTGACCGGCAGGGTCAGCACCCAGGCAAGAGCGATGTTTCGTACCGTTGCAAACTGCAGGCCGGAGCGGTTCGCCGCCATCGTACCGGCAACGCCGGACGAAAGAACTTGCGTTGTACTTACAGGGAGACCATAATGGTCGGCTGCATAGATAGTCCCTGCGGCGACAAGCTCGGCGGCTGCGCCCTGCCCATAGGTCAAGTGGGTCTTGCCGATCTTTTCGCCTACAGTGACAACGATCCTCTTCCAGCCCACCATCGTTCCGATACCAAGCGCCAGGGCAACCGCAAGCGGAACCCAGGGAGCAACGAAATCAGTAAGACGACTCATCGAAGATCTATCCTTCTTGAATGCCGCCTTCTCTTCAGAGGTCGCGAACGCATCCGCACTCTTCTCGAACTTGCTCAGGGTGCTGTCAGCGTGAATGATCATCGAGCGAAGCTCGTTGCGTCCTTGGTCCGACAAACTGCTGATACTGCGGGATGCCGCCAAGGTTTCCGCAATCTGTCCCAGTGTCTGTGCCGTCGCGGGATCGGATGAGGCTATCTTCGCTTCGAGACGGCGCACCGCAACCGTTGTTTCCTGAAGCTGAGTGGAGTTCAGAGTGCTGTTGATAGCGAACTGGGTGGGGAGAAGGCCGATGAGAATCAGCATGATCAGCCCGACGCCTTTTTGACCGTCATTGGAGCCATGGGAAAAACTGACTCCGGTACAGGTCAAAAAGAGGACCGCACGAATCCAGGGCGGGGGCGGGGCGTCACCCTTGGGTTCCTCATAAAGCCGCTGATCTTTGATAAGCTTACGGCTCAGCAGAAGGAGCAGCGCCGAAAGTCCAAAGCCGATCATGGGCGAGAGAAAAAGGGAGAGCCCGATTTTCTGAGCCTGTCCCCAGTTCACGCCGGAACCAAAGCCATGCCCCGTATAAAGGGAGCTTGCCACGCCGACGCCAAGAATAGACCCGATGAGCGCGTGCGAGGATGAGGAGGGGAGACCGAAGTACCACGTCCCCAGGTTCCAGATGATAGCGGACAGCAGGAGCGACATTACCATCAGCAAGCCCGCCGACTGTCCAACGGAGATCAGCAGGTCAACGGGAAGCAGATGCACGATACCGAAAGCGACGGCTGCGCCCCCAAGGATAGTGCCTGAGAACACACCGAGGAAATTCATGATCCCTGACCAGACGACGGCGACGCCGGGTTTTAGAGACTTGGTATAGATGACCGTCGCCACGGCGTTTGCCGTGTCATGGAAGCCGTTGACAAATTCAAAGCCGAGCGCGATTGCCAAACAAAGAAGCAGAAGGGCAAAACTGCCCATACTCAGCGTAGTTCCAAAAATTTCCAAGCGACATTCCTCATTTCAAACAAGTCCGGAAGAAGCCAGGGGAAAGCTTTTTCTTTCCAACGGTCAGACACGCGGGCCACTGGGATGGTTCCCCATCCGGCGAGGTGTTTTTTGCATTCTCACGGAATAAAAAATTCCTACGTCAGGAATCAGCCATCATTCTAGCTGGCAACAATCTCAACGTTGGCGCGAGGAACCGTGACAGTGCTGCCATCCTCATTCAATGTCGCCTCTAGGACCCGTACTTCGGCTCCTGAGCCCACGCGGACGAGCTGGGGCGGCAGGCTGGAAACCGTCGCAAGCTTGCCGAAATACGGCTCGCGAATAATGCGGATCGAGGTGCCGACGCCAAGGCTAAAGGCTTCCTCTTCATCCACAATTACATCAGGTCTTGTCCTGTCGATTTCACGAGGATCGTCCGCAACGATCACCTCAGGACGAATAACGCCTGCACGAATCTGAGTCGCCCCCGAAAGGGATGCCTCGCGGCCTGCCAGGCTCGTCAGAAGGCTGAAGGTGCGGTCCGCCATCGCGATGGTGCCAAACCCCTCGGTAATTATCAGGGTCAGGGGAATATTCTCATGACCGGTGATCGCGACACCTATGTCATACCCTAAATACTCGACCAGGTCCTTATCCACGATACCACCGACGACAATCCCGATAACGCCGATATCCGCCGCCTTTTTCAAAGCCGCGCCGGAAATATTCGCCCCGCCGATAATCACCTTGCCACTCATCTCTGGAGTGATGTCCGCTTCGGACAGCAGGGAATCCGGACGGGGCGAAACGGGATGGATGGGCGCACGACGTTCACCACCCACGCCGAAGATGCCCTGGATAAACGCACCACGCGCCTCAATAACAACCCCTTCGTTTGGCATGACTGCTTTGACAATACCGGGAACGTAGGCGGTCATCTCGATAGGGGTGGGCGCTTCACGCACGCCGACATTTCCGGAGACGTCGGAAATTATCTCAACGGTTCCGGTGGTGTTGGATTTGCACTCGGATTTGAAAAGCCCGAGGAAGCCTTTCGTCTGTGCCAGCAGCTGACCACGCTCTACACGGTCGCCGACAGCTACCTGCAGGGCTGCAGGCACATCCACGGGCTCGACGCCAAGCTGTGCCGCCACTTTGATGGTCTGCATCAACCCCGGCAGCTCCGCGCGGGCAACGATGGTATTCGGCTGAACGGCATCACCGACGCTGACAAGGACCGTACCGGCAAGCGGCAGACGGCGTGTCTTCTCAACCGTCGTGCGGGCGCTGACCATCAGGCCGGGCGTATAGGCGGATCCCATGTTGCTAAGCCGACGCTTCTGCCCGCTGCGCTGCGGAAGAGCCGGAATTGCTGTGCTTGCGTCCCCAAATAAGATGATAGTAGAGCAAAGCTTCCGTAGACTGCCCTATCTCCAGGTGCGGTGCAAGGTGGGAAAGCAGCTCCGCCATGGTGAAGCGCTTAAAGTAGATGCCTCCGTCGTGGTGCCCTTCGCGCTCCGACATAAGGGACTGAGGAAATCCCCAGCGGTAGGCGGAAAGCGCCATGCGACCGCCCCGGGAACGGCTCTTTAGAACACGGCTCAGCTCGCTCAGAGCGCGAGCACGGGCATCCTCGGTCGGAATATGCTCATAAACCCCGAAGGAGCCAACCCGATCAAACCCTTCGGTTCGGAGTGGAAGCTGGGAAAGATCCGCCTGCAGAAACAGGGTCTTCGCGGCGAGTTCCGGGGACAGCTTGCTTTTCGCGACGCGGATAGACTCTTCTGAGAAGTCTACACAGACCAGTCCGCGGGCGGCCTGGGCAAAGGCTGCCGTCATCCGTCCCGTTCCGCAGCCGCCTTCAAGAATCAGATGATCGGGGTCCGGGGAAAGATAACGAAGGGAGAGCGGAAGCTCGGCGCTTGTAAATATTTTCAGCCCGAGCATCCGATCATAATCAGAGACCTGGGCATCTCGCGCCGCCATCTCGCGCCGCTTCTCGGCAATCTCGCCCTGATCTTCTGTCGCTGCGGACGCATCTTTAGCTTCACGAAGCGCGGAGGGCAGAAGGCACGCAATCCCATCACGGACGGGGTAGGTGACGCCGGTCTGGGATCCGACCAGTACGCCATCGAGTGTCGAACCGTCCCAGCCGGTCAAGGGTTCGCCGGTATCAGGACTGGTGAGCAAAGAGAGCAGCTCGTCGCGAAGCGACGAAGTGGGGGAGGGGCTGCCTGAGGGCGCCGGAAGAGTAGGGTCGGTCACGGTGAAATTTTAACCCAGGAAGAGGGCAGGCGTCAAACGCCTGCCCTTGAATGTCCGAGAGGAGCTCGATGCTATCGGCCCTGTTCCTGCTTTTCGGAGCGGCGGCGCATTTTGGCATCCAGCTCCCGCTTCCGCATGCGTACGCTCAGGGGCGTGACTTCCACAAGATCGTCCGAGCCGATGTACTCAATACACCGGTCGAGACCCATTTCGATGGGCCGCGTCAGGCGCACGGAAACGTCTGAGTTGGAAGACCGCATGTTCGTCAGCTGCTTCATCTTGCAGACGTTGACTTCAAGGTCGCCTTCTCGCTGATGTTTGCCGACGATCATGCCTTCGTAAACTTCTACCCCGGCTCCGATAAAGAGCTCGCCGCGATCCTCCGCGTTGAACAGGCCAAAGGCAGTCGTCTGTCCCGTTTCGGAAGCGATCAAAGAACCCTGACGGCTTCGGTTGATCTCACCCGCCCAGGGGCGGAATTCTTCGAACAGAGTGGAAAGAACGCCCGTACCTCTGGTCAGAGTCAGGAATGCGGAGCGGAAGCCCAGCAGACCTCGGGTCGGAATAATAAACTCAAGCCGCATTCCGCCACGCTCGCCGGGACGCATATCCTGGAGTTCGCCGCGGCGGGACCCCAGGGCCTCCATAACGGCACCTTGGTACTCCTCGTCCACGACGATGAGCGCGCGCTCGTAGGGCTCTTCGCGACCGTTCGGTCCCTGACGGACGATAACCTCGGGCATGGAAACCTGAAGCTCATAGCCCTCACGACGCATCGCCTCGATCAGAACCGCCAGGTGAAGCTCACCGCGGCCGAGAACCACGAAGGAGTCCGGCGAGTCCGTCTCCTCTACCTTGAGGGAAACATTGGTCTCCAACTCCTTCATCAGGCGCTCACGCAGCTTGCGTGATGTGGAGAACTGGCCCTCACGCCCGGTGAACGGTGAGGTGTTGACGGCGAAGGTCATTCGCAGTGTCGGCTCATCGACGTGGGGCGCGGGCAGCGGCTGCGGATTGTCCCCGGCGGCGATAGTTTCGCCGATGGTGATCTCCGGAAGGCCGGTCACGGCGATGATATCGCCCGCGAAAGCCTCCTCGACCGGAACGCGCTTCAGACCTTCATAGACAAACACGCCCTGCACCTTGGCGGTGTAGGAAGTGGTGTCCCGTCGGAAAATGGTTACGTTCTGGTTCGGCTTCAGAGAACCGGCGAAGATCTTGCCGATACCGAGCCGTCCCAGGTACGGGTCGCCGTCGATGGTCGAAATCAGCGCCTGCGTGGGGGCGTCCGGTCCGCCGATGGTCTTCGGCGAAGGGATGTGCTTGACAATCGTCTCGAAGAGCGGCTGAAGGTTCACCGCCGGTTCTGCGAGATCCGTCGTCGACTTGCCTTCGAGTGCGACCGCGTAGACAATCGGGAAGTCAAGCTGTTCGTCCGTCGCGCCAAGAGCGGCGAAAAGGTCAAATGTCTGATCGATCACCCAATCGGGGCGCGCGTCCGGACGGTCGATCTTATTGACTACCACGACCGCTTTGTGACCGGCCTGGAGCGCCTTCTCCAGAACGAATCGTGTCTGGGGCATCGGGCCGTCAACCGCGTCTACAAGCAGCAGAACGCCGTCGACCACGAGCATGACACGCTCGACTTCGCCTCCGAAGTCAGCGTGGCCCGGCGTGTCGACGACATTGATCTTATTGCCGTCATGGGTGATCGCGGTATGCTTGGAAACAATGGTAATACCACGCTCCTTTTCCTGATCCATGCGGTCCATGACACGAATAGCGATCTCCTGGTTTTCACGGTAAACCCCGCCCTGACGGAGCATGCCGTCGAGCAAAGTGGTCTTGCCGTGGTCAACGTGGGCGATAATCGCGATATTGCGAAGTTTAGTATTATTTTCGATGCTGGTTTCAGTAGTCATGGTTCTAGTGCT
>JAZKEA010000564.1:0-11044 GCA_040387315.1 Armatimonadota bacterium | reverse complement strand
TCCTATCCTGACCCCGCTCGCGGTAGATCCCGGACATCCGTTCCCCCATATCTCCAACCTCTCGCTCAATATGGCGATTATGATCCGCGATCCGGTGACTGGTGAGCATCAGTTCGCGCGTATGAAGGTGCCCGGCGTCCTCGCTCGCCTTGTTATATGCCCGCCCCCGGCGAGTGACGGTGACAGCACTGGTGCGCTCACCTCTCCCCCGGAACCGCCGCGACGAGTCCCGCTGCGCTATGTCTGGCTGGAGGATGTCATCAGTCACCATGTCGGACGGCTCTTCCCCGGTATGGAACCTGTCGCCGTCTATCCGTTTCGCGTCACCCGAAACGCCGATATTGAGATTCAGGAAGACGAAGCGGAAGATCTTCTGCGGAGCGTTCAGGCGAATATCCGGGAGCGGCATTTCGGTTTTGTAACGCGTCTGGAAATCTCCCCGGAGATGCCCCAGCGCATCCGAACCCTGCTGGTCGACAATCTGGAGATGGACGCGCGTAATGTCGTGATCTCCGAAATGGTCATGGGGCATTCGGACCTTCTGCAGCTGACCAAGATGGATCGTCCTGACCTGAAAGACGCTCCGCTTGTGCCGCGAACGCCGGGTATCCTGGCCCGCGGGGAGGATTTTTTCTCGCTGCTGTCGCGTCAGGACATACTGCTTCAGCACCCTTATGATTCGTTTTCGCCTGTCATTCATCTGATCGAGACCGCGGCGAAAGATCCGCACGTCCGCGCGATCAAGCAGACACTCTACCGACTTGGGCCGAATTCCCCGCTCGTTCCCGCCCTGATCGCCGCACGGGATGCCGACACGCAGGTGGCAACTCTGGTGGAACTCAAGGCGCGTTTTGACGAGGAGAATAACATCACCTGGGCGCAGGAGCTGGAGCAATCGGGTGTCCATGTCGTCTACGGGCTTATTGGTCTGAAAACGCACTGCAAGGTGCTTCTGATCGTCAGGAAAGAGCCGGGGGGCGGTATCAAGCGGTACCTGCACCTGGGGACCGGCAACTACAATGCCGTGACCGCCCGCATCTACACCGACTTCTCCCTGATGACCAGCGACAGTGATCTTGGGGCGGATGCGACCGACCTGTTTAATTACCTGACCGGCTATTCCCGGCAGACCCGATTTCGTAAAATGCTGGTCGCGCCGATCAACCTGCGGCAGCGCATGGCGCAGATGATCGCCCGGGAAGCGGAGCACGCCCTGAACGGACGACCTGCGCGGCTTATCTTCAAGATGAATGCCCTGGTTGATCCCGAAATGATCAATCTCCTCTACAGCGCCTCCCAGGCGGGCGTCCAGATCGACCTGATCATCCGTGGCATCTGCTGCCTTCGACCCGGTATGCCAAGCATCTCGGATAACATCAATGTCATCAGCGTTGTGGCGCGGTTTCTGGAACACGCCCGCGTTTATTACTTCGAGAACGGCGGCAGCCCGGAGCTGTATCTGGGGTCCGCGGATCTGATGACGCGCAACCTGGACCGTCGTGTCGAAGTGCTGTTCCCGGTCGAGGACCCGGCCCTGCGCGACCACGTGGTCCGGGACACGCTGATGGTGGAACTGGCCGATAACGTCCAGGCGCGTCGGCTTCTGCCCGACGGCACCTGGGAACACATCCGTCCGGGTCCGGGACGCCGTCGCCGTATCGACTCCCAGGCTATCTTTCTTAAAGGCGAGAAAGCCCCGCGCCGCCGTTAACGACCCAAAAGGAGGAACCTCTGGTACCCTGCATCTAAACTGACGTCAGAGCGGGCCGGCCACTGAGTCGCCTGCGGGAGAAACTGTGGGTAACATTCTCAGTCTGTGGACGAAGACTCCGCTGTTCGTGCGAATTATCATCGCGCTCATTCTTGGCCTCATTGCGGGTTTCGTTCTTGGGATACGCGCGCTGGAACTGAAACAGGTCAGCAGCACGATTCTGACGCTGCTTAAGATGCTGGCGACACCCCTCATCCTGCTGGCGATCCTGAACGCGATCATAAAAGCCGCAGTCGATGCGAAAGTCGCCCGGAAACTCGCTTTCTTCCTGCTGACGAATACCATGGCCGCGATCTGTATCGGGCTTCTTGTGGCGAATGTCGTGCGACCGGGAACCTGGGGAGGCACTTCTCTTCCTGCTCCCACTGCTCAGATTACAACTCAGGTCGGCGAGAAAGAACCCTACAATCCCGTCAAAGATATCATCGCCAAGATACCGACCAACGTCATCAAACCGCTTTACGATGACAATGTGATTGCGGTAATTATTCTGGCGATGACTTTCGGGATCGCCCTGCGCCAGGTACGCGAGCAGCAGTTAGCCAGAGGCGAGAACGGCTACCTTGCTGTCGAGAACTTTCTGGACACGATGTTCTCCGCGATCATGACGGCGCTCCACTGGGTGATTCAGCTGGTTCCCATAGCGGTCTTCTGCGTGGTCGCCTCTGTTATCGGAGAGCATGGTATATCCGCCTTCCAGAGCCTGGTCGGTTTCATCTTTGCTGTCTTTCTCGCACTCTTCCTCCAGATGTGTTTCTATCTGACGCGTGTTCGGCTGGGGTCCTGGGTGTCTCCGCTGCGCCTGCTGCGCGGCGGCAAAGACGCTTTGCTCACCGCCTTCTCGACCGCAAGCTCCACCGCGACCATGCCGCTGACGTATGACGCCCTGAAAGACCCCGCGCGAATCGGCGTTCGGGAAAGGTCCGCGAGCCTCGGGGCGCTGGTCGGGGGTAACTTCAATAACGACGGTACCGCGCTCTATGAGGCGATGGCCCCGCTCTTTATCGCACAGGCCGTTCCTGGCCTTGCCCTGACCTTTACACAGCAGATTATCGTTGCCTTTATGGCTGTTATCGCCTCCGTTGGGGCGGCGGGTATCCCCGAAGCGGGTCTGGTCACGATGCTGCTCGTGTTCAAGTCCGTCAACCTGCCGCTTGAATACGTTCTCCTGCTTCTGCCGGTTGACTGGTTCCTGGACCGGGCGCGTACCGCCATTAACGTTATGGGTGATATGACTGTAGCCTGTCTGATAGATGGCAAGACGCCTCCGGAGCCTGTTTTAGAGGGAGTCTCCGTCGCGGAAGGTCCGGAGTCGGACGCGCTTCGCTGATACCGGAAATGCCCACCGTCGGGTTCTTCAAAATTAAATGCGTCGTGATCTTCTTTATGTGGCTTTCTGCCTGATATTTCCTGCCCTGTGGGGAATCATTTCCGCACTGGTTTTCGACCGCTGCCAGTCCTGGCTTGCGCGGCGGAGCGATACCCCTGCCGGCCATGCCCGTGTTCCATCCGCGGAAGAGTCCAGCCCGGATATGTATCATATCTAATGGCGTCTCTACCGGACATCTACGAATTCAGCGGCCTGATAGCACTGGGGGCGGGTGTGGGACTGATCGCCGGTATGTTTGGCGTGGGAGGCGGTTTCCTGCTGACGCCTCTGCTGGCGCTGCTGTTTCACCTTCCTCTGGAAGTCGCGGTTGGAACCGGTCTCTGCCAGATGATCGGCGTCGCGGTCGCCGCCTATCTCCGGCATCGCCGCCTGGGACAGGGCGAGGTCAAGCTGGACTGGATGATGATGGCAGGCAGTCTGGTAGGCGTTGGACTCGGAGCGCAGACGGTCACGGCTCTGGCGGATAAGGGGACGCTGGTCATCAATGGGCATACTATCGCCTGGGCCAAGCTGGTGCTTTCCCTCAGCTATATCGTTTTGCTTTCCGGCATCGCCTTCTGGATGGCCCGCGATTCCCGGAGGCCATCGCTGCCACCAGGCGCTCCCGCACGCCCCGGTCCGCTGACACGACTCAGGCTGCCCCCGATGACGCGTCTGCCTCGCTCCGGTCATACCATCTCCGCCCCTTTCGTCGGATATATTGGATTATTAATGGGGTTTTTGTCCGGCCTGCTGGGAATCGGTGGTGGTGTCGCTCTGATGCCTATACTGCTCTACGGCGTCGGCCTGCGCGTTCATATGGCGGCAGGGACGGGGATTCTGGTATTGCTGGCAACGTCCGTACTTGGTACGATAGCCCACGCCCGCGCCGGTCATGTCGATCTGGAAATGGCGATGACACTGCTTGTCGGATCGGCAATCGGGGCGCAGATTGGCGCAACGCTCACCGCGCGTCTGGATGGACAGCGTCTGCGCGGCTATTTTGTGTATCTGGTTGTGCTGACCACGCTTGCGGTCGCCTGGGATCTGCTGCGGGTTCTGCTCACTTAAATCAAGAGAAATTAGATGTCACCACCACGCCCGTCACCTCCGCCGCTTCGAAGTCTGCCGGTTCAGACTCTGCCGACCGCTTTCCATGTGATGACAAAGCCCATCGGCCCGATCTGCAACCTCGACTGTAAATACTGCTTCTATCTGGAGAAGGAAGACCTGTACGAGCAGGAAGGACGCAAGGAACGTCCTTCCTGGGAGATGCCCCCTGACGTTCTGGAGAGCTATATACGTCAGTACATCGAGCAGCAGACGGTTCCGGAGATCTCGTTCGCCTGGCAGGGAGGGGAGCCGACTCTGCTGGGTGTCCGCTTTTTTCGCCGCGTCGTCGAGCTGCAGAAGAAGTACGCGAACGGCCGTAAGATCACAAACGCGCTGCAGACCAACGGAACCCTGCTGGATGACGAATGGGGCGAGTTTCTGAGTGAGAACGCTTTTCTCGTTGGGCTTTCGCTGGATGGTCCGCGTGACCTCCATGATGCCTATCGCGTCGACAAAAAAGGACGCTCCTCCTTCGACCGGGTTGTCGCTGGCCTGAAGATACTGCAGAAACACAGCGTCGAGTTCAATACGCTGACGGTCGTCTCACGGGGAAACTCGCAGAAGCCGCTCGAAACGTATCGCTTTCTGCGGGACATCGGGTCGGGGTTTATCCAGTTCATCCCCCTGGTGGAACGGTCCGCCCATGCCCCTCTGCAGACCGAGAACGGCCTGATACAGCTGACCCTTGCCTCGCCGCCCGCAGACACCGCCACGCCACGTCAGCCGATCACCGACTGGAGCGTGCGATCCGAGGACTACGGGACCTTTCTGACTACCATCTTCGATGAGTGGGTGAGGAAGGATGTCGGAAAAACGTTCGTGCAGCTCTTCGATGTCTCCCTGGGAGTTTGGGCGGGGATGGGCGCGAGCCTGTGCGTCTTCGGCGAGACCTGCGGTACGGCCCTTGCGATGGAGCATAACGGCGATGTCTACTCCTGCGACCATTACGTCTACCCGGAGTATCGTCTGGGGAACATCCGCGACAAAACCCTGGTCGATCTGGTAAAGTCACCGGAGCAGATAAAGTTCGGTCAGGATAAACGCGACACCCTGCCGCGCTACTGCCGTGAGTGTGATGTCCGGTTCGCCTGCAATGGCGAGTGTCCCAAACACCGGTTCATGCGAACGCCCGACGGAGAGTGGGGCCTGAACTACTTGTGCGGCGGCTACAAAAAATTCTTTACGCATATTGACCCTTATATGCGGGCGATGGCGAATCTTCTTCATGCGGGCCGAGGCCCGATGGAGATCATGGCGCTGGTCGCGCAGAAAGATAAAGCCGCTTCTGACGCGGCAAAAGCGCAGGCGTGGAAGACTGCGGGACGTAACGATCCCTGTCCCTGTGGAAGCGGTCAGAAACACAAGAAATGCTGTGCGGGGAAAGTTACCGTGCGCTGAAGCCACGTGACCCCACCGGCAGCTGATAAAGATCAAATGCGAAACTACAACCGACGAGGGTTTCTGACAATGATGACCGCGACAGCGGCGGCAGTGGCTTTGGAGGACGGAGTGTCCGCCAGCACGCAACCGCCTTCAAAGACGCCAGACCCGGCGCTTAGCCTCTGGTACCCGCGCCCCGCGAAAGAGTGGCTGGAGGCGCTGCCGGTCGGCAATGGGCGTCTTGGGGCAATGGTCTTTGGCGGAGCTGTCGAAGAGCGGCTGCAGCTGAATGAGGGCACGGTCTGGGCAGGTGGTCCTCACGATTATGCGAACCCCGAAGGGCCCGCCGCGCTACCGGAGATTCGTCGGCTTGTTTTCGCGGGCGAATGGGAGGCGGCGCAGCGTCTTGCCGAGCAGAAGTTCAACGGAAAGCCGCAGGGGCAGGCCCCGTATCAGACGGTGGGCGATCTGAAGCTGACGTTCCCTGACCTGACGGGAGAGGCTGCCGGTTATCGACGCACTCTGGATCTGAATGATGCCGTCGTACGAACGGATTTTAGTGTCAACGGGGTGCGGCATAGACGTGAGGTCTTTGCAAGCTATCCGGATCAGGTGATTGTCCTGCGGCTGACTGCCGATAAGCCGGGACAGCAATCGTTCTCCGCTATTTTTTCCAGCTCAATGAAGGCGACGGCGCTGGGATCAGGGAATGATACCATCGCGCTCGGCGGAAAGGGCAGCGATGCAGGCGGGACTCCCGGCTCAGTTCGCTTTACCGCCCTTGCGCGTGCGAAAGCAGAGGGAGGTACGGTCACCGTAGACGGCAGCCGACTGGTCGTTTCCGGTGCGGACTCAGTCACGCTTCTCGTGTCGATGGCGAGCAGCTATAAAAATTACGAGGATGTAAGCGCCGACTCCGACGCCGCGGCGACAATGCGTCTCGATGCGGCGTCAAAAAAGAAGTTCGACGGTCTCCGGCGCGACCATATTGCGGATTACCGTACGCTTTTCGGGCGGGTCAACCTAAATCTGGGAGGACCGGCAGATGCCGCTCGTCTTCCCACCGACGAACGGGTTCGCGCCTTCGGAGAGGGAAAGGCCGATCCCGGTCTTGTCGCTCTGCATTTCCAGTATGG
This sequence comes from Armatimonadota bacterium, assembly GCA_040387315.1. GTDB lineage: Bacteria > Armatimonadota > Armatimonadia > Armatimonadales > Armatimonadaceae > JACMJB01. The sequence continues at coordinate 4,275 of JAZKEA010000564.1, read as the reverse complement.
TCGCTATCTGCTGATTTCCTGCTCGCGTGAGGGTGGTCAGGCCGCAACGCTTCAGGGGCTATGGAACGACCGCCTTAACCCGCCGTGGGGGTCCAAGTACACCATCAACATTAACACGGAGATGAACTATTTCCCCGCCGGTCCTGCGAACCTGCTGGATACTTATGGTCCGCTTTTCGGTCTGATTTCGGATATCTCGATCACCGGGAGACGTACCGCTGAGACACACTGGGGGGCGAAGCGCGGCTGGGTAGCGCATCATAATACCGATGCCTGGCGCGGCACCGCCCCCGTGGACCCGGCCTTCTATGGACAGTGGCCCATGGGCGGCGCGTGGCTCTGCAAATCCCTCTGGGATCACTGGGAGTACACCGGGGACCGCGAGGCGCTGAAGCGTCATTTCCCCCTGATGAAGGGGGCGGCGGAGTTCTTCCTGGAGACGATGGTGGAGGAACCGACCCATAAATGGCTGGTCGTGTGTCCCTCCAACTCACCGGAGAAAACGCATCACCCGAACGCTAGCATCTCTGCCGGACCGACGATGTCGAATCAGATCGTACGCGACCTCTTCGATTCCTGTATCGCAGCCGCGGACCTGCTGGACACGGAACCGGCGTTTCGGGCGGAGGTGAGCGCGGCGCGGGCACGTCTGGCGCCGATGCAGATAGGGAAAGCGGGACAGCTTCAGGAATGGCTCGAAGACTGGGATGTCGAAGCGCCCGATCAGAAGCACCGGCATATCTCGCATCTGTACGGGCTCTATCCGAGTGCGCAGATCACCCGGCGCGGAACCCCCGACCTTTTCGCCGCCGCCCGAAAGACCCTGGAGATGCGCGGCGACCTCGCCACCGGCTGGAGCCTTGCCTGGAAGATCAACTTCTGGGCGCGGATGGAGGACGGAGACCGCGCGTACAAGCTGATTACCGACCTTATCACGCCCGAGCGGACTGCTCCGAACCTCTTTGACCTTCACCCGCCGTTCCAGATCGACGGTAACTTCGGCGCGGTCAGCGGCGTCTGCGAGATGCTGCTGCAGAGCCACTCCGGCGAGCTCAGCCTCCTGCCCGCTCTGCCGTCCGCCTTGCCGGAAGGGAACGTCACCGGACTGCGGGCACGGGGTGGGGCGACCGTGAGCCTTGGCTGGAAGAACGGTCAGCTTTCCAAAGCTGTCATAGTTCCCACGCGCTCCGGCCCGGTTCGGCTCCGTTTGGGGGAGGCGGTCATCACCCGTGACGGACGCGCGGGGAAGCCACTAACGGTGACCGCCTCCGACTTTAAGCCCTTGCCTCCTCCGGGGTAACGCGTCGTTGTCCGCTGGGTATTTGCTCGGCGGCAGGCTCGATTGCAGGGGCTTCCTCGCCTGCCGCGACCATACGGGCGATCAGGCGTTCCCGCAGAACTGCTCGGACCTCCGTGTGCGAATCCTGCGCAACGAGATTCGTCAGCTCATAAGGGTCGGCCTGAAGATCGTACAAAAACTCCTCGACATAGTGCGAGGAGCTTGCCTCTTTGTTGCCGTTTTTGTCCGGCGCGACGACATTGTATTTCCAGCGGTGGGTGCGGACGCAGCGACCCACCTGTGACTCGCTGATCTGGACGAAAACCTCCTCGGGCCAGTCTGCTTTCGTTCCGGAACCGCGCAGCAAGGGCAGAAGCGATTGCCCCTGCATCGCAGCCGGAACCGGTATTCCGGCTGCGTCCAGAAGGGTCGGCGGCAAGTCAACCAGACTTACCAGCTCGCGAAGGCGTCCGCCGCCTGTAAAGCAGGCCCCCGAGATCGCCGTGGGGACACGGATGGATGCTTCGTGGCAGGAGCGCTTGTACTCGCTGTTGCGCGTCTTAAAATGAGAGCCGTGATCGCTGGTGAACAGCACGATGGTGTTATCGCGTATCCCCAGACTGGTCAGGGTATCCAGCAGGCGTCCCAGGGCCTCATCAAGACGCTTTACCATGCCGAAGTAGCCGGGCAGATGCTGGTGTGCCGTTCCGCCCACATGTGGTGCGCCGATACCGGGAAGCGCGGCAAGATCCGGCGGTATCCACTTGCCCGTGTAACGCTCCGCGTACCCATCCGGGGCGGGATAGTCGTCGCGATGGTTCTGATGGTGCGGCTCAAGAAACGAGAGGAAAAGGAAAAACGGGTCGTCCTGACGCTCGTCGATAAAGCGGATCGCGGCATCGGTAAGGGCATCGACGCGATAGCCGGGCAGTTTTACCTCCTGATTATCGTTGTCGTAGAGGCGGCAGTCATAGGCATCACTACTGAACTCCAGAGCGTTGGCGGCAAGCCAGTAATCGTATCCGCCGCGCTCTTCAATGGCGACCGCATTGCTCTTCTGGTCACGCGCGAGATGCCATTTGCCGATATAGCCGGTCTGATAGCCCGCCGCGCCGAAATGATGCGCCAGAGTCTGCAGCGTATCCGGAAGACCGATACCGTTACGCCAGCACCCGGTTTGGGTGGCATACAGACCGGTCTGAAGGCAGGATCGGGCAGGGCCACAGACGGGCTGGCAGGTAAATGAATGGGCGACATGTGTCCCTGCCATTGCCATGCGGTCGAAATTCGGAGTCAGGTCCAGGGGGCATCCGTGAACACCTGTTGTATCGTGGCGCTGCTGATCCGTAAAAAAGACGACTACGTTGGGTCTACGCTGACCTGCTTCGGTTGATTCCATTTGGCCTCGTCGCTCTGAAGAGTTTCTCCGCGCGCTTCGGAGCACGCAGAGAAAGTATACCTAAAACAGCCGTGGGTAAGGGGACATGTCTTCAGCCGGTTTTGCCGCCGGTGCGTGCCAGCCAGTCGGCTTTGTGCGCCGCCGCCAGAATTTCGGGCTTCAGCAGGTAGCCAAATCCCGCTTTGGTCAGGCGCAGCACCAGTCCGTTTCGATCCGTCTGGAGAAGCGCCGCGGCGGCATCCAGGTTCCAGTCGCAGGCGGCGATCTTGCTGAGCAGGTAGACGCGCCGGGTCTGCGCGGCAGACAGCCGGTACGTCTTCAGATACATCAGCTCACCGGTCGCTGTCCGGCGAATCCGCTCCCCGATATGGTTTTCGGCTGACGGGTCCAGGTCGGTGATGAACCGCTCCAGCGTGAATGGTCCAGCAGAGTAGACATGCCGCACCAGTGCCTGACGCCCAATAAGGTCGCTGGCCTGAAAACCGTGAAACGCGCCCCAACTCGCTCTTGCCTTTTTCGCCGCCGCCCGCAGGTCGGAAAGATCAGTAACGCTTTCGGCGTCGATGGCGACAGACAGCGGTATCGATGTTTCGTAAAGCAGGCCGTACTGGTAGATTAGCTCGCCGTAGAAGTCCTGAAGCAGGGTCAGATGCAGCGCCCGGTAATCCTCTGCGGTAGAGGTCACAAAGGCGGATGCCAGCGCATCCGCGACAAAAAGGAGAACGCCCACCTGACGCTCATGGATCTCGAAGACACGCAGGGCATCTTCCAGACCGCTCAGGTACGCACCCGGCACGACACTTTCACTGCGCGGCGAAAGTCCATCACGCAGCGCCTGACGGGAATATTCATCCCATTTGATAGTGGGTCCGGAGAAGAACATCTCCAGAAACCCCTCCATTGCGAGGTGAAGGGGCAAAAAGCGAAGCTGGTTGCCCGCTTCGCGCTTTGCCATCCGGTGCAGCACCCGCGTCGTGCACAAAGGGTTCTTTCCGGAACGAATGCCGTCCGGCTTGCGGATCTGCCCCCCGAACGCCACCTCCGCCGCCGTGCCGTTATCGGTCCAGGAGAGCACCAGTCCGTGCGGCACGTAGGCGAAATAGGCGAGGTCAGGCTCTTCCAGATCGTTCCCGCTCAGCGCGACCATTGCCCTATCCTCGCGGTACCGGCGCTGCGAAAGGCGCAGGTCATCTCCGCCGCCCGGTCTCAGAAGGGGAACCAGGCGAACTGTGCCGAACACCTGCGACGGCGCTATCTCCAATCCTGCCAGGTCGATGCTGTTTACTACCGTCATAAAAGAACCTTTGCCCGCTCCAAAAAGCGGTTCCGGCGCAGGGCAAGATACGCCTCCAGATCATCCAAGTGTGCCGCCCCATCCGCGAACCGGGCAAAACCTACAGCCGTCGGCAGGTCTTCAGCATCGCGCAGACCGATGGTCGTCACCTGTGGACTCAGCGCGTGCGGCACAAGCTCCTCCGGGCTGAACACCGGGTTCAGATGTACTATCGTTGTTTTTCGTTTCGGATCGAGGCGCGTCCGAAAGACGCGCAGAACCTCGGCTGCCCCATCGGGCGGATCATTCTCAAAGCCGTCGGAG
>JAZKEA010000563.1:0-18951 GCA_040387315.1 Armatimonadota bacterium | reverse complement strand
CATCGAGAAATGTGGGCCCATCAGAGCGCGAGCCCATCCATCCATCATCTCTGAAAGCCGCGGACAGGCTTCGGCAGTTATCTCGTCACGCGTCTCTCGAATATAGGTAGCAGTTCGTTCGGCAATCTCTGCATCACGGCGCATCTTTTGAAGACGCTCCTGAAGCTCGCGCGCTTTGCGAAGACGATCTTCTGCAATTCCTGCAGCCGTACGGGCAGCCGTTGTGACCGCTGCCGCTTCTTTAAGCGCCAGTTCTGCCGTCTTTTCGTCATCCTCACAGCGAGCCAGAGTATCTGTCACAGCTTGGAGTGCCGCCTCTACGTCCGCCAACTCCTGCAGTTCAGTTATAAGCGTAGAACGACGTGAAACGTTTTCATCCCGTTGACGATATGCGCGATCAGCAGCCTCCCGCGCGCCTTCGGCCTGATTTGCGAGCGTTTCATTCGCTCGTATCGTCGCTTCGGCCTCGCTTCTCGTTCCACACATCTCTTCGGTCGCGCGATGTGCTTCGGCATCATAGACTAATTCCCGGAAAGAGGGCGAGTACGCTTCCAGTGCTTCACGCAAACCGTTCAGATGCCCCCGTGCTTCCACCAGTAATCCCGGGATATCGCTTCCTTCTTCATATTGCGCCTGTAACCGAGCGCGCATATTCACAGCGGCGCCATGCTCATCGTGCGCCTTTGCGGCACGTTCTTTAGCACCTTCCCATTGAATTACGGCATGTTGTTGCTTTTGCCGCGCCTCTTCGAGCGCAGTATTGAGGTGCGAGAGGGCAGTCTGCAGATTTGGTCCGAGACGTTGCCCACAATGGCTACATGCACCGGACGGCCCCAAATCCGTGACGACTTGGATATTCTTGTCAATTCGTCCTAGCTCAGTCTGAGCCGTCTCATGATTCCGCTTGCAAGCGGCAACGTCCGCGACCGCTCGCCCTGTGCTTTCGGTCGCCTTGTCCACATGTGATTCTGCTTCGCGAACAACCATGAGCAGTTGCTCTCGTGCTGATTGTCGTACCTCAAGTACTCCAAACGCCTCTTCCGCCTCGGAGATCTTTGTCCTTAGTTCTTCAATGTCTCCGAGCGTTACATGTTGGGCGAGACGCTCCGGAGCACCGGTCGACTCTGTCAAAATTCGCTGGGCAGTTGCAACCTTTTCTGCAGCGTCTTCTGTGTTGCTTACAACGATTTTAGCTTCTTGAAGCCCTTTTTCGAGGTCTGGGGCCGCTGCGTCAAGACGGAAAAGTTCTTCTCGCTTACGTTGGGCTTCCGTCGCTCGTTCTTTACTTCCTGCCTGTTCGTCGCGAGCAGTCGCGGAGGCGGCCTTTGCCGCCTCTACCTCAGTTTCTAACCGATTTTCATATAAATGTGCGGCATCCACCGCTTGCCGACATCCTGTGAGTGCGGCCTGCGCCTTCTGCACATCGGCCGCCTCGCCCTCTTCCGCGATCCGGTCCTCAAGCTTTTTTTTACGATCCTTGCGCTCGGCATCGGCTAGTGCGAGGGCTTTTTCGACCTGAGCAAGGCCGATCATGCGGTTAATAAACAGCTGTCGGTCTCTATCAGTCTTGATGCCCTGAATACCCGCAACCTCTTTTTGCCGGGCGACGAACGTCCGCAGATACGCATCAGGAGTGATTCCGAATAACTCGACAACCTTTTTCGTTACCTCCGACGGACTCGCGGCAAGCGACAGAACCGTCTCGCTCCCGTCAGTTACCGTAACAATCTCCTCAATACGGCAGTCCTTCGCCTTACCTTTACGCCCACGGATAATTCGATACCGATGCCCGTGCGACTCAACAACCAGCCGCACGTCTGGGAGCACTTTCCCCGCGCCAGCAGCAGACGCGAGATCAGCTTCCTTATCGGAAGCCGACAATACTTTCGGAGCGCCAAAGAGCGCATACCCTATTGCCTCAATCAACTTGCTCTTGCCAACACCATTCGGGCCACAGATGCCAGTCAGGCCAGACGGCACGGTCAACGTGCTCTCTTCCAAGAATTGCCGATACCCGGAAATTATAAGCGATACTAACCGCATGAAGCCTAAATCATCCCCCAAATCCCCGCCATCGCGATCCCTACGATATGTCGCTAACCCGCGCTATCCTGATCCTCTTTACTCAGTGCTGCCTCAGCTTGGCTGAAGAAATCGGTTCCGAGCAATACTACCTCTTCTCGAACGTCCTCCTCCAAATTCGATTGAATGGTAAGCTCTAAAAAACGCTGGAGAGGCGTATAACCTGCCCGTCCTGCTCGTTCACCCTGCGTCATGGCACGTGAGCGTAGTTGAATGGTGTGGCCAGCCACCTCGGGTATAGGAAACAATCGCTCTATCTCTCGCAGGCTCAGTTGGCTACGGACCGCCGGATCAATACCCTCGACGAGCACCCGGCAGTACGCGTCGCTTGGCGGCACTTCCTTTACCTGCGCGGACAGAAACTCCATTATTTCCTGCGCGGAACAGCTCTGGGCGTCGGAGAGGCCGTAGACTTTCATAGGGCGGGTGCTTATCAACTCCCGCTCTACCTTCGGAGCTTTACCGGCACAGAGTGTTACGACGTTGAAGCCAAACGTATATCCCGGACGAAAATCTCCTGTAAGCGCCATTGCTCCCGCGCCCGGATAGAACGCCCGATCCGTTCCCGGCACCTGCGAAAAACGGTGGCAGTGGCCGAGCGCTACATAATCGAACTTTGATGCGACCTGGCGTATCCTCAGTGCCGCCGCGTTACGCCAAGTCTGGAAGAAGGGCCACCCATCTGCGACACCATGCGCGGCGAGGATGTGAAAGCGGTTCGCCTCCCTTTCGTACGCGTCTTGAAGGATTGCTGGCGGTTCGTCGCCAAGAAGAGCACGGTGAGGAATGGCATCGATCACGACGCCTGCGACCTCGACGCGGCGCGGATCAACACCGCAGGCTACTTCCACCCCCGGCAAATGCGTCAGTAGCCGTAATGCCTCTCCCTGGGCAGCAGATCGTGGGGCGCTGTGATCGCCCTCCAGCAACACAACGGGAATGTACGCATCCGACAATCGCCGCAACTGTCGAAAGGCGAAATCAAGGGAGTGGGGATTGGGATGCGCCTGGTCGAAGAGATCCCCTGTGTGAAGCACAAAAGCGGGTCCCAGCGTAAGAGTGCGCTCGATTGCCGTCGCGAAGGAAACCCGTATGTCGGCTTCCTGTTGCCGTAGACGAATGTTTTGCCCGTAAGGATCCTCTACGTAACGCTGGACGCCTGTGCCAATAGCCCCCAGGTGCGTGTCGGCGAGATGGACGATCTTCAAGTACTCACCTCCGGGACCGACGCGCGCTCCATGTCATGCCGATTTTCGCTGTGGCTGTCTGTTGAAATAGAGTCCGCCCGATTGAGCAGATCGATAGAAGAGGTCAACTCTCTCAGCGCCTCAAGCGTCATCATACGCCGACGCATCGACGTGGGTGACACGGCGTAACGCGCGGCGAGGAACGGCACTGCTTTTCCAAAGCGCTGAATATCTCGTTTAAGACGGCGAACAGGGACAAGGAACGCGCCAGCGAACGCATCGGCTTCTATTTCCCATTCAGGGTTTTCCAGAGCAACGCCATCATTTTCAGCCGGGATGTCGCCGAAATCTCCTATTTCCTCGTCAACATCGCTCACCCGATCAGCCTCATCACCCATGCGATGCGGGTCGCCGTGCGTCCCTCCCTGCTCTTCTAATATTTGCCTCTCATGGAGATAGAAGTGGCCTAGTTCATGAGCCAGTGAAAAGCGCTGACGCACCGCAGGATCATATGCCTCTATGACGATGTCAGCGCAACCTTCTTGGTGCCAACGGATACCTCCGGCCAAGCGTTCGCCCCGTATTGTTAAGTTAGGAACAGCATCAACCCGCCCGCCGATAATCAAGGTGAGCGCATCGGTGAGTTCCTCAACCATTAGCCACAGAACCTCATCTGGTTCGGAACCGAGACGGGATTGATATAGCGCTAAGAATTGCTCAAGAGCATCAGTTCGTGCTTTTTCAGCAATATCCTCGATTGCATCCAATCGCTCTGTGGCAAGCCCAAACAGTCGTTGTTGCTCCGTGCCTTTTCCTGTATCAATTACGCGGCTGGCTGGTAGATTAGTAACGCAAATCTTCAAACCATCTCCTTGAGGTGCTGGCACTGTAAACTCATCAGCCGCGGCGTGACTTCTTCTGTCGGCGGGCTAAAAAGGCGCCATTCGATGTTGGCATAATCCCTCTGAGGCTCCCATTAATCCATTTTAAGATAGGCATATAGGTAGGTGTAGGGGCTTCGGCCTCTTTGAGAACCCGCCCTATCCTACCCGGTCGCTGCACGACATCCATAAAATCACTTATAGGCATTCCATTTGTAAAGAGTTGATTCATGAGTTCTGGGGGTATGCTCGGCGGAGCATCCTCAATATTGAGGCGCACTAACTCACCGAGCGTTCGCACCTCTACTTCCGTCGCCTCAGGAAGTGTAGCGCCACTGGAATGCCCCTTGTTTTGACCCGCTATCCAGGGATGTCTGGGTTCTTCTTCCGCTAGGAAGGCAAAGAAGCGTTCCTCTATCCGATCCAAGTTTGGCTCAGACGTTGCCTGTATCCGCCCCGCATCAACCACATTAAGAACGTTTCGGATATTATCCATTTCTTGCCGTTCGGCAGAAGAGAGTTCTCTTATAGTCGCATCGTTTTGAAGATTCGATGAAGCAAGGTCAAAGAGACGTTCAAACCGGTCTTCGCTAGCATCGTGAGTTGCCTCCTCACTATTGCCTACGCCGCCGGTGTTTGTATTTGGGTCATTTGTGCTCATACTCTCGCCTCTGTCTCGGACTCGGATTCAAACGACGTCACTATTTTTTGCGCCGCATCAACAGCAGCTTGAAGCCGCTTGGTTGCCATTGAAGTGGTAATCCCAAGTATGTCGGCGGTCTCTTTTGTATCGAAACCATACACGTGCCTTAACTCCAGGATATGCCAATGCTCCGGGCGCATACGTGCACGCACCTGCCCGAAGTAGATACTCGACTCGATCTCGCTGATCGTATCGGTTTTGCTCGCGTGTGTTGCCGGTGTTCCGCGTGTTTCCCAGAAATTAGCATCTTGAGTGACCTCACGCGCACGCAGTCGCCCATCCTCAGCCCGCGCCGCGTTCTCGCCAGTTCCTGAACGCTCACGCCAAAAGTCCGTCACGCGGCATGCAATGAAATAACGTAGCATTGCTTTAACGTTGCCAATGGGCTCTTTCTTCTTCAAACAACGGAACAAGTCGATGTAAGCTTGAGCGACAATATCTTCGGCATCTTCGCCGTTCGGTACCTTAGCCTTTGCGATCCGGTGCAATTCCCCACTAATTGTTCGGATAAGAATACGGAAATCTCCCTCGGCCTCCGGAACATGCCCGTTCAAAAACGCTTTTTGAATCTTACGTGCAGAGTCGTCCCAGTCGTAATTCGTCACTGCTGGGTTGCTTGGGTCACTGTGCAAACTCTTGTCTCCAATGAAATGTCGTTCTCCATCGTGAATTCATGCGATATTTTTACGCCAAAGACGACCGGATTATAGCATCTGCAAAATCTTGTACTTAGCGTTTTGGCCAGTTGACTGAGTTCCTATTCTCTATCTATTAGATAGGTTTTGGCTGTTTCCATTCAAGGCTGCCTTAGAAACTGCGCTTATAAAGAAGATCAATCTAAGCATTCTTATGCAGCATGCAAGCGACCTAACATATACGGACCGAAGGCCATCCATCGTTGCCGCCCCGCAACGGACGTGGTCGTACAGGGTAATGGTTGCTACTGTAGGCCGTGTGGGATGACACCGTACTTTACAATCCCGTTGATTTCACGAACAAGATACCCTCGCTTACCACCTTAGTTCGGATAGCGTCCAACAAGGGACCCCATACTTTCCAAACGATAAAAATCCGTCTCATTATCCGCTTCCAGAGCCGTTTTCTAATGGTTCGAGAACACTCGGATGGTGAGGCGGATTTTTTATGTCATTCTCGAACCAGGAAATCTATATAAGAATATTTTGTGACGTATCCCCTTAATATTTCGCTCACAACAAAATTCTATAAAAGTTTTGGCGAACTGGATGGCCACGGTTTTAAGGAAATAAAACACGTGAATGTTGTGATTGGTAGAAATAATTCTGGAAAGTCCTCCTTGATTGACCTGATCCAATATGCCGTAAACCCTTCGGATATTTCTCAATTCGGACACAAGGGACAGCAGCCTCAGGTTTTTATGTCCAAGTTACTTGAAGAAAGAGAAATTAGAGAAGCTATTCCAAGCAACTCTTCCCACTACTTTATTCAGAACACCTCTGACTTAGATTTTTTCCTTCAACAAAAACCGATAGGCATAACCGTTTCTCTTAACCCAGATGGCACTAAGGATTTTATTTCGCTTGATGAGCCGCTAAGTAATCCGGCAGCTCTAGATACATACGGCTCATCCCTGGGAACGTACACTGGAAATCCATTGAGCGGAAAGGTCTTCAAAAGATTGATGGCTGATAGGAACATCCTTCCAGAAAGAGACTCTGATCAATCTCTCATGCCAGACGGAAGAGGAGCAACGAACATTATTCAAATGTTCTTAAACAGGCATGACAAGTCATCTGAACTAGTTGAAGTGCAGCTCCTTGAAGCTCTAAATAGGATTTTTGAGCCCGATGCGCACTTTAGTCGAATACAGGTAAAACAACTACCTGATAAAGAATGGGAGGTTCATTTACATGAAGAAGGCAAAGGACTGGTATCACTTTCCAATTCCGGAAGCGGATTAAAAACTGTAATCCTTGTATTAGTTTCAACAATATTAATACCCTCCATTGAAGCCAAAAGCCTAAGTCAATATGTTTTCGCTTTTGAAGAACTGGAAAACAATTTACATCCTGGTGTTCAAAGAAGGCTACTAAGGTATCTGCGTGAGTTATGCACAGAAAATGATTGCTGCACCTTTATTACCACGCACTCAAACGTAATAATCGATCTATTTGGAACGGATAGCGCAGCTCAGATAATCCATGTACAGCACGACGGGCTCTCAGCCACAGCCCAACTTGCATCCACGAGCGTAAACATACGAGGTGTTCTAGACGATCTCGATGTCAGAGCAAGCGACTTGCTTCAATCAAACTGCATAGTTTGGGTAGAAGGTCCTTCAGATCGTGTGTATTTTAAAAGATGGCTTTCTTTATTCTGCAATGACACCCTTGCTGAAGGGGTGCATTTCCAATGTGTAAACTATGGAGGAAAACTCTTAGCGCACTTAAGCGCGATTGAGGATTCTCCAGGAATTAACCTTCTTAAGGTTAATAGGAATTCCGTCCTACTAATTGATAGCGACAGAAAAAATCCGAGGCAGAAATTGAATCAGAGTAAAAATAGACTCATAGATGAAATTTCAACATCAGGTGGCGTAACCTGGGTAACACATGGCAACGAGGTAGAGAATTATATTCCTACAACTACCTTAAGAGCGGTCTATAATCGACCAGATTTACCCGTTATTGATACTTATGAGTCACTTGATGAGTATCTAGAACGAAATATATCTAAGGCTGAATCTAGATTTTTTCTGAAAAATAAAGTTGTTTTCGCTGAGAAGATTTCACCTTTTTTGACAAAAGAAGAGCTCGCACTTTTAAAAGGATTTGAAACCAAGCTTGGAGAGGTAATTCACACCATAACAATGTGCAATACATGATCAAGCGGCATCCTTTTCCACACTCAATATCAATGATATTTTCAGCATTTAATAGAGCGCTAAGAATACTGCGAAAATTCTTTAACAGATTTAGTTCGAATAGCGTCCAATAAGGAACCCCAACCTAAACTGACCGGATCGAAACCGCCGTATTCCCTGCTTCCAGAGCCGATTTCCAGCGGTTCGAGAAGCGCCGGGAGAACGGCGGTTTTTTCATTGTGTTCTCGAACCAAACCTAGTAAGCCGTTCAACTCCACGATGATCTCCCCACGAACAAGCTGGTAGGACGCGCCCAGTTGGCGCAAAATTCGCCCCTTTTCAACCAGGTCACCCTCCGCGAATTCCCGCTCCGCCGTCGTGCAGAACGTCGCTACTGCCTCCGCGATCTCCCAGGATCGCTCAATGGCTTCGGTCGCTTTCTGGCTGTTGTTCAGGACGGCGTTCCGTTCGCCTAAGATCTGGTTCTTTCGCTGCGCGTATTCGCCATCATCTATCAACCGCTCCAGCCGCAGGCTCAGAAGTTCATCCAGCTTCTGCTCGGTCTGGGTGAGCGCCCGTGCCTGAGAAGCGCGCACCGCCTCTTCCGCCTGACGCTCCTCCGCCCGGTGCCGCCGCGCCACGTCCCGCGCGAAATCCAGATAGGGTTCCGGGAGTGATACTTCCGCAAGCCAATTGGCGACGGCGGCTTCGATGTGGTCCTCACGAACCCGCCCGGACCCCGGGCACCCGCTCCCCCGCGAGCAGGCATAATAGGTATAGAAGCGCTCCTCACCCGTGTCCTTGATCACCTTGCGCTTGCGGTCGGCGCAGACGCCCGCGCCGCAGTGGCCGCAGCGGATCAGGCCGCTGAACGTAAACCGGTGCTTGCGCTGGCGCCGGAGCGGAAGCGCGTCGTCTCCGCGTCCCAGCAGGCGCTGGACTGCCTGGAACTCCGCGAGGGTCACCATCGGTTCATGCTTGCCCGGGTAACGCTTTCCCTGGAACTCGAACACGCCGGTGTAAAAGACGTTGGAGAACAGGTGGTAAAGGCTCGCGCGGGCGACGGGATGCCCCGCTTCTCGCAGATTCTCCCCGACCTGCGGGATGCTCGCTTCGCCCGAGGCCACCTCCCGCCATGCCTGCCGGATCAGGTCCCAGCATTGGGGGTCCCGCACGATGGTACGGGCGGTCACGTCGTTCTTGTAACCCTGCGGCGCGCGGCTGGGGAACCAGCCCTTCTCCACTTTGGACAGCATGCCCCGGCGGCTGCTCGCCGTCAGCTCCACGATGAACTGCTCGCCCATCGCGCTCTCGACAGCGGTGATCAGGGCGTTGTCCTCGGGACGATAGGTTCGGTGGGGCGTGACGATCTCCTTGATGACGCCCTGACGAAGCAGCCATCGGATCGTGCCGCTGTCGATCTCGTTGCGGGAAAGGCGGTTGAGATGCCAGCACAGGATGGCGTCCGCCTCCCCCTTGTTGATCAGGTCCAGCATCTCGTTGAACACGGGTCGCCCAGGCGCTTTCGCGGACCGACTCTCGGTCAATGTCGCGACGACGTTGTAACCGCCCTGCTCCCTCAGGGGGTCGAGCGCATGAATCTGATCTTCGATGGACTGGACCTGCTTCGTCTTCTCCTCACTTGATTTGCGGGCGTACAGGACGTAGCGATGGGGCCGGGCTGAGGTAACGGAGGTTTCGGTGGAGACGGGGTCAAAGGATACTGGGGATGACTCCATGGGGACGATTCGCTTTTCCGACAAGATAAGGAAGACGGGGATTCTTCTGCGGATGATCCTAGCGGAAATGGCTTTCGTTCGATACCCTCCTTGTCCTTATCGGCGCCGGCGAGATCGAGAAGATAAACCAGGCGAACGAGAGCGGTCGCCTGCCTAGCCGCCTCCGCCTCTGAAAGGCGCACGCCGAAATCCGCCTCAAATAGATCCCGGTACCGACGAATCTCCGCGTCGTTGGGAAACGGAAGGTTTTTTTGCTCCGTCGTGTCTGGCATTCCTGCAGTGTGCACGGACGTGTACTCGGGAACCACGAGCGTTGCGTGAGACGCACACTGGAAACGTGAAGACACTTGAAGTCAGGACGCTTTTGGAGTTGCGACGGTAACCGGTACCGCCATACTCGCCCCTGACTCATTCCAGGTGCCCATCTTCCGGGAACTTCCTCTATCCCTGTTTTTCCTGACAGCGACTCACGACGGTCCGCAAATTCGGTGATAGGAGAACCGTCCCAGCTCTTCGGAACGCGCGAGGACAATCAAAATGATCGCCGCCAATCGGACGTGGATCTTCGTTCCGCACGGATGGAATTCGCGTTCCTCGCGTTCCATTACCATAAGGGATCTTCTATGCGGCAGAAGGGCCAAGGGTAGGGCCGCATCACCATATTAGTCCCGGCATAACACTTAAAGCCGACGATAATAAGAGGGACCCAGACGTCGGATGCAGTTAAAGAAAAGCCGGTCGAATCGGGCAGAAATGCAAGGGAGACTGGAGAGTCCATTGGTTCTATTCAGAGGGCTGCGCAGGACACCAGCCTTTAGTCATCTACCTTCAATCATCTGGTAAGTGTTGCTCCAACAGACAAAAAGACCGCCTCACGCCCCTTCGCGGGTGGTGAGGCGGCTTGACATGTCGCTTCGTCGTGACAACCCGTCGCGTTCATCACGAACAACCAGGATCTTATTGCTCGGTATCGCCGGGATTTTTGGGGGAGGGGCCGGCAACATCCTCACGAAGCAAGAAACGGAGTATCTCAGGCGATGTGATGACGGCGGCATAACGACTCCTGCACATTCCGCAGTGTCGCAAATGCTGGCTCACGCTTTCCACCTCCTTCAAACGGGTTTTACCCTGTGCATATTGCTTCATCGCCTCAATCGATAAATGGGATAACAATGACGGCTCCAATTTCCAGAGGAAATTGCGTAGATTAGTGGGATCGCCAGCCCTCCCCGGATCGTTTGTCATTCAGATTCCGTCCGGGTACGACTAATGATTGCGGACGCCGATAATGCAGACGCCGTCCTCTCGGACACTCAGCAGACGTACCCGGACGCGCAAAATATCCTGCGCCGCAGCGGAATTATTTTAGCTACAACCGACGGCATGTCAAGTAAAAGAGCCGGTTGGGTAGATTGTCCCAAGCCGGCTCCAGCATCTAACCATCACGACAGCATACCTCTTCGACTTGCCCTTTCAATCACCTGTTTTGCAGTGCAGTTGATTTTTATAGTCAGCGTGCTCTTCGCTTCGTGATCAGCAGGCTGATCTGAACCTGACGGTTATTTGTTTCTAAAGATAGCTGAACTGTATTCGCTTTGAAAAAACGCCACGAAATCAGAATCAATGTCGTTGCAAGGACGCTAGGCCCACCACGATCGTATACTTCCGCTGTTGTACATCCCAAGAAGCGAGCTACCACTTCAGCCAAATCACTTTGCATTGTATTTACTCCCTCTCATGGGATAAATAGGCTGCCTAAGAGCGATTTGTGACATTGTTGCTCAGACGCCGAGGAGATAGGCCATTGATCCTTCTTAGCGAAGCGTGCAGCGACAAGCCGGGGGGCAGGCACGGACGGCCGCATCATGATGCGGCCGTGGTGACACCTTAAGGAACCGTTCAGCCGTACCTACCGCGACGTTCTTCGGCCTGACAACCGAAACGGTCGGCCTTGAAGCCTCATCTCAACGGCTTGCTTTGTCGGTTGCTGCTGACGGCAAGGAGGGGCGATGGCCTAGCGGGCATACGGCTCCCGCATTCGGCATTACCGGAAGAGGACCCTTACCAGCAATAAAAACGCCGAGTTGACACTGCTCGAAGCCTAACGGTGTTACATTTAATGTTTGTACCATTGAACGCTTACCCTGATGTACCCGGCAGAATTTCGCCTCGTTCAGGTGCCAGGCATCATCGTGTTCTTCGGGCGTATAACCCGGCCCAACGATCACCAGAATGACACAGGTTTCCGCTCGCTCCAGCAAACCATCACTAGCCGTAAGAAGAAGGCGTATCTCGTTACCCGTTTCGCGGATAGAGTACTCAAGACCTTCAGGCGTCTGTCCCCACAGTCTCGCTCGTTGGTGTTGGTCTATACCCGCGGCATTCGTTAGAACCAAGTGCTCGCTCAGAGTCATCCAGACCTTCCAATCCTGCTGCACATCAATTTGCAAAGCATTATTGTCGGACTCTTGAGGAAACGGTCCGTTGCAACGGAGGCCCAGGTCTCTAAAGGTAGAGAACCAGGAAGCTTTCTTCTTAAGTTTACGAATATCGATAAATGTCTGTGATGGCTGCGCATGGACATCAAGCGCGCGCTCATATGCGTGTAAAAAACGGTCCGGCAACATCTGCCAGCAACGCATCGCGTCACCTGCAGCCTCTTGCACCTCCTCATCCTTATCCATCAACGCGGTATTCAATGCTCTGCCAACTCCGTCGCCACCGCAATTACCAAGATAATCGGCAGCCATGGCTCTTACCCACGCGGGCCGTTCCATATCCTGCAGCACCTCGATCAGCTTGACGGGATTGTGCGCATTGCCTCGTAGGTACTGGGTTTCGTCTTCGGCCTCGTCGCGCACCTTTTCTCGACGCAACATCAGAAGTCGATTAAAGCAGTCCAGGCACGAGAACAAATGCTCACTAATGTTCGGGTAATTGGTTCGGATCTGAGCACGGGTAAGGCCACGATCTAGAGCCGCGTCATATTCTTTCATCAACACGTCGCTCAGGTGATTCTCACGGCGCGACGCGGAACGCGTTCCGTCTTGCACTTCATTCCTTAGCCAAGACCTCATCAGACTTTGTGCACCGTCGAATTTGTTATCCATCTTTACGTTCGCAACCTCCAGACATTTTAGATTCAGCAGAAATCTTGCTTGGCACTCGAAGCCACCGGGCACTGCAAAATATCTTTTTGCCCAAGGGCTGGCGGAGCGGGTTGCGTACCAAACGCTCACAGCCTTAGGCAAGTTTGTCGAGCAATCCAGACGCTGGCGATTCCAGTGTCGGCCCGAAGCTGCGCTTTTATGGGAGCCTGACAAATACCCCCATATCTTTACGCAGTTAAAAATAACTTCATAACACTGCGACAGGATACGCCAGTACCCGTTGCACCTCGCGTTTCTAGATATACTTAGTGACGTTAAAATGCCCTTCGCTCGGCCCGTATCACCAATAAGGCTGGATGTATTCGGAATGTCATCAATCTGCATGAGGCTTCCTACAGCCGCTCTCAATCCCTCGCAGGGGGCTAATTTACCTTCGACTTGTTTATTCATGAGATCTCCATCCTTCATTCCTCAGTGAGAACCGCGCATAAATCTACCAGGTCCCAGCCGGCAGCCTCCACTTCCTGCATAAAGCGACACACCCAGCAGGTGGATGGGTCACCGCACGAACCCGCGCGCGCTTCATGCGACTCACTTTGCCGGGCCAGACGGTTGTAGACGCGATTTACGTGTTCTCGTGTAACGCCCAGCTCCTCCGCGATATCCTCTTGACGGGGCTTGGTACCGTCGTCACCCCAACCCATATACCTTTGCCAGATTGAATAACCGAACTTTACCGACTGAAGAGAGGCACGAAGCGAAGTATCGAATACTTCTCTCGCCTGCGCCCGTGATATCCGGTTGAGCATACCTTCGGGAGCGAAGCGGCGATCCTGCAGTGCGGCAATGACGGCTGGGCTGGTTTTGAGGGAAAAATCCTCTGCGGCATCCAAAGAGAGATTGTCGAGCACCCCCAACAGTACTTGGGTTTCATCGAGATGGACCCGCGCCTCCGAAGCAACTTCTTCCACTGAGGGTGACCTGCCCAGATTTAATTCCAACCGCTGCTGTGCTTTTAGAACGGCCGCCAGTTTCTTACGAGCCGACGGGGTGAAACCCAGGGTGCGGAAGGCTTCGTCCTGAACTTGGCAGCGGACGTAGTAATACAAAAAGGGGGTTGGCGCTCCTCTTGCTGGGTCATAGCGCCTCAAACCTTTGAGGACGCCTGCGAGACCGGCAGACCGTGCATCCTCGCGTGTTAAGCCTGTCCAGGCGAATTGCGAACCGACTTCCTGCAGCAAGGGTTCGCAGAGGGGCATGATCTTCATCTCGAAAATGCGGTCAGGTTCGGATGTCATGACGGTCTCCACTGTATTCCTGAAATTGAAGCGTCCATCCCGCCAAGGCCAGCTCCTGCTGGAGTTTTTGACAGACGAAATCAGTATGGGCCACGGGGTCAGAACCCTTACGGCCCCGAAGAGCCGAATCCAGTGCAATAAACAAAACGGGACCGAGCTGTCGCCAATGACGCGGCAAGACCGCGCCGTCTCGGCTGACTGTTCGTACTGCTTCAAGCGTCGGCGACAAAACGCACGTCAAGGTAAAGCATAAGAAGTTATCATCGCGCCACGAAATGAAGTTCTTGCAGGCCGCCGCTAAACAGTGCTCGATTACGTCATGAACCGCCTCCGTCGGTACCCGGCATTCAGCACATACAGGCACGGCTTTGGTCATGCAGGCCATAGCGGCCATTCTCCGGACCTCGTTACTAATCAAGGCTTCCCTTGTCCCCGACACCATGTCACTACCTCCCGTTGCGCTAGAGTACCGACTCCCCCATTGTCAAATAGGCAAGGAAAGTGAGTTCTGTGATGTTTTCGTATGAATTTTTCAATTTATTTTGCAAAGGTGTTTGTGAGGAGCGCGGCAACGGCGACTCACCATGGGCGAGACTGCCCCGGTGTAGCAAGTGTGGAGTGCTCGCCCATAACGTAAGGTTAGACTTTACCAATCATTCAGATTGGGAGGTCAAGCAACTCTCCAATCAACGTTGTTGTAGGTCTTGCTTGCGAGGAGAATGGCTGGCGATGATCGCAGAGAGCCGCACCACCGCCACACGCTCAGTCGCCGTACCAGCCAAAGCGCGAAACGACCTGCGCGAACATCGGCTTCCACCGCTCTATCTGATCCGGCGGCGTTGACAGCATCAGGGCAAAGCCCTGGCCGCTCTGAAGCGTCACCCCGTAGTCGATCTTGGTGAGTTCTGGCTTTCCCTTTCTGTGTATGCGGAACGTCCAGACCGCGGCGGGCTCCCCATCCAAGCTCCCGGTTCCCATGCCGAGCCGCGTGTACCGTCCCTTGAACGCTTTCGTAAACCGGGCATCGAGATCATTCCACACCGCCACCGCGCGCTGCCCGCGCCGCGTCAGATCGATGTCGGCGGTAATGGTCACGTCGGGGTCGTCGGGAGAGCGCCACTGCCAGCGCTGTATATCAGCCCGGTTCTCCGGGGCGACCGGCTTCCACCCGGGAGGAAGATGGAGCGTAAAGCCACCGTCGTCCTGCGCGAATTTCTGCCAGTCGTCCGCGACGGTTTCCGCAGGAGCCTCCGCCGCAGCCACAGGCGGCGACGAAGGTGCAGCACGGGGCGTGCCGACGTCGCGCGGCACCCCTCCCCCGCTGCTTCCGGTACGGGCCATCAGCATCCAGCCGCCCCCACCCAGGACAACCCCGGTAAGAAGAAGGATGACGATGGCGGTCGTCCGTCCGGGTTGGCTACCGGATTTCAAGGAGCGAGGAACGTCCGGTTGGACGCGCGGGCTTATGCCGACGGGATGGTCGAAAGAGATGGGCGCATTCCCCGGTTCCCTCCACGTCGCCGCGCCGCCGGTTTCCGTCAGGGGCGTGGCATCGTCCTGGCAGAAGCGGAAATCAGGGGGATACTGGCGTCCGCACACGGGACACTGCTTGATAGCAGCCGGGGGATTTGAGGTATTTTCGGCATCCATAGCGAGCGCTTCCTTTGCAATTTCCGGCACCGGGTTTGACCGTCGAAGGGTATTGACGACAAGAACGGAACCTGATAGTCTCCCCTGTTGGCCGGATAACACCGCAACCAGCAATCAGAATCCTAAAAGGACAGAATGACGGACACTTTTAAAGCACGCGCCGCAGAAGCGCTCATCGAGAACGAGCAAACCCCGCCCACACTGGAAGATCTGTATATCCGAACCCTGCTTCTGCTTAAATCCCTCCAGGCTCCCCCCATCCGGGCGACGCTCTCGCCGGCACAGGCTCAAAAATCCACGGACTACCTGAAGGAACTCCTTTTGGATTTTGAACAGCGGATAGAGGAAACAGGCGACGATAATGCCGGTTTCGTTACCCCGCCTGCGGCGGGATAAGCCAGAGCACTTCCCTGGTGTTGCCGGACTTTTCACGGGCTCTCACAGGCTGGCTCCAATCCCTCCTGTGAGAGCTTTCTGGGTTTTGAGAGGAGTCGCTCATTCCCGCTGCCGGATGCGTGAGAGCTTGTCCAGTGTCTGCAGATAACTGTTTTTCGTCTTGCGCGTGCGCTCCACGGTCTGTTCAACGTTGTCCAGAATGTAAGTTGCGCCTTTACCGAAGGGACTGTAACTCCCCACGAGGCTTTCCGTTAGGGGCGGACCCCAGTCCAGCGCCTTCTGCGCATACCCCAGGTAGCGATCGCAGCGCTCTATATCTTTCTCCGTGTCAGACACCATACGGTCGCGCTTTTCCAGCGCTTCCTCCAGGCCGCGTTCCACCTCCCGCTTGCTTTCCTGGGAGGTCTCGATGGCGGTTCGCAGTTCGTCACTGCCGATCTCGGCGTGCGCTGCCCAAAGCTTGTCTATCAGAGCGCAGAGTTCGTCCGCCTGCTTTTTCCTCTCCTCCGCTTCCCGGCTAAGACTCTCCGCTTCCTCCGCCCGGTTTTCCGCGTCCTTCTCTAGCTGCTCGATTCTCATCCGATTCCCGCCTCTCCTTGCAGTACGGCAGGCAGCTGCCG
This sequence comes from Armatimonadota bacterium, assembly GCA_040387315.1. Lineage (GTDB taxonomy): Bacteria > Armatimonadota > Armatimonadia > Armatimonadales > Armatimonadaceae > JACMJB01. Next base: position 2,443 of record JAZKEA010000563.1, on the reverse strand, counting down.
CTCTCTATTTCTCCGAAACTTTGCGCTGCGCCCGCCGTCTGCCGCGGTGTCTGAGCCAACGGTCGCTCGTAATGCCTCCGCGTTTCACTGTTTTCACCGGTGCGTTTGCGCAGCGGAGTTCTGTGCCATCACCACTGCGGGCAGTACGCTCTCCGCGTAATGGATTTGAGCACAGGCTCTTTCCACGGTATCCGCCACGTCCGCGACCGCCTCTATACCGTCCAGATAGAACGGATACGAAATCCCGATCGGGTCCTCTCCGGCGAAGTCCCGAAGCGCCTGGTGAAGAAGGGGCAGTTTCCCCGCCGCCCAGCGTTCCATCCGTTCCCGAAGGGCGGGACGGCACCGACGGCACGTGGCGGAACACCCGGAATAGGGCAGGAACGCGCGGCGAACCGTCTCGTCCCCTTCCTGCAGCGCTTCCATCCGCTCCCGCACCTCGGCGTCCCCTGTTACGCTGTTTTCCGTTCCGGTTTCCTTCTTGAAGTCCGGTTCGAGGACAAACCGGCTCCGGCTCCACCCCTCCTGAAAGACATAGCTGAGGCCGGGCGGGAGACTCGCGGCCTGCTCGAACTGCGCGGGATCAAGAACCATCGTTCGGCCCAGCACCTCCCGGTCATCGCTCGCCGTTAGTCGGTGCATCACCTTGACATTGGTGTTCTTCACCACCTCGGGAGCCAGCGCGGTCGGCAGCTGGTCCGCGATGATCAGCCCCTCCCCGAGCGACCGCATCTCCGCCAGCATGCGCGTGAAGTAACGGACCGCCATCGCTTTCGGGTCCGCGGATTCACCGCCCCCTCTTCCGGCTCCCGATCCCAGGAGGTTATGCGCCTCCTCCACCAGGACCACATGGGAGAGGTCCGCCCCGCTTTTCCGGGTAGCGCGGGCGTGTTCGCGCACTTGAACGAGGAGGAGCATCATCGTCAGCGCCTTTTCCTCGTCCGTCAGCGATTCGAGCTCGAAGACCACCGGCCGGCGCAGCAACAGATCGACCGGCAGGGAGCGGCGAGCGCCAAAGCAGCGTCCTTTCGGGCCGCGCAGCAGCGATTGGAGTCGTACTTGGAGCATCGCCCGGACATTGCCCCCGGTGTCTCCCCGGTACCCGCTCCGCTCCGCCACCGCGATGGCCTTTCGATGGAGATCCGCGAGCGTCGGCGGCTCGAGATCGGGATCATCGCCGCCCGCCCCGTACTCGCTCCAGCCCCGGTCCGCGTAGATTTCTCGAAGCGCCTCGTCGAGCAGCATGGGAAGCGGGTCGGGCAGGTGGAACGCCCCCGCAAAGCAGGCGGTGAGCGCGGCGACGTGTTCGGCGACGGGCACCCCGGACAGGATCTCGAAAGGGTTCAGACGCAGCGGCGCGACGCGCTCGTTCCCGACCGAGAAAACGAGCAGGTCTTCCCCCATGCCGGGAACCGCGAGGAGGGAACGGTACTCCGTTTTGGCCGGCTCCAGTACCAGAAACGGGATGCGATGGTCCCGCCAGAGCTGGGTCAGCAGATTGAAGGCGAGGCTCGTTTTGCCCGAACCCGGCGTCCCCACGATCAGGCAGTGCTTGGCGAGATCCCGCACCGCGACCGTCGCCGCCTCCCCCGTGACCCTATCCCCCTCGATAAACTGCCCGATCCGGAGGCTGGCGTACCCCGGCGTCGGCGCCCCGCGCCGCGGCAGCCCCGCGTCAAGCGGCATGCCGGGACAGCCCTCTCGGCCGGGAATCGGAAGCCGGAAGAAGGGGGAAATCTCCCCGAGGAGGGCGAGGCGGTGGAGCCGCCGCAGTGTCTCGGGAGCGTCCTCCCGCTCCCAAACGGTCCCATTGCAGACGGAGGGCGTGACATAACAGCCGTGGAGGCTGCGGACCGCCCGTTCAAAGGCGGGATGGTCCGGTAAGACGTCGAGGATCTGACAGCCGCTCCCCGCCGACAGCGCCCCTCCCGCAAGCGCTGTCGCCGCCGCTCGCGCCGCCCCCCTTCCCCAGTCGGTTCCCGGGGAACAGAGCGTCACGGCGCGAACGGCATAGAGGAACGCGCGCTGCCCCGGGGTGCCGTACCGCGCGAGCTGTTCCCCGAACGCTTTTTTCACCTCGCCGGCCTGCGGATCGGCAGCGATCTCCATGGTTCGGGCCTTGCTGTACAAGCCCCCCGCTACCGGCACCTTCTGGTCGCGCCCCCATTTCTCCGCGAAGGCGCCCCAGGCGGCGATCTCCTCCTGCTCGACCGGCGTGAGGGGCGGCGCGGGAACGAGGGTAACGTCCACGACTAGTGACCGGTCCTGGCAGCGGCTGGCGGGAAGCCTCCCCGTGTCGGCGCCCTGGACGAGGCGCGTCAGGGCGCGGCACAACGAGAGCATGTCGTTGCCACCGGACGCGGAAAAAGAAAGCGGATAGTACCAGAGGGGAAACCCCGTCAGGGAGGGATCATGCCAGGGCCGCAGGATCTGCTCGGGCTTG
>JAZKEA010000562.1:1656-5291 GCA_040387315.1 Armatimonadota bacterium | reverse complement strand
GGTAATGGCGGAAAGCGTCGGCGTAAATCCCGTGATGGTTCGGAACGTGACGGGAATGCTTCGGCGGGCGGGGATCGTCGCTTCCAGCCAGGGCAAGGCGGGCACGCGTCTCGCCAGGCGGCTGGAGGCGATCACCCTGCTCGACGTGTACCGCGCCGTGAATGCCGCCGAAGAATTGTTCTCGGTGCACGAGAATCCAAAGCTGGGCTGCCCTGTCGGAGGGAACATTGAGTGGGCGCTGGGCGGTGTCCTTGCTGACGCGCAGCGAACGATGGAAGAGCGGCTGAGACTGACCACAATGGCAAGCATCGTCGAACAGATACGCAGCCGGAACCGGAACTAGCACCGGAGTTAACCAAGGGTCCTCCGTATGACAGGGGATAAACGGGCGACAGGATAGATATCTTCGGCACTCAACTTGTAATAGTTGTATGTACAAGTTTAACGATAAGGAAAAATTAGAAAATGATACATCGATTCGACGGCAAGGTTGTTATAGTCACCGGTGCCGGTTCCGGTATTGGCGCGGCCACTGCGCGCCGGTTCCTGCAGGAGGGCGCGTTTGTCGTGCTTAACGGCAGACGAGAGCACAAGCTGCGCGAGACGCTGGCGGGACTCGACGAGGGGAAAGCGCTCCTTCACCCCGGCGACGTGTCGGACGAGGCATACGTGAAGCGTCTGGTGGAGGATACGGTCGCTCGGTTCGGCAAGCTGGATGTACTGGTCAATAACGCGGGCTTCGCCATCTTCGGTCCGTTCGCGCAGACCTCTACCGACGACTGGCGGAAGACGATGGCGATCGATTTGGACGGCGTCTTTTTCGGCAGCCGCGAAGCGCTGCCGCATCTTTTGGAAACCAAGGGGTCCATCATCAACCTCTCCTCCGCATCCGGTCTCGGCGGAGATTGGGGGATGAGCGCCTACAACGCGGCGAAAGGGGCGGTGACGAACTTCACGCGTGCCCTGGCGCTTGAGTACGGTTCGCGGGGCGTGCGTGTCAATGCGGTGGCACCGAGTTTCACCTCGACGGACGCCACCGCTGACCTTGAGAAGAATGAAGCCGTACTGGCGGCTTTCCGTGACCGTCTCCCGATTGGCCGCGCCGCCGCGCCCGACGACGTGGCGGGGGTGATTGCCTTTCTCGCAAGCGACGATGCCCGTTTCGTCAATGGAGCCATCCTGCCGGTCGATGGGGGTCTTGGGGCGTCCAACGGTCAGCCGAACTTCCTCGCGCTCTTCGGACAAGGCTAAAAATCGGATGGACAAGGAGGCGCAAGCCACCAAGCCCAAGATGAGCGACCGAGGGAGCAGGGATGACTCCATACTGGAGTCATCCCTGCTCGGAAACCTCTTTCGACACGAAAAGTTCTACCGTATCCAGCGTGAAGAATTGCAGTGGATTCCGGATAGGATACCCAGGTCACACCGCTCTGCGGTGACGGTGATGTACGCGGCGCGTCTCTTCCCCGACCAGCCGCAAGTATGCGTCGGTTGGCAAACCTTCAAGCGTCAAAAAAGGAACCTGTGTCGGCGGGTCGTTCGTCACCTTCATGATGGCGGTCGCCTCGTCTACCTCATCGAACATCGCGACCTTCAGGGTGTTCAACCGCATTGTGTCCGCCGCGGCGAACTGCTCCCGAAGGAACTCCCCACGGCGGCGGGGGATACCAACCGTGTCGGGAGGCAGGTTCTTCAAATTGTTCCAGCGGAAACCGGGGTACAGGACCGGTAGATACGCCATGCCGTGCTTCTCCGCCTCTTTACGGTCCTCTTCCCAGGTGAGGGTCGCCGCGCGCAGAATGCCATCCGCACCTCGGGCTGTATGACCGACGTTCCAGGGACTGACCGCATCGAAGCGCCGAAGCGCCCGGTACCAGCTCGGATTCTTTTCCCCGCGCCACGGCCAGTTTACCCCTCCGATGACATAGGCACGCGGCAGGAAGTGGTCGAGAATGCGGTGTGCCAGAGCGCCGGAAAACCGTTCGGCGAAGAACCCCCAGAGGGCGAGCACCGGTTTGCCGTCCTGATAGAGATAACCGGGATCGCCGGTGATCTGCTGCTTCTGAGACAGCTTGTCCCAGTCGCGGATCAGCCGGTCCAGCAAGTCCGCCTCTTTTCCGCTGGACATGTCGTACTCCAGGCACCAGACGCGCCCGGTGGCGCGGGCGGATCGGCGAATATGGGGAAGAACGTGGTCATAGCTGCGAAAGCTGGTGTCGTCGATTCCGCTCTGGAACCGCTGCACCATCACCCCGTCGATACCGTACTGCCGCATCCACTCGAAATGACGCTGCACGGTGCGGGGGTGCGTGCTGCTGAACAGATAAGCGGGCTTGCCGTCTTTGTGGGTGTAGCCGGGGTAGGGGAACCGTTCGTCGTTGCCGAACTCGGACAAATCCGGCCACATCTCGACAGCGGGTTCCCGTTCTCCCGTTTTGCTCCGCTTCATCCAGTGAACCCAGCTGTCGGGAGGTGTGACGCCGTCTCCCGGACAGCGGAACCACCCCTGGTATCCGCACAGTACTTTCCCCAGAAACGCCTCCTGCTGCGCCATGTCTTTTCTCTTTTCCAATGAATTTATTGCGGTTTTTCCTGCGCCCCGCGCAGTTGTGTCAAATATTCTGCCTGGCTGCTTCGCAGACGCAGAGAGAGTGATCCTGAGGATTCGCCCGGCGCCTGCACGACTTTCACCAGGACATGCGTCCAGCCCTGCTGGAGGGCGAGGGACGGCGTCAGAGTTGTGGCGTTTTCCCGTTTCGTCGTAGCGGCCTTTCCGTTGATCCAGACCTGAGCGTTGGCTGCCCCCGATGTCACCAGGTCCAGGTTCGGCAGGTGCGGGTCCAGAAGCAGGTTGTCGAGCGCTTTCGGGCTGTACAGCCAGAAGCTCAAATAGAGAACCCCGTTCTGGGTCGAATTCACCGTCTTTAACGGCTTAAGATCGAAGGCGCCTGCCTCGTTCGTCGTGACCGGGGTCCAGGTACGATCCTTTACCACCGCGCCCACCGAAATCGAAGCACCGGAGTTTGGCGCGACAAAGGCAGCGGCAGTACCCTCCTCCGTGGAGGCGACGGGCATCCGGCCCGCCGCGAGGGCGCGCGTCACGGCTCCCGAAGCGTCCAGCACGTTGCGCTGTGCAGGGCCGTCGCCGAGTGCGATACCAAGGTTGGCAAGCAGCGTGCGATTCAGCGCCGTCGCCTGAGAGGTTTGTGGAGCGGCGGGGAGGCTGCAGACGAGGATGCGTCCCTTGCCCACGGCCCGCGAAACAAGCGCGGCGCCGGACAGCTTAGCCTCTCGTTCCGTACGCAGGACCATCGCCGTCTTTGTCGTCTCAGGCTGTCGATTCCAGCGCATCCAATCGGTGTTGCTTGCCGCAAGCAGCGTGGTCGAACCCCTGACCAGCGGCCCGCCAAGCCCGGCGGGCAGGATAATCGCCGGACTGAGTTCGGAGAAGTACAGCGATGCGGGGGTGATTCCTGTTGTCAGAGGATCTGTCGCACTCACTGCCAGCGAAGAAGCCGTGCGTTCCGTCAGCTCCAAAGGATAGGGCAGAAGCGCATTGAGTCGTTCGAGCGTGGACGCACCGGCTCCCCAGACAAAGACCGTACCGCCTCTGCTCAGAGTCGTTTCAATCTGCG
>JAZKEA010000562.1:0-1646 GCA_040387315.1 Armatimonadota bacterium | reverse complement strand
CGGTGGCTGTGCGCCGTCCACGAAAAGCAGTTCGGGCTTTTCACCCTCGGAGCTCCGGGGGTTCTCTGGCACAACCGTCACTCCCAGATCAATGAGGGATCGGGCGAGTGTCCCGCCGGGGCCGGATAACACCGGCACCGTTTTAATCGTTCCTGACCGCGGTGATTTTGCTGCCGCTGCGATCAGCGTAGAGTCAGGTGCGGGTTTGTAAGGGATGGCGTTCGGCTCGGCGTGGGCGTCGCGTATCGCGGTAAACAGGGGCCACGTGGAATAGAGCGGCAGACGGGGATCGTAACCGGGATTCAGGGTCGTGCAGTAGGGGCCAAGCCGCTCCGGCTGGACACCGGGCTTGCCTTCCACAAACGGCGGGAAAGTGATTCCATCGGAGAGCGCGGGCGGGTGCGTGGTGTCCTTCATCCCCAACTCCAGCGGCTTCAGGCCATACCAGACGAGATTAAAGACGCTGCGAAAACTTGCCCCCAGCCGTCGCTGATCCATCAGGCTCTGGTAGGAAACCGCGGCGACGCCCTCCATGCGATCCCGGAACGAGAGATACGAGCGGCCATTACCGGACATCTCCGCGATCTGCTCTGGTGTCCCGTAGTAGGCCGGTCCCGCCTCGCCGACGCCCCACGGCTTGCCGCTCTTTGCCGCCCGCTCCAGGGCGCCGGTGCCGCCGTAGTGAACGACATAGGTCGGCAGTGCGCCGCTGCCGTCGTCTTCCCCGTCGGCGGAGATCCACGCGCGTGTCGGGTCCGCCTTGCGGCAAATGTCCGCCCACACCGAGTAGTGCCGGATCACCTCATCCTGCTGCTCCTGTGGGGCATGGAAGACACCGCGGACGACGGCCATCATCTCATTCGAGATGCTCCAGCCGAAGACGCTGGGGTGGTTTCGGTCGCGCAGGATCAGGTTCTGGAGATGCGTCTCCGTATCTCGCCAGAAGGCGGAGGAGTCGACTTTGGGGCCGCCGTCGCTGGCCCAGACAGCCGTCTCATCCAGCACCAGAATGCCCATCTCGTCCGCCATATCCAGATAGAACTCGGGGTAAGGCTGAGCATGAAGGCGGACGGCATTGAGGTTGGCATCGCGGAGGGTCTTGTACCAGGCCCAGGCGTAGCGCCGGGTCATCTGGGGGATGCCCATGAAGTGCCAGGAATCGCCCTTAATAATAAGCGGCCTGTTGTTCAAAAGCACCTTGGTACCCTGAAACGTGACCTGTCGCCAGCCGAACCGCGTCTGCTTGACATCGGAAACAGCAGCGCTTTCGTTTTTCAGGCGGCAGACCAGCCCGTAAAGATTTGGTGACTCCGGGGACCAGAGTTTCAGCCGACTCGTTACTCGCTCCGTGAGTGTGACCGTAGTCGATCCGTTTGCCGGGACGGTCGCAGTCACTGCGTTAATCTTCAGAGCGGACGGCCCGCTCAGCTTCCCTCGGGGAAGGGGAGCCGACAGCATATCTTTTCCCGCCTGCGAGGTCCAGGAAAGGACATCCCCTGCCAGGCTGACCGTCGCGGGGCGGGCTGTGTCGTTCCGAAGTGTCACCTCGGCCTCAAGCTGGTCGCGGTCCACAAACGGCTTGACGAACACACGGTCGATATGAATGGTGGGACGAGCTTCCAAAAACACATCCTGCCAGATTCCTG
>JAZKEA010000561.1:0-3295 GCA_040387315.1 Armatimonadota bacterium | reverse complement strand
CCGTAAATATGGAACGAGACACCGAACAGATGCGAAAGCGACTCCTTCCCTGCCGGGGTCGCCGGGTCGATGAACTTCGTGACATGGTTGGGGTCGTTCGGGCTCGTCCTCAGCGAGAAGGTCTCCGGCCCGACTATCTTCGGCGACTGAGTTCCGAGGGCGGCGGTGAGGCGACGGGAAACGGTCGTCAGGGCGGTGTCGTAGCCCGCGAGCGGGATACCCGCCGCCGTGGTTCCCTCAGTCGGCAGGAAGACGCAGCCGTCGTAGGTCGCCGCGAAGTCCAGCTCATTCTGCAGCGCGATATAGGTGGGATAGACCCCCGACAGCGCCTTGAACTTCTGGAGGCTTTGGAGCCACCAGTCCGCGAACGCGCCGTAGACATACTTTCCCCCCGCGTCCCGCTTCAGCGTTCCCGACGGCTGCCCTTTATCGGTGCCGTCCGAGCGGCCCGAGATGCTGTTATTGCTCTTCAGCGCGGGCGGCGGGGACCACGACGTGAACATCAGGCGGACGGGCGGCTTACCGCCGCGTGTTCCGGGATCGCTCCCCCACTTGAGCGCACCCTGGGCGAAGTCTCGGGTGACACGCTCGAACTTCGCCTGCTGACCGGGGTAGTCGTGGTAGTTGCGCAGGCGGTAGATGTCGATCTTCAGATCCTGAAACAGCGCTTTGTAGACGGCCTCCTGCTTCGGGAAATCAGCGAGGGACTCGCCCGCGTAGGTCTGCGAGCCGCCGAAGCCGTAGATGGGCTGACGCAGCGCCCCGGTATTGACGGTCACCGTGGCGGGCGTCGGGGCGGGTGCGGGGGGCTGCGAGGCGAGAGCGGGATGGGCCGCGAAAAGCGCGGCGACGGCGAGCGACACGCCCAGCGGCGAGAAAGTACAGCAACGAAAAAACGGCATATTGTCTCTTTCGGAGGCTGTGCGGCGGGCAGTCTGCCCGCCGCACAGCCGGGAACAGCAAAGGTTCAGGAAACGTCAGTCGTTGGGGTCCAGGGTCCATCCCCCGCACGGACTGGCCCAGGCGCAGGTTCCGCCGTTCGCGTCCCTGCCATTGCCACCCACTCCCCTGCCGACCGTCGCCTCCGGTTTGGAAAATTTTACATGCCCATCCGCGTAGACATAGTTCCAGCCGCCGTTGTGCCAGCCGCCCGTTCCCGGCATCCAGGTCGTGCCGTTCAGGTCGGTCTGGTTCTGGGCATAGTAGTTGCCGCTCGCCGCCTGGTAGGGCCGTTTGGTGCCCAGGAAGTTCGCCCCCAGTCGGCTCTCCGGATGGGAGGTCTCCACCATCATCAGCGTTCCCGCCGGGTCGGAAACCCCGGCAATCGGCTTGCCGACGAAGGCCCAGGTGCTGCCGTCGGTGACGGGAACATCATCCCAGAGCGCCGTTACCGCCGTCACTTCACCACCGGTAGAGGGACGGCGGGCGGGCGTACAGATGGTCGGTGTGTACGTCTGATGGACGTGATTGTCCGGAGTGGCCGCGCCGTTGCTGGTGGGCCGTACATCGTCGGAGGGACAGCGCCAGATTCCGTCCGTGTTCCCGGAGAACCCGTTGACTCTCTGCACATAGCTGGCGATCTGCTGCGGAACCTGCGTGTTGAAGGTGCCGTAGGAGGAGGCCATGGGAAGGGTCTCATCGTAGTCCTGTGCATACATCGTTATGCCGAGACCGATCTGTTTCATGTTCGACTGGCAGGCGGCCTGCCTAGCCTTACCCCGCGCCTGGGCAAAGACGGGAAATAATATCGCTGCCAGAATCGCGATAATTGCGATAACAACGAGCAGTTCGATCAGCGTAAAGCCTGCTTTATGGTTTGACAGGTGAAGTTTTGACGACATTGTTCGAATACCTTTCTTGCCGCATCAGCGGCGACGTCGATTTTCTAGGATGAACCCACACTATCGCGGAATACGATTCGGGTGACGGGTACGGCGATACGGGTCGGGGCGACCGGCGCCCCCTGGACCAGGCTGAGCAGAGCGCGAACGGCGGCGCGACCGACCTCCTCCATGGGGGGCTCGACACTGGTCAGACCCACGGCGGCGGCTCCCTGTGTGTTATCCACCCCGACCACGGATAGTTCGCCGGGGACATCCCATCCCAGATCGCGGGCGGCTGCGATGACGGCGAGCGCCAGGGCATCATTCGCGGCGAATACGGCGGTCGGGCGCAGCGCGGAGGAATGCCATGCAGCGACGATCTCCGCCACATGTCCGTCCGCGCGCCAGCCGGGCATCTGCCCTTCGAGGGCCGGATCGTAGACACCACGTTCACGCATCCAGGCACGGTACGCATTAAGACGCCCTATCGCGATATCGCTTCCCAGGCCGGTCGGGCCCGCGACGTGGGCAATACGCCGGTGCCCGCGCTCCCACAGGTGCGACAGCGCGAGATCAACGGTTCCGGACTCGTCCGCATAGGCGGCTCCGCAGGCGTCGGGCAGGTTCAGGGAGCGAGTCAGAACGACGGTCGGCATTCCCGCCGCGGCGAGGCGGGCCGGGCGATTGTCGGGCGGGGCATCGGGGGACCGAAGCGAGCCTGGCGGGTGGTAGAGCAGCCCATCGACGCGTCCATCAAGAAAAGGGTCGGTGCTGGTGCTGCCGTGTACGGCCCCCGGATAGTGCAGGAGCGCGTAATTTGTTTCCGATGCCTCGGCGAGAACACCGCGCCAAAGTCCTTCGAAGAAAAAGCCCCCGTAGGACACATTGACGTCCAGGTGGCTGTACATACAGACGCCCAGGGTCCGGGTCGCCCGTCCCACCGTGCTGCTCACCATGGAGCTGGGGGTGTAATGCAGATCGCTGATCGCGGTGCGGATGCGCTTGGCGGTTTCCGTGGAGCAGACATTCTCGCGACCACTCACGAACCGGGAGACGGTTGTGATGGAGACCCCGGCCTTTTCGGCCACATCGCTGATCGTTGCTTTCCTGAAACGCTGCATCGCGCCTGCTCCCCCGCCTCGAAAAATAGTTCCCGCCGTTTACTCAAGAACTTTACTCAAGAACTTTACGCAAGAACTTTACCAATCGTATATCGGGTTCCCGGCGCTGTCAAGCGGTTTTTACAGTCTTCTCCAACAAGCCGTGCCGATTCGCTGGCCCGCATTACGCAATTCGTCGCACACTTTGTGCTACAATTTCGCATCAGAGGGACACAGCGCGCACGAAAGAAACGAGGTTCGGAATGGAACAGAGCAGTTCAGCATTGAATCAGACACCCATCTTCGGCGAACGGCTTCGGGCCTGGGCACCGGAAATACCGACCGCATCTGCCCCCGACAGCCCGCGCCAAC
>JAZKEA010000560.1:0-10271 GCA_040387315.1 Armatimonadota bacterium | reverse complement strand
AGGCCGGGGCACTGGTTTTTGTGGATGCGGTCCAGTACGTTCCCCATGGTCCCGTAGATGTCACGGCCCTGGACTGTGATTTTCTTGCCTGTTCCGCGTACAAATTCTTTGGTCCGCACGTCGGCATTCTGTATGGCAAGCGGGAGCATCTGGAGGCGCTAACCCCGCACAAGGTTCGGCCCTCCAAGAACGCGATTCCTTACCGCTGGGAGACCGGGACCCTCAATCACGAGGGTCTTGCGGGAGTGGCAGCCGCGGTTCGTTATCTGGCGACAGTCGGTGAACTTTGGGACGAGCCCCGCGTCTTGGAGTACATGGCGGCGGGGGACACACCGCCACGCGCCGCCCTGAAGGCAGGAATGGGAGCCATCAAGCGGTATGAAGCGTCGCTGTCGGAGCGTCTGCTGACGGGTCTTGCCCGGATCGAGGACATTACGGTTTACGGCGTTAAAGAGACGACGCGTCTGGATGAGCGTGTCCCGACGGTCGCCTTTACGTGGTCACGGCTTTCTCCGCGTGCCACCTGTGAGTACCTGAGCCTGAAGGCGAATATATGCGCCTGGAGTGGGAACTACTACGCTCTGAGGCTCATGGAACGGTTAGGACTGGAAGCGAGTGGTGGGGCATGTCGTATCGGCTGCGCCCATTACAATACCCCGCAGGAGATCGATACACTGCTTTCCGTACTTGCGGAAGCACCGCGTCTCGGGTCGTAGAGGCAGGCGTTTGCCCTGCCAGTGACTAGGAGTGACACCGAAGAAGGAGTCAGTTCATGGACGAGGAAGAGTATATTTGCCCCCAGGGATGGCGCTGGAGCAGTATCTACGATGCGCTGCATCACGCCTACAAAGACAGCCGCAGCACCACGGTGGCGGCTGCGGCTACCGGTGACGGTGATACAGCGGTTGAGATCACCGAGCCGCCCCACCTACTTCCACCTAATGCGTCGGATGTGGCGCGGAAGCACCGCTGGGAGGAGACCGTGCAGTGGGCTGAAGCCAACGGATTTTCCCATCTGATTCCGGAACTTCCGGAGGACGAGCGGTACTACCACGCCTCCTACAACTAACCCAGACTAACCAATGTCTGGCTGCGCCGTCTTAAAGCAATGTCTGGATCAGAATTCAGGCGCTTTAAGACGGCGACATTTTTGATCCGGTTCCGGTCTTGGGGGTAGGAAGCGCCTTGATAATGTCGGCATTGTTCGCCCTGTCCCCATGGGACCGGCTGACTTTGGCGAATGTCACCTTGCGCGTGGGACCCATGACAAACGTGGACGGGTAGGCGGTTTCGTTTGGCGCCTCCCAACGAAGCCCGTATTGATTCGTAAATTTATAGTCCAGGTCCAGCAGCACGGTAAAGTTCTTCGGCAGCATTTTCCCCTTGACGAACTCATCCGCACGCATTTTCAGGCTCTCCGCGGGACCGGGATAGACAAGGATAACCTTCGCTTTCGCCGCCGCAAAGCGGGGTGCATCGCTGATCAGGCGTCCCACCTGAACGGTGCAGAGGGGGCATTGATAGCCGGGGAAGCCGCGCAGAACGACCAGGACAACAGGTCCCTTGCTTGTTTCTGACGAGAGTTTTACCTTGTCGCCTGCCAGCGATTCCAGGGTGAAATCCGCCGCCGTATCACCGACACCGGGTGTTTTTCCCACCGTGGGTACCATGGCCCCGGTTTTTGTCGGCTGCTCCGCTGCTTGGGCGTATGCAGTTGTGGCGATGCCTCCTACCGACAAAATAATCATTGAAGACAGAGTAAGCGCACCAAGCGCTTGTCCGCGAGAAAGATGTCGCATATAGTCTTTATTCTCCTATTCAGTCGTACAAACCGGTGGGATCGAAAAGTTCGCAAAATCTGAAACCGGGTATAGAAAAGCGCTGTTAGTCCTGCTATGAATATCCCGTTTTTCTCTAATATAAATAACCCTGGGTTGACTGCCGCGCTGTTTGATCTTGACGGTACCCTGGTTCGTACCTTTATTGATTTTCCCGCGATGCGGCGCGAAATGCAGGCGTTCTCCCGTAAATGGGGTACGGAGCAGGAAACGGCGCAGATAGACGATATTCTGGAGATTGTCGCCATGACGGCGCGGACGTTAGGGGCCGATCAGGGAGAAAAAGCGCGTCAGGAGGCATACGCTATCCTTGAGGCGATGGAGGCGGAAGGGTGCAGACACCCGGAGCGGCTTGAGGGCGCCTCCGATCTGCTTTACCACCTGAAAAGGGAGCGCGGGGTAAAGATCGGGATTATTACGCGCAACTGCCGCCGCGTGTCCGAGGATCTGCTGGCCCGTATGGACCTGCCGCACGACGTTTTAATCGCCCGCGAAGACACGATGGAGTTCAAGCCGGATCCCACGCCGATTTTGCTCGCCTGCAGCCATCTTGGTGTCGCACCCGCCAGTGTCACAATGGCAGGCGATCTCTGGGCAGATATCGCGTCAGGACGGGCGGCAGGGGTCCATGCCACCATCGGAATCCAATGGCCGCACGATCCCCCGCATCGCTTCGAAAAGTGCCCGCCTGATTTCGAGGTTAAATCTCTGCGGGAACTATCAGACATTCTCGTTGGTTAGCAGGTGATCGGGAAGGGGCCACAACCCGCCATTTAGTGGATGACTTCGACAGACAGAGAAGCTATGCTCAGAGAGGCGCTATTCCATTGTGGGAAAGCGAAATTGCCAAGCTTATCTGATCGCGTTCGGAAAGAAAGTCGTTCACGTTTATGTTGTCGCAGAAGTCTCGTCCCTACATTGAAGCCAGTGTGCCTGTCCTGCGTGAGCACGGAGTCACGATAACGCGCACGTTTTACAGCAATATGTTCGCGGAGTTTCCGGAATTCACCCATCTTTTCAATATGGGAAATCAGGCCAATGGTGCGCAGCAGCAGTCGCTGGCCTCCGCGGTTTTTGCCTATGCCGTCAACTTCGAGAACCCTGATGCTCTGGCCCCTGTTATCAGTCGCATCGCGCACAAGCATGCCTCGGTGGGTATTACGGCGGAGCACTATCCCATCGTTGGCCGCCACCTTCTGGGGGCTATCAAGCAGACTCTGGGAGATGCCGCGACTCCTGAACTTATCGATGCCTGGGCGGAAGCGTATGGCCTTCTGGCGGATACGCTGATCGATGCCGAGAAAAAGCTGTACGCCGAGCGCCGGACACAGCCCGGCGCTTTAACGAGCCTGACCGTGACAGAGGTTAAGGCGCAGACGGATCTCGTTATTTCCTTCAGGCTCGAATCCAGTGATGGTCATCCCGTCTGGAATTTCAAGCCCGGTCAGTACATTACGGTCGCTGTCGATCTTCCCGATGGTCAGAGACAGCTGCGGCAATACAGCCTGTCGGATGCCCCGTGCCAGAAACAGCTTCGTATATCGGTCAAGCGGGAACCTGCAGGGAAGGAAACACCCGCAGGTCGTGTCTCGAACTGGCTGCACGATAACCTTCGGGAATCCGACACTATCCTTGCCACTCCGCCGTCGGGCGATTTTGCGCCCAAGACCGAGGGCGTTGATCCGATTGTCCTGCTTTCCGCGGGCATTGGTATCACGCCGATGATCTCGGCGCTGAATCATATTCGGCAGCTTAATCCAAAGCGGGCGGTTATCTTTGGACACGCGACACGCAATCCAAGCACCTACGCACACCGAGCGGATGTTGAGTCTGCTCAGGCGGTGATGCCCAACCTCAAGGTGGCCACGTTCTATGAGCGTGCCGACGGGGCCGTGGATGACCGGGCCATTTACGCAGGCTTTATGGAGATTGAACGACTTCCTGCCTGGTCGTATGCCGACGTGGACGTGTATATTTGTGGCCCGCTTGGATTTATGGAGACGCAGTGGCGCAGTCTGATAGATGCAGGGGTCCCGTTCGCGCGCCTGCACCGTGAAGTCTTCGGACCGGAACTGCTGGGGCATCTGCTATAACTCTATCAATCAATAACGTCTGAGGAACTCTTTTATGTCTGAAGCGGAATCCCAACCTGCCGCGCCGCAGCCGGTGTGGGTAAATCTGCTCGAAGCCTGCCGTGCCACCGAACATTCCGGGCCTCAGTGGGCGCATGAATGCGAGGATCTTGACATGACCCTATTGTCATGGAAGGGCGGCAGGTGCATCGAGGCGCACTTAAACACCGAGGTGGATGTCTTCGTGATTGGGGTCGAAGGTACCGGCGTAGTGACGGTGAACGGTCAGAGTCACAAGATACAATCCGGTGTAGCTCTGCTGATTCCTAAAGGCAGCGAACGTGCCGTTGAAAGCACCTCGGAGCGGTTCAGTTATCTCAGTGTGCATCGGCGGCGGCGTGGTATAGTGCTCAGTCTGAACGGCAGACCCCGCCCTGGCTGAGAGATAAGGTTAACTATGAACTGGTTCCTCTAACTGCATCACGTTCATGTGCTGGCGGCGGGCATCTGGGTGGGCGGCGGGCATCTGGGTGGGCGGCTTGGTCTTTACCACTGTCGTCGTGTCGTCTGCGTTCAAGCGTTTATGCGCCACGATTAGCGAACTCGGAGCGCGAAGATAAATCCCTCGACCATCTCCGTCTGCAGCGTGTCTCCATCGCCGTCTCTATAGTGAACCTGGCATTCAGCCTGGCTGTATCAATGCTATCCAGCCTGCGAACACTCTGAATTGGTTCCGTCGAGCAGTCGGCTTCGCTTGCCCTCCTCTGTCATCTCCCACTCCGAGGGGACGAAGCCCATTTCC
The DNA here is from genome assembly GCA_040387315.1 of Armatimonadota bacterium. Taxonomy (GTDB): domain Bacteria; phylum Armatimonadota; class Armatimonadia; order Armatimonadales; family Armatimonadaceae; genus JACMJB01. Next base: position 5,559 of record JAZKEA010000560.1, on the reverse strand, counting down.
AGCCATCGGCGAAAGAAAAATGCGTGGACTCCATCTGTTGAGATAGAGGACAGATGGAGGTCGTTCTCATGGCAGAAGCAAAACTTGACGCCGGAATCCGGCAGTAAGACAAAAAGGTCGTCCGCACCGAGACATCCCATTCCTGCCGCATCAACTCTCTCGACTTCTCCGGTCAGTCCCGCCACGGGAAAGCGGACATAATCCCACTTGCTGGTTGGATAGTAATCATTACCCCAGGCAAAGCCGAACAGGACTTCACAATATTCGTAGCCTACTTGCTGAAGATGCTGAACAAGGAACGCCAACTCTGCTCTCATGGCACTCAGCCCAATAAACCTAGTGACTATCTGTGTTTGCATGCTGTCGAACCTCAGAGGCATCATTGTACCGAAAAAGGCCTGTTAAGCTAGGACCTCGATTGTAAATCCGCCGGGGGCGAGAAAGTAAAAGGTCCAGGACCCATGCTGCCTGCTGGGTGCGGGCACATCAAACCCGTCTTCCTTCACCCGCCTGTTAATCTCGTTTACCCTCTCTTCACTCTCCTGGATGAAGCCAACGTGAAAGGTGACGGGATATTTTACCTCAGTCTCTCGCCCGACCTTCATGCTGGTCAGCGTGAGCACCATGCCGTTATCGTCGGAGAGAAAGGCGATGTTGTTGTTTCCTCCCCCGCCTTTGAGTCCAAAATACGTTTCGAGGAACTTGTGGGTTTCGGGCACATCCGTGACCGTGAGATTCAGGTGGTTCAATTTCATGAAAGGTATCCTCCCAATGAATGCTGTTCGCGTCCCTGGCGAGATGCTCAGGCGGTCTTCATCTTCTCATTATAGGGAACCTTTAAGCTGCCTTGCACGTTATTTAAATGTCAAACAGCTGTTTTAGAAGATGTCAGGTACGGGATTTCCCGGCGTTGGGAACTTTCGGAACCGGGAACATAACTGTGGGAGAGACGCCGAAACTGTCCTCCTGGATTTGTGGCCCGCGCCTGTGTTTCGGGCGGGGCATTAGGGGAGATTGCATTGGTAATAAAAAAGACAAGGAGTACGGCGATGTTGCCGCCTCTATTAATTATCGGTTCTAACGGGGCACTGGGTGTGGCATTAGTCCGCGCCTGCAGTGCCCGCGATCTGCCGTTCGTGGCGCTTGGTGGCCGCGCCGATTGTGATATTGCCGATCCGCAGGCGGTCGAGCGGGCGCTGGAGCGGTATCATCCCTGGGCCGTTGTGAATGCAGCGGGCTATGTCAGCGTCGCTGCTGCTGAAGCCGAGATATTCCAGTGCTTCCGCGCCAACGTCAAAGGGCCGGCGGTACTGGCGCGTGCCTGCGCGGCGCGTGACCTGCCGTTCATGACATTCTCGTCGGCGATGGTCTTCGACGGTCGAAAAGCCCCTTTATCCTATGTAGAGAGTGACGCCGTCAGTCCGCTGGGGGTTTATGCTCGAAGCAAGGTAGAGATGGAGCGGGTCGTTCGTCGGGAGATGCCCGAAGCACTCATCATACGCTCATCTGCCCTGTTCGGCCCCTGGGATACGGGAAACTTCCTGACACAGGCGCTGTGGTCGCTGGCGCAGGGGAACGTTGTTTATGCCGCATCGGATGAGTACCTGACACCGGCGTACCTGCCCGATTTCGCAGACCGTGTCCTTGATCTGCTGGTAGAGGGCGCGACCGGGATCTGGCACCTCGGCCAGGGGGAGATGACCGCATCGGGGGAGCATCCCGCCCCCCTGAGCCGGGCGGCGATCATCCGTCGTGCCGCGGAGATGGCAGGACTGAAATCGATAGGCCGATTGCTGCACCCGGTTCCCACAAACGAGATAATTTCTCGTTCGAGTGGTGGTCTGCGGTGGGCAGTGCTGGCGAGCGAACGCAGCGCACCTCTTCTGCCGTCCCTTGACTCAGCCCTGCGAGATTATGTAGCGCAGGGGGCAGAACTTTGGAAGCCCGCCGTCCCGGCGGCTATTGCCCGTACATCGCCCGTGCCCGGCTGGCCTCGGACGCTGGTGAACCGATAGCTCAGAGAGCGAGCGGACATTGCTCCGCTCGCTCTTCGGCTTTACTGTCTGTCTCGTAGTGTATGCCTGCTCCGCCACCAGGCACGGTGCACAGCCCATGCCACGCGCTCGATGATCAGCATGCCAGCGGTCACCTGCAATACCGGCAGAAGTGGCCTTTTCATAAGACTGAAGACCAGCAGGAGGAGCATGCCGCTGCACACAACGAGAAGCGGAGTCAGCCATTCGGTTGGATGGAGCCACGAACGCTCCATGATAATCCTGGCTGTCTCGCTGTGCTCTTTTTTCTTCATCTGTCGGTGTCAGGAGAACAGCGCGTCTATGTCGTTTCGCGTGAGCGATTTGAACAGTCCGCCTTCGGCGGAGATGAGCTGATCGACCAGGTTACGCTTTCGCTCCTGAAGAGCAAGAATCTTTTCCTCAACCGAATCCTTGGCGACAAACTTGTACACGAAAACGGGCTTGTCCTGCCCGATGCGGTGCGCGCGGTCGGTTGCCTGACGCTCGACAGCCGGGTTCCACCAGGGATCGATGTGTATCACGTAATCGGCGGCGGTCAGGTTCAGACCCACGCCGCCTGCCTTCAGGCTGATCAAAAAGAACGGGACGGAAGTATCGCTCTGGAACTGGTCTACGGGCCCCTGACGGTCCCTCGTCTTGCCGTCCAGATACAGGTAAGGAATCTCGCGTTTATCCAGTTCCGTTTTTAGCAGGGCGAGCATTTTTGTGAACTGAGAGAAGATCAGCGCCTTGTGACCCTCGGCCTGAAGTGTCTCCAGCGTCTCCAGGAGAGCAGTAAACTTCGCGGACCCCCCTTCGAATTCCGGATCCACCAGTTTCGGGTGGCAGCAGACCTGACGCAGACGGAGCAGTCCTTCGAGGATTTTCATCTGCGTACCCCCAGCAGCACTCTTGTCCGGTCCCTCCTCCAGCATCCCCAGGAGCTGCGCCCGGTACTGATCGCGCAGCTGATTGTAGAGCTTACGCTGAGCAGGTTCCATCTCGGAGTAGACAAGATTTTCGGTGCGCGGCGGAAGATCCTTCGCCACCTGATCCTTGGTGCGACGGAGCAGGAACGGGCCTGTCAGGCGACGCAGTGTTTGGGCAGCGACCTCATCCTGATGCCGCTCAATGGCCCCGGCGAACTCCTCCTTGAATTTTTCCATGCTCCCTAGAAGGCCGGGGTTCAGGAAGGCGAACTGCGACCACATCTCCAGGGTCCCGTTTTCGACCGGGGTTCCCGTCAGTGTAAGGCGATGATCCGAGGAGAGCAGGCGTGCCGCACGCGCCGTCTGCGAGAGCGGGTTCTTGATCGCCTGCGCCTCATCAAGAATGGCATAATGGAAACGGATACCGCGCAGCGTCTCGATATCCCGGAGAAGGATGCCGTAGGTCGTCAGGAGAATATCGCAGTCCTTGGTCAGCGTGGCGGCATCTCGCCGCCTGTCGCCGTCGGCGTGAATATGAATGCGAAGATCCGGCGTAAAGCGTTTGGCCTCTCGCTCCCAGTTGAACAGCAGCGACCGGGGAACGACGATGATGGATGGTCCTGTCTGGAGATTGCTGCTCTGTTTCAGCGACAGCAGAAACGCGAGCGCCTGCAGGGTCTTGCCGAGCCCCATTTCGTCGGCGAGACAGCCGCCGAAGTTATATTCGTGCAGGAAGTGCAGCCAGTCATAGCCTCCTTTCTGGTAGGGATACAAATGCGCTTCCAGGCCGATCTTCGGCAGGGGAACGGGGTCGATCTTCTCGAAGCCACGCAGCTGCTCCCGGCGGGCGGCGAACTCGGCATCCGCTCGAATGTCACCGTCCGCGTCGGAGATCGCCTGATCCAGCAGCAGCGCCTGTGTTGCCGAAAGACGCAGGCCATTCTCGGTCTCCTGACCCAGAGCGAACAGGAACCGGAACCGCTCGATCCACTCCGGCGGGATCACGCCGATAGAGCCGTCCGCCAGCTTGACATAGCGCTCCCGGCGCTGGATCGCTTTTTTGACATCGCTCAGCGCCGCCTCGACATCCCCGAATTTGAGAACCGCATCGACATCGAACCAGTCAATTCCCGACGAGACGCCGAGCGACAGCGTGGGACGGCTTCGGTTGACCTTGACGCCGCTTAGATTCTCCTCGCCGTACAGCTCGCAGCCCTCTGCCACCAGACGAGGCGCATGGTGCAGCAGGAAATCCACGGCATTGACACGGGCACGCAGAACGAAGGTCCCCGGCTGATCGTCTCGCTTCAGGCCGAAGGCCCCGCCCACCCCGATGGCGGTAAAGCGGGCGTGCTCGGCATCGGAGTCGCGGCGGATACGCCGCAGCGCACCCGGCCCCGATGTCCCTCGCTGAACGGTCGCCACAGGAAGAGAAGAATCGTAAGGAACCTCGATATCGCCATACGCGAAGCGCAGCTGGACGCGAAGATTTCCATCGCTTTCGGTCAGATAAAGGCGCGGGACAGGAACAACCGACGTATCTTCCTCCCAGACAATGGCATCGCCCGTAATCGGCAGCCGTTCGGCAAGGGGCAGGAGGTACTGTTCGAAGAACTTTTCTCGGGCCTCGGCAGGAACAATGATTTCGCGACCGCTGTCGCCGCGCCGGTCTGTCAGGGTGCGAAAGGCGGTCGGTACGCCGTTGAGCGGTACCAGCAAACCTTTTCCCGTCAGCAGATGCGGCGGGTCTTTGAAAATAAACTGGTCATTTTTGGAGTCCAGCGGCGTTTCAACGGGGGCGTCATCTGACTCGGAGGAACGGAGCAGTATCGGCTGCAGGCGCAGGTCGCTGTTCTCATCCTTCAGGGAAAGGGCTGCCCGGACGGTTCCCTCCGGAAGGATCTCCAGTCGTTGACGCAGGGGGCTCAGCTCAGTGCCCCGGTAGACCAGGACGCTTCCGACCAGGAGCGGAAGTATCTGCTCATACTGACCCGTGGGCGTGTGGTACGAGTAGTAGCCATACTGCTGCGCCTGAAGAATTGCCCGCGCTGCCTGACTTTCGCTGGGTGTCGCATGAGGAAATCGAGCCCCGTCGAAGGTGCGCACCGCGGTCGCACTGCTGGAGAGCTTGTCCGCTTTGATTGCGCGAGCGATAGCCTCGCCATCGGGGGCAAGTCCCTCCGGACCGAAAGCGTCTGCAGGGATGCGGCTCGCCGCTAGGCTGTACAGGTAGATTCCCCAGCGTCCCGACGTTCTTTCCTGAAGGCTGAAAAACAACAGCGTGCGCGGCGTCGCAGCCACCGAGCTTACGGCGCGGCGGCTGTTGGATTCCGCGGAAAGACCACGCAGAACTTCCGAAACGGCGGCCTCCCAATCGGGCCGGGGTGGTGTGGCACCGGCGGATACGGAGACACCCAGGGTCGCTCGCATGGTGAGAGTCGCGGCAACGATGTGGGGGCAGACGTCCCCCTTCTCGAAAATCTCGCAGTCGCAGTCCACCGTAACCGAAACCCCGGTACCGTTGCGCGGCGGATTGGCGCGCAGCAGCGTGACATGGGGTCGCGAGTTTGCGGTTTCCCGCACCGCAAAGTGCGCGGTCGTGGCGCTGCGCGCGG
>JAZKEA010000559.1:0-4270 GCA_040387315.1 Armatimonadota bacterium | reverse complement strand
TGCCTGCCGATGTCCAGAGCCTCATTAAAGAGGGGAAGCTGACGCCGTCCCATGGTGAGCGCCTGGTGCGCTTTGCCGACTTCCCGGTGGTCTGCTCCATCATCGCGGAAAGAGCCGTCGGTAACAAAACACCCGCCGCCGACCTTGACGGTAAGAACATCCCGTTTGAGTACGAGCTGGGAAATCGGGGGGTGATCAAGCGATTCTATGCCTCTTCCGCCAACTTCGACACCTCTGTCTGCAAAAAGTGCCCGTTCAGCGCCTACCGGTCAGGGAACTACACGGACTACGGATACTGCCTGAAGCCCGAGCACTTTGAGCAGCTGGAACGAGAGGCGACCCTGGCCCAGCAGGAGGCGCTGCGAGCGGCTCAGGAGGCAACGACACGAGCCGCCGCCGAGATCGAGGAAGCCGCCGCGTTCGGCGAGATCCCCGCCTCAAACGGCGAACCGGAAACGGCAAAGAAGGTCGCTGCGATCAAACACCTTCCGATGATCGACTCGCTGAGGAGCGGAAGCTATACCGACCTGTCGTATAAGTCTTCCCTGCCTGCAGGCTGTACCGAAGGCTGCCCTTGCCGGGCCGCTGCTATCCGGAACTACAAAGGGGAAGCGCCAAAGGTCGTTCCGATCTGCTCCAACCCGGCCCGGTTCGAGAAGCTGCAGAGCGCCGACACGCGCAGCAACAAGAAAGCCGCCCGGACTGCCTTCGCCGAGCGCGAGAAGGCCGCGCAGGAAGTGCTGGAGCTAAATCCCCTGATCGTCGATTTCTACGTCTCCCCGGCAGTCCATCGCCAGGTGGTCGTTGCCGTCTGGGACTCTCTTCGTTCAGCGGGGAAAACGGCGGTCGAGCCTGCGGCCAAGCGGCTGGGGATCGAGATCGACTTCACGCTCTGGGATAAGCGGGTCGATGGGGGATACGCGGGACGGCCCTCGCTCTGGGACGCCCTGGAGAAGCTGCCGATTCCGGACCTGATCCGGCTCACGGTCGAGGCGCACCTGGGCCGCGAGATCCTGGCAAAGTTCGGCTATAGCAACCCGAAGCCCACCGACAAGCTCGCTGCGATTGACTGGATCGCGGAAGCGGGAAGCGAGGTTGTTAATGAAAGATAACTTTTTCGCTCCAACCTACCCCACAAATCCGCCGACTTCCCGGCGGACATGTGGCGACACCATCGGTTTCGTCGAGGTGGATTCCTGCACCCACAAAGGGGAGTCGGGCCGATTTCGATTTATCTGCGATCTGGGCTGGAGAAGCGCGGACACGAACTACTGGCGCGTGACGGTTCTTATTCGAACGTCTGAGGCTACCGCTCGGAAAGCCGCGGAATACAGCCAGATCTACCAGACCGAGCGAGTCTTCGACCACGAAGACGGCGCGATCTGCTGGGCCTGTGGGTTCCTTCTCGCTTCCAACATCTATATGCAGGGCCCTGGCCGAAAGGGGGCGTCCCGTGCCTAAGACCCTCGAACGCCCCACAGCAACGGCGGCGGTCCGCACACGCCGAACCGCAAAGCCCACCCAGACGATTGAGCAGACCGCGACCGAGCTTGGCGCACGCACCCGGATCACGACGCTTCGACCTGGCGTCTTCTCGCTGCTCTCGCCCCGGTCCAACCAGTCCCACACGCTGACCGTCCGCTTTGCTCCTGACGGTTCGCTCGTCGTTCACTGCTCCTGCCGCGCCTCGGCGGAGTGCTGGCACGTCGTCGAGCTGAAACGTCGCCATGCCCGAAAGACCGTGATCCGGCCTTTCCCGGACCAGCTGAAGGGCATGTGTGCCTGCTGCGGCGATGTCATCACGCACCAGTACTACCAGGTCGGCGGCAGCACCAGCGGTCGCTGGCGCGGCGTCGTGGAGTGCTGGTCGCATACTTCCGGTTCCGGCGCGAACGGTGTCGGAACCCCACCCTGCAATTACCGGGAGGTCCTTTAATGTCCGCACTACCGACGCGCAGCTCGCGCATCGTTGAATCGCCGCTTGCACCGGAACCGACCGGCATGACCGACCTCCAGGCCGACGCCTTCCGGTTTCTGCGGGCGCAGGGCTATGCCTCCTGCATCACGGAGACCGTCGGCGCGAAGGGTGTCGTTCATTCCGTCGCCGAGGCTGGGATCAAGCTGCCCGCGGTGAAGGTAGCGAACAATCTCGCCCTCCATTCCGCCATAGCGGCGCTGCGGACGGGGCGGTACCTGCTGGTCGGACGCCAGGGCACGCGCGTGTACTACTACCGGGTGAACGGGCAGGCCGCGATTGACTTCGCGGCCTGGATCGCCAAGCGGGGCTACCGGTCTCGCGACCCGCACGCCAAGCCCCTGCCGTCGAAGAATCCGATCCGTCGCTACCCCGTTGTCGTCTTGTCACAAGATGACATCGCCATCGACCATGCCGAGGAGGCCCTTCATGCCGCTGCTTAACAGAGCTCCCATCAATTTCGATAACTGCGCCGAGAAAACCACCCTTCAGCCATCGGGCGATGAAAACGGCGAGATCCGCCTGCGGAGCGCCGTCAACTATGGGGAAAGCCCGAGCGACGTGGAGCTTGATTGTGTGGTCAAGATCCGCTTCGGCCAGAACGTTCAGCAGAAGGACACCGACGCCGCCATCAACGACCTGCGGCGGATCTTCCATTCGTTTGCGGGAGAGGAGGGACTTGCCCGCGTTGACGAGATGCTGATCAGCCTTCAGGCGCGCATCAACGTCCAGGTCTCGCGGACCGAGGCGGAGATAGAGCACTTCAACGATACCTTTGCGGAACCGATGTCCTTCTCCGGCGAGGTCGAAGTGATTTCCCGACTGCTCTTTCCCACGAAAGCCACGGCGAACGCTGCCTTCGAAGAGGAGGTTGAGACCGTTCTCTGGTGCGGCATCGAGCCGGGCTGGGTCGTCTTCGGTCCCTCGACAGACGATGACCGGGAAGCGGAGATCGCCGCTGGCGAGGAGTGCTGGACGCTCTGCAGCGAGGACACGCCCGGCGCCTGGCCCGTCTGGATTCACGACGCAATACAGGGACTCCGAATCGTTCAGGCATCCGAGGCGGATGCGCGCGAGAAAGGACACTAGTGACGGTAAGCAATACCCCGCCTCAAAAGTTCGACCGTGAGGCGGTACTGGAAACCTGCGAGACTCTCTTCCTGCCCGGTGACGTTGTCGAGCTGCGCGTTCTGAACACGCGCAAGCACACTGTCTCCGGCTACTTTGACGATTGGAACAAGCTCGCCGATGCTGCTCAGAAGTGGAGCGGCAATGCCGACAGTGTCTACATCACCCTGAATCCGGTCCAGCCCGAGCTGCTCGCCCGCGCGGCGAATCGGACCATCGAGTTTGCCAAACACACGACGTCCGATCTGGACATAAAGACGCTCCGCTGGCTCCTCGTCGACTTCGATCCGAAGCGTCCGGCGGGTATCTCGTCGAGTGAGGCAGAGCACCAGGCGGCTCTGAATGCCGCAAGGACCTGCCTCAACTATCTGACGGATACGATGAGCTGGCCGGAGGTGGTGGCGGCATCGAGCGGGAACGGCGCGCACCTTCTCGTGCCGATTGAACTGCCCAACACGCCGGAATCGACGACGCTGCTGCAGGAGGTCCTGGGCGGCCTCGGCTTCCTGTTCAGCGGCGCGCTTGTCGAGGTCGATCAGAAGACGTTCAACCCGGCGCGGATCTGTACGCTCTACGGCACGCTGAAGGCAAAGGGAGATGCGCTGCCGGATCGTCCGCACCGCCTGGCGACCATGCACCGCAAACCGAACCGGACCAAGGCTGTCACTCTCGACCAGCTGCAGGTAATCGCAAATCTCGCGCCAAAGCCCGAGCCACGACAGGCACGTCCCTCCGGTTCCTTCAATGGCAGCCGAGACAACGGCCCGTTCGATATGGAGGGCTGGATACAGCGAAACCATATCTCGGTCGCCGACGGCCCAAGGCCCTACCAGGGTGGCGAGAAGTGGCAGCTCGACTGTCCGTTCAATCCCGCCCATCGAGCCCCCGACGCGGCCCTCTACGTGACAGCCCAGGGCGCGGCCGCTTTCCGCTGCTCGCACAACTCCTGCACCGGGAACGACTGGCACGCACTTCGGGACCTGGTGGAGCCCGGATGGAGGGAACGAAAAGCCCCTGCGAAACCTGCCTCCTACACTCCGCTCTTATCTGGGGGGGTACCAACTGTGTCTGGGGGGCTACCTCCCAGACAAGAGGATGACGTTCGTTTCCGTATGACCGACGGCGGGAATGCCGAACGGTTCGCGGCCGAGCACGAAACCAACCTAC
>JAZKEA010000558.1:0-5004 GCA_040387315.1 Armatimonadota bacterium | reverse complement strand
TGGCAGCGTTCATGTAGACCAGAAACGTCCACTTCTTCTGCCCAAGCGCCCGTGTTTGAGAACGGACACTCCAGCCCGGCTGATTAACAAGAGCACCCGTCCCTGTGGGAGGAGGATTTGGGTCTATGTCGCCGCCACCGCCGCCACCGCCACAGCCAACGACGAATAAAAGAGGGAGTAATAACGCCGGTACAGCAAGTCGGGACCGATAAATACGACGAACTCCGTCCAGCAGAGAATAAGGCATAAAGGGGCTTACTTTCCTGGTAATATCAACGGCACTTTACCATAACCGGGCTCTCGTCGCGTTCGTGACTACCTGTTATAATAAGGCGCATTGTCGGCAAATAAATGAGCTGACAGAATTAAGACGCAAAATCCTCTTTCCGGGTTCGCCCCGGCTCCCGCAGTTGTACTCATGAATCACGCCTCAACGGAAACTTTATTGCCGCTAACATCCCCAAAGCCTGCGCAATGGCAGGAAGTGCGTTCTCTGACGCGCGTTCGCAAGGACAACGGTGCGGCCTATGTTCGCGAAAAGGGCGTGGACAGCCAGATCCAGCAGCTCTGCGTTCTTTCCGAACGAAGTCGGCAGCTGCGGCTGATGCAGGCAGGCGAGCGCGGCAGTGCGGATCGACTGCAGGAGGAAACTCTGGTTTACTTCCTGCGGGAGTATGATCGGCGCGGCGAGTCCGAAGTCGCGTGGCGCATCGCCGAGGGGCTGGCGGAGCGGGTATCGGGACATGTGGCGCGGAAGCTTTCGCGCTGGCGACTGACACCCGAAGAGTCGGATGACTGTGCGCGTGATCTGTTCGCCGCGCTCTGGGAGGCTCTTTTCAGCCATGAGGCGGCGGCGGAGTTCTGGGAAGTGCGCTTCTGGGTCTGCCTGGACCGACGGTTATGGAATCTGGTCGAGAAGCGGCAGGCGGTGCGTGATAACGAACTGCGACCGGGAGACGCCTCTCACGAGGATGCCGATGGCGACAGCGCCGCGGACGAGGTCAGCGCTTTTGGAAGGCTGGTGGACGGCGGTCCGGGACCGGAGACCCTGGCGGAGCACAAAGAAGCGCTCGCGCTGCTGACGGAGACGGAGCGACTTGCCGTTTATCTCTGCCGGGTGGAGGGGCTTCCGGAAGAGAGCGAAGATCCCACCCGCATGACGGCGGCGAAGATACTCGGGGTGACAGGGCGTTCGGTACGGAATTATCTGCGGCGCGCGGAGGCAAAACTCCACGAATGGTCGCAGGGCGAACTAGAGGGAATGAAGCGGATAAAACGATGAACCCATCGGTTAATTATAAGGGACAGGATGAGGAGACGGATGCGGTGCTGACCGCCTTTGCGCAGGCGCAGTCCGCGCCAAGCGGAGCAAGCCTGTCTGAATGGACGGCTCGGTACCCGGCCCAGGCGCGTGATCTGGCACGGCTCGCGGCTCAGTCCTGGGCCGGCGATGACCGCGAGACGGCGCTGCCTGAGAGCGTGTCCCGCTGCCACGCCATCGGCCTTACCGCTCTGCGGGCCTTCCGTCCGGAGCCAAAGCGGGCCGAAGTCATTACCTTCTCAGCGGCTCCGATGACGAGTCTGCTGGCAGCGGCAGAAGCGGCGGGAAAAGATGCCGACACGGTCGCGTCCCTACTGGACCTGCCCTCGGCTCTGTTCTGGAAACTGCATCGGCGGCTTATCTCCCCGGATTCCGTACCCCGCTCGCTGGTAGCGGCTCTGGCGGATTCGGTCAATCGGACCATGGACGAGGTCGCCTCTTATCTGCGGATGCCCCCCCAGATGGCGACGGGGGCAAGCTTCCGTTCGGATAACGCTCCGAGCGTTGGGCAGCAGGAGTCCTTTGAGGAGGCTCTGCAGGCGGAACCGGAGACGACGGAAGCGTCGTCTCGTCGCTGGCTGCGCGACGGCGAAGCGGGATAATTCGCGAGAACTGTGGCGGGAAGCGGCACAAACACCTGGAGTGAGGCGAGGCGCGCGGCGCGGGAAGCCCGCCGCCTCGCCGACTCTGTTTCCGGATCGCCCCATGATACCGCCGCGGCACTAAATGCGGCTCTAACGTCGGCTAAGCTTAGAAGTCGGACCCGCCCAAAGAATGACTCTCTCCTGCACGGCGCACACGCCGTTCTGGATGCGGAAGCGAAGACAATCTGGTACCGCGCAGACGCCGCACCGGATGAGTCCGCCCTGCTGATCGGCCACGAGCTCGGTCATTTCCACCTTCACCATCATAACGACAGCGGCACCTGCTGCTGCGACGATGCCGATCTGGATGATGACGCGGCCCTTGCCTCGGTCGGTTACGGCCCGCGTCAGCGCCGGGAGGCGGAGGCGAATGTGTGGGCCCGCGAGTTTCTGCTGCCCACCTCCCTTGCCCGCGATCTGTTCTATGAAAAGGGGATGGATGCCGCAGCCATCGCTCGGCGCCTCAGCCTCTCGCTCAGTGTCGTTGCCGCCCAGCTAAACGAAACCCTCGCGGCGAAAACCGAGGAGGATTTCCAGGAGCCTGCCCCGCCTACGGTCAGGGTCTCGTCTCTTGATGACAGCCAGGAAGCGGCTGCGCGGTCTGAAGCAAGTCCGCTTCTGGTCGGAGCGGGTCCTGGCACCGGTAAAACGCTTACTCTAACCGAGCGGGTTCTGTTTCTGGTACGCGAACAGGGAGTGCGGCCGGAGAATATACTCGCGCTTACCTTTTCGCGAAAGGCCGCGGACGAGATGCGCATCCGCATCGGCGGCCGGGATCGGGAAATTGGCTACCGCGCCGCAATCAGCACCTTTCACGCCTTCGGTCTCGATCTGCTGCGCCGCTACTGGAGCGAAGCCGGACTGCCGCCGCGTCCGGTACTGCTGACAGACGTAGAAGCCCTCATGCTGCTGGAACGGCGCATCGGGCACGTAGAACTCGGCCCGCTCCGTTATCTTCATGACCCCTCGTTCCCTCTGCCGGACGTCCTTCGCTCTATCTCTCGTCTCAAGGAAGCGCTGATCACGCCCACGGACTTCGCGGCCCGCGCCGAGTCCGCAGACGATGACAAGCTTCGGGATGTCGCGCGCCTTTACGCCGCCTACGAGGCGCTGCTCCGTGAAAAAGGGGCTCTGGACTACGCAGATCTTATCTGCCGTGCGCTTCGGCTGCTGGAAGAGAACGAGTCGGTGCGCCGCGCGGAGCAAAACCGCTGGCGTCATGTTCTTGTCGATGAGTATCAGGATGTCAACCGGGCCGGCGCTCACCTGGTCCGACTGCTTACCCGCGACGGCGCGGGGCTCTGGGCGGTGGGCGATCTGCGTCAGGCGATCTACGCCTTCCGGGGCGCATCGCCCGCGAACGTCGCGCGCTTCAACGAGGATTTTCCCTCGGGTACCCGGTCCGATCTCGCGGTCAATTACCGTTCGCTGCCCTCTCTGGTCGCGCTGTTCGGCGTCTCCTGCGGGGAAGGGACAGAGACATGGAAAGCGGCCCGAACCGCCCAGACCTCCGCGGTCTTCGCGACCGCCCCCGATGACGCGGCCCAGGCCGACGGAATCGCGCGTCAGATGCAGACGTTCCTGAGAGCGGGATATGGCTTTGGCGATCAGGTGGTTCTCTGTCGTACGCGGGGGCAGGCGCGTCAGATGAGAAAATTCCTAGCGGAGCGCGGGCTTCCCGTCGCGGAAGACAGCAGTGAAAACAACCTCCTCGCCCGCCAGAATGTTCGTGATCTGCTCGCCCTGCTGTCGCGTGTTGTCGATCCCGATGGCCCGACGCGCCACCGCTTTCCTCTGCTGCCGGATTCTCTCGCCTTCGCTCCCGGTGATGCCTACGACTTCTTTGTCACCGCCCTCTGGGGGGAGTTCGGTCTCGCGCGACGCCTTTCTGATCCCGCCGCCATCGTTCCTATCCTGACACTGGCGCGAACCTTCCGGGAACGCGCCCCGCTTCTGCTGGAGCCTTCCGAAGACCCCCGCCGCGCGTTTCTCTCCCATATCCGGCGGCTGGCCCGACTGGGCGTATCGCTCAGCAGTGATCGAGAGGATCTGACCGGCGAGGCGGTGCGTGTGCTGACCATCCACGCCTCTAAAGGTCTGGAGTTTCCTGTTGTCTTCGTGCCGAACCTATCTGCGGGTAAGTTTCCCTCGCGTCCCGCTCCCTCGCTTCTGCCTGCCCTGCCGCTCGGCGAAGAGGTGGAAGCGGACGAAGAATCACGCCTCTTTTTCGTCGCCCTCAGCCGTGCCAGAGACCATCTGATCCTGTCACGGGCAGAAAAGTACAACAATCGCTCCGCCCAGCCATCGCCGCTGCTCAATCTGCTGGAAGGCAAGGCATCCGAGGGACTGCTCGAACGGGTGCGGTGGGAGTCGCACCCCTCCCCCCCGCCGCTGACACGGCTCAGCCCCCTCCCCTCGGAAGGAGAGGGGGAGTTACAACCGGGGGCCACATCTGCGCGGCGCCCGACTGCCGGGGTAGACGAGCCTCTGGGCGGAGCAGATGCGGAAAGGGCTTCCAACACCCCCTCTCCTTCCGAGGGGAGGGGGCAAAGGGAGCAGTGCGACCAGGGGGGGAGGGGTGAAATACCGGCGGAGACGTTAGAACCCGTTCCCGCCTACGATGCTGAGCTGTACCTACGCTGCCCCCGCCGTTACTACTACGCGAAAGTCCGGGATCTTTCTACCGGGGAGCGTTCCGCCTACAGCGCTTTCCGTCGCGCCGTGCAGACCGCCCTTGAGGAACCTGACCCCGCAGCGGCTCTGGACGAAGCCTGGATAGAAAAGGGACCGGACCCGCTTCATCCGCACAATTCCCTTTACCGGGTTGCGGCGGAGAAGATCGTGGCGCGGCCTCCTGATCGCTCCGTTGAAACCGGATCGATGCGTCGTGCTGCAAACCCGGAGGAAGCGCCGGTGCTGAAACTGCCGCTGGAGAATGGTGTCATCACCGTTCAGCCGGAATCACTGACGCAAAATGGGACTGTCCTGGAGACCAGCACGTTTCGCAAAGTCCCTGCCGATGGCGCCGACGTCGCGCCG
>JAZKEA010000557.1:4796-5704 GCA_040387315.1 Armatimonadota bacterium | reverse complement strand
TTTTCCACAATGGTTTCCACCTTCTCCGCTATTACCTCAACCTGAGCGCTGCGCTCCTCGTCTTCCGCGCCTGCCTGCGCTTTGCCAAAGCGTTCCCGGTGCGAGGCTTTCCCCCGTACAACGACGATTGCATTCATCAGGAGTTTTTTCCCGTACTCACTTGCCGTTCTGGGGAAACAGGTGATCGATGCCGTACCGGTCGTGCTTTCCATAGTCACGATCAACATCAGCTCGCCCTTTTTGGTGAAGATTGTCCTCACTGCCGTGATAAGACCGCCGACCACAACCTCCTGGTTGGGCTGAGTCTCCTTCAGGGAATCGAGGCGCATAACGCGGTATTTACGATGAAGTTCAGGCTCGAAAGGCTTTAAGGGATGTTCGGAAAGATACAGGCCAAGAAGTTCCTTCTCCATGCTGAGCAGCTCACCTCGAGAAAAGTCGGTGACGCTGGGCAGGGATGCGGATGCGCTGGTACCGATAGCATCTTCCGGGGCGGCATCCCCAAAGAGGGAGATAAGCCCTGCCCGTGCATCTTTGGCCCCGCGGGAGGCGGAGTTGCAGCAGTCGTCCAGGGTTTCGAGCAAGGCGCGGCGATTGGGATGGATACTGGCGAAAGTACCGGCCTTAATGAGCATCTCAATAACGGATTTTGACGTGAGCCCCTCCGTGAACGCGCGGGTGCAGAAATCTTCAAGGCTGGTAAATCTCCCCCCTTTCGCGCGCGCAGCGAGGATAGCATCAACCGGGGCCTTACCAACGTTCTTGATTGCCACCAGTCCAAACCGTACGGCCCCGCTGTAGCGGGGTTCGGTGGGTTCATGCACCGTGAAATCAGCCGCTGACTCGTTGACATCGGGCGGCAGAACCTGCACAGCAAGGCGCCCGCACTCTTCCAGAGTCGTGACAAC
>JAZKEA010000557.1:0-4786 GCA_040387315.1 Armatimonadota bacterium | reverse complement strand
TTTTCGGAGTTATCGATATACGCCCCCATGAGGGCAGCGAGATATTCTGCAGGATAATTGGCTTTCAAGTACGCGGTCTGGTAGGCAACCATAGCGTAACAGGCCGCATGGGCACCATTGAAGGCGTAGCCCGCGAACGGCTCGATCTCTCCGAAGATCTGCTCGGCGACCTTTTTACCGACTCCTTTTTCAGCCGCGCCTTTCAGGAAGTTTTCGCGCTGCTTTTCCATCTCGGAGGCTTTCTTTTTCCCCATTGCACGGCGGAGAAGGTCTGCCTGCCCGAGACTGAACCCGGCAATTGCCTGAACAATTTTAAGAACCTGGTCCTGATAGACAATAACACCGTACGTCTCTTTCAGAATCGGTTCAAGGGACGGATACGCGTACTGAATCGTATCGGGATTGAACTTACAGCGGATAAAGCGCGGAATATGGGCCATCGGGCCGGGCCGGTAGAGTGCCACCATAGCGGCAAGCTCTTTGACGGAGTTGGGCTTGAGGTCAACGATGTACTTACGCATTCCCTGAGATTCCAGCTGAAAGACCCCGGTCGTCTCACCACGTGCGAGCATCTCATAGGCCTTCTGGGCACGCGGATCGTCGCCAGTCAGGGGAATGTTCCAGACGTCAACGGTTTCTCCTCTGGTCTCCGTGATCAGCTTCACCGCCCGCGCCAGAATCGTAAGGTTGGACAGCCCCAGGAAGTCCATTTTGAGGAGTCCGATAGCTTCCAGTGATGCGTGAGGATACTGGGTAACCAGGGAACCGTCCGTGGTGCGCTTGAGCGGCGTGTATTCTACCAGGGGCCGGTCGGCGATCATGATACCGGCGGCATGGACAGACTCGTTTCGAGCAATCCCCTCGATCCGCTGGGCGGTATCGATGAGCTTTGTCATGACGGGATTGTTGTCGTACTCGGCGACCATGTCCGGGTTACCGCCGTAACCCTTTTCAGGGTGCCCATGCATGGCCTGCTTGATCGAGAGCCCAAGAGGCAATGCCGGAACCATCTTCGCGACACGGTCAACATCAGGAAGCGGGATCGCAAGCGCTCGTCCAGCATCACGGAGGGCGGCTTTTGCCCCCAGTGTTCCAAAGGTTGTGATGTAGGCTACCTGATCCCGGCCGTATTTTTCGGTCACATGCTGGATGACATCCGCACGTCGATCATCCTGGAAGTCCATGTCCACATCTGGCATGCTGATGCGTTCCGGGTTCAGGAAGCGTTCAAACGTTAAGTTGTATTCTATGGGGTCCAGGTCGGTGATGCCCAGGCAGTAGGAGGCGAGAGAGCCTGCGGCGGAACCTCGGACGCCGAAGAAGATGCCGGACCCGCGGGAGTAGTTGGAGATGTCCATGACGATCAGGAAGTACTGGGCGAAACCTGTCTTCTGGATGATGTCGAGCTCATAGATGAGGCGGTCTTTGTGGATGTTGGTGTGGCGCGGGAGGCGGCGGTCGAGGCCCTCCCAGCAGAGGCGTTCCATGGTCTGCTGGGCGTCTTTGCCTTCGTCGAGATTAACGTCGGGGAGGGGGGCGCGTCCCATCTCGATCTCGAGGTTGCATTTGCCGGCGATTTCGAGGGTGTTTTCGATGGCGTCGGGGGCGAAGGTTTCGAACTCGCCCATCATTTCGTCGTACTCTTTGAGGTAGAACTCGCGGGGTTCGTACTTCATGCGCTTGGGGTCTTCGACGGTGGTGCCGGTCTGGATGCAGATGAGAACGTCGTGCGCGCCGGCGTCTTCGGCCCGGAGGTAGTGGCTGTCGTTGGTGGCGACCATTTTGATGCCGGTGGCGCGGCTGATGCGCTTGACGGCTTCGTTGACATCCCACTGGCCTTTGGCATGGTGGCCCTGGACTTCGAGGTAGAAGTCGTCGCCGAAGACCTCGCGGTACCAGGCGGCGACGGATTTGGCGGGCTCGATGGACTCGCCGTTGTTCATGATGGCCTGGGCGAGCTCGCCGCCCATACAGGCGGAGCAGATGATGAGCCCTTCGCTGTACTGGGCGAGAAGTTCCTTGTCCACGCGCGGCTTGTAGTAGAAGCCTTCGAGCGAGGCGAGGGTGACGAGCTTCATCAGGTTTTTGTAGCCGACCTGGTTTTTGGCGAGGGCGACGAGGTGATGGTTGCCGTCTTTTTTGGGGTCGCGGTCGGTGCGTTTGCGGGTCGCCACGTACAACTCGCAGTTGTGAACCGCGATATCGGTTACATAGGAGTTATGCTCGGCGACTTCGAGGTTGTGGACGAGGCCGTCGTACTCGCGTGTTTCTATGGCCTTGAGGGGCAGAAGCAGGTGATCCTCGGTGGTTAGGTGTCTGCGGTAACCGGCTTCGGGGTTCCACTGGAGCAGAAAGGTCGGTTTTCGATTACTGACCTTGTCAAAGGGGCGCGCCACTCCGATACAGCCGAGGCTGGCAATCAGCAGGCGCATTCCGTAGATGACGTTTCGGTTCGCCATCTTCAGCGATACCTGTCCTGTAGGATGCCGCCTGCCGTCGCCGTCCACTACGCCATCGACAAATGCCTGTATGTTTTCACAGGAGCAGTTATAGACAAAGCCAGGGATATACTTCCCGGCGCAGCCAGCTCCGCAAAGCTCGAAGAAGAGTCGCGCGAGAACGGTATTGTTGCAGAGAACCTCGATGATCCGCTTTTCAAGACGTTCGATGATAACGCACTCAACGCCGAATATTTGCCGTATGGTGTCGCAGACGAACTCGGCGAAGTGGCTCTCGTCATGACCGAAGGTAAAACAGAGGGAACTAGGCAGACCCTCACCCCCCGGCCCCCTCTCCCGCAAGCGGGTAGAGGGGGAGTCTGTTTTTACGGGAGTTTTGTGGTAGCTTCCTTCCGCAATGAAGAGGCCGAGCAGGCGCATGAGGTCGGGCGTGACCGGAATCTTATGCGGGATGGTAAACGCGATGGTCCGATCGTACTTGTTGAATTTCCCGGTTTTGTGGATGTACTCGCCCTCAACGCCGTAGAGGTTCTTATCCAGATAATCGCTCAGGTAGAGGGTATGGACCAGTTCGCGCTTGTCGTCTCGCAGGCGTGGAAAAGCGGCATAAGATTTCCAGTTGCTGGCGCCACGCCGTCCCTGGGCATGCTTTCCCGCGTGGAGGCTGTCGGCGCGAATCCATTGCAGGTCGTCTTTGCCATGCTCTTTGACCAGAACCGGGTGTTCATCGGTGAGCCAGACGGTTTCAGCCATCGCTGCCTTGACACCGTAGATGGTTCCCGTATAACGGCGCGTCATGGTTGAGAGGACGGGTCGGTAAACGCCTTCGTGGGTCAGGACCAGCTCGCCGACTTCGATCTCCTCGATGGGCTTGACGCCAGTTTGCGTATGGATGAGCTGTCCGGGAAGGCAGCAGCCGACGAGCGGTTTGATACCGGCGGCTTTGCAGGTTTTGTAGAACTCGAAGGAGCCGTACATCATGCCGTGGTCGGTGAGTCCAATCGCAGGCATGTCCCTATCGACGGCGTATTTGACCATGTCTTTGATCTTGGTGGCGCCGTCGAGGAGGGAGAATTCGGAGTGGTTATGGAGGTGAACGAAGGGTGTTGGCATGATTTGATTCTAGAGAGCCCGACGAATGAATTCGCGGCTGTGGAAAACACGGAGTCCGCCTTCGCGGACTGAAGACTGGTTTCCTCTGCGTCGATTCCTACGTTTTGTTGGCAGGTGTTCGCAGTTGATAGGCTTTGCTGATTCTACTAGATGCTGTGTGTCAGTTGTGCTTTAACACAAGATGTAGTGGCCGGCTCGGGTTCTATTTTACAGCAGGTGGGGATGGTTTTGGCAGGGAGAATCTTTGTTTGCAGGAAGCGACGGGGAAACGGCGAAATCCTCTTACACTATGGCACGAACGGATTTGATGGAACTGATCGTTTGCGGGGCGGCGGACGTTCTGATCTTTGACCGGAGCGGTTCGCGGAGGGGTAAGCCAGTCTGGCGGTGGCGGGCTCAGGGGCAGGCGACGATACCGGCGGCGCTGCAGCGGCGGTTTGGGACGACGGATGACTGCAAGCCGGTCTCTCAGGGGCGGGAAATACTGGTGACATCGTCGGGTGGGGCGGTGGCTCTGGTGGACCGAGCGAGCGGATCGGCGCGGTTTGCGGCTGTGGCCCCGGCGGCGCATTCCGCGGATCTGCTTCCCGGTGGGCGTGTCGTGACCGCGTGCTCCACAAATAAGGACGGGGACCGGCTGCTGATCCATGATCTGCGTCAGTCGGAAGCGCCTATCGTGAGCGAACCGCTTCCGTCGGCGCATGGGGTGGTATGGGATGCGGAGCGGAATCTGCTCTGGGCGCTGGGTTCCAAGGAATTGCGGGCATACCGGCTGCACACCAACGGGTTGGGTGTTTTTTCACTTCGGGGCGGGCCGGTGTTCAAGACGCCGACGGACAACGGACATGATCTTGCGATGGTCCCCGGCTCGCCGCAGATGGTAATTACGACGAATCGCGACGTTTATCTTTTTGATCGGGACCGGTTCACGTTTACGGTGCATCCGTTTCTGGGCGGGCTGAGGATGGTGAAGTCCGTGGCGGTGCATCCGCTCAGTGGGCAGACGGCGTTTGTGCAGGCGGAATCGCCGAACTGGTGGTCGCAGAAGATTCATTTTCGTCAGCCGGATGCGGTTTATACGGATCGGGGGCAGCGTTTTTATAAGGCGCGGTGGAATGTCTAATGCGGGCTTTGACGCCGTGGTCTCACCCCTCCCCCGTCTTCGCATGGCTCAGACTTCCCCCTCCCCTTCGGAAAGGGAAGGGGGCGTTCCG
>JAZKEA010000556.1:0-4884 GCA_040387315.1 Armatimonadota bacterium | reverse complement strand
CGCTCTGATTTCTGGTTTCGCCCGCGCCACGTTCCGCCCGAATGATCATTCGCAGGGCGTTTGCAAAATCATCACCGCACCCCTTTGCCTCCATCGCGGCCAGAACGCGCTGCTTAATCGCAGGATCATCGGCTAAAAGATCGCCCCTGTGACGCTGCGTGACGCGCACATACAAGAAGCCGTCACGCTTGCCGGCTGCCTTGGGTTCGTCGATGGGCTCCACGATCAAGGTGCTGTCCCAATGTTTTTTCGCCTCCTCCCGGTTCTCAAAGGTCTCGTTGGCATAGGCATCACCGGGGTAATAGGTACGGAACCAGGCGTAGCCTTCCACGACTTTGAGGTACTCCTGGTACAGCCGGTCTTCGTCACTTATGGATTCCTGTGCTGACATTAGTGGGCCGGTCACTTTTCAAATCTGTACGTATCGGGCTGCTAGAACTATAGGGTATCGTATTACCACTTCGCAGATCAGAACGAACTGAGGTAAGGGATCTAACGGCGGATGGGTTACTTCGACAGCGTATTCTTTGGGGAGAATCTGAAAACCGATGGGCAGGGTCGGGAGCTCTTCTTCCCCTGGGGTGAGTATGGTCGCGGGTATCTCATGACCGAATATCCCCGGCGACAGCAGGTAAGGCGCTTCCTCTATTGGTCCTGCTTCCTGGCAGTACTGATTTATGCTGTGGGTAATGCGGCACTGGTGAGTGCCGGAGCTCCCGGTGGGGGACTGGTTCTGCTTCCCCTGTTTGCACTCTGCTACCACCGGGCGCACCGCCCCCTGCTGCGGGGCTTGCCGGTTGCCCAGGAACGACGCTCGCTTGCGGTGATTCACGCCGATAAAGCGAAGACGATCAGCTTCGGGGCGCTGCTGTTTGTTTTTTGCGCATGCACTCTGATCGTGTGGGAAATCCTCCGGACACTGAGCCGCAGCCCCACCGATGTGGGTTTGATTCTGGTGTTTGTTTTCTTCAACGTTTTCACCTGGAGTACGGGTTACATGATACAGGTCAAGTCCGGGAGCCGCTGATCCTGAGAGTGAAGAGCGACGGGGCAGACTGGCCCGTGCGGCTAAGGTGTGCCCGGTGAACTCAGGGAAGATCTCCCTTGATTCCGTTTGGTGTCCCGTCTGCCGATTTCGCCAGGATGGAGAAGACAGACCTGCCGTCTTCGAGGGAAAGCGTGAGGGTTGCTCTGTCCAAATTATCCAGAATGGCAGGTTTCGGCTGCATCAGACCGTTGACCGCAAAATAACAGGTTGCAAGACTCGAAAGCGCCGCCATATCCCCGGCCTCCGCAGGCAGGTCCTTCCAGGCGAGTTTTTTGCCGCTTCCTTTATAGGTTCCGTCGAGTTTTGCTGCCAGCATAGTTCTCAGGCGTTTTACGGCGGCTATATAAAGCTTGTCTGCGCTTGAGTCGGCGATGGTGGAGATCACCGGAACCGGAACCGGCGCTGCCCCTTGTACGGTGGGTGTTGGGGACGCCGTCGGCGCGGATCGGGCCAGGAGCGCACGCAGAAACGGGTCCGGTAAAAGCCGCCGGACCTCGGCGGGAATCTCCGACGCGCGGCGCAGCACGTTCGGTCTCACTGTCGTGATTCGCACAACCCCTTCCTTGTATTTGACGGCGCGAAGCTTATATATCTGTGTGACGCCCTCAAGCAGCTGTGCCGGTGTCAGATCGCTTTCGCCAAAGAGGCAGACGGTTTTTCGTGTAATCACGGAGTCGGCCTCCACTCTGGTTATTCTCCCGTCGGACGCCGGAACCCCGGCTGCCGCCAGCCTCTGGCTGAGGGCTGCCGCCACCTGCCCGAGGCTTTTCTGAACCGACAGTGTCTGCGGTGACGGTGGTAACTGCGGTGACGGGGGTGTCTCTTTGTCCGGCGCGGTGGGGTCCGGGACCGTCCCGACGATCCTGCCTTCGATGACGGTGACTTCTTCCGGGGGCAGGAAAGCCGTTCCGCCCCCGGAAGAAGTGCGGACGGCATGACTCAGAAAGACCTTCCATGTGGCTCCGTTTGGGCCAAACGGCCCCTCATAAAAGGGCAGAGAAAGTCCCAGGTAGTCCGCCATTCCCGCCGATGCGGCACCACGGTTCAGGCTCGCCATACGACGGCTCATCTTATTGATACCGGATAAGGGGTAGCCGACGTCCCGAAAAGAGCTAAGCTGCCACGCGGCGGCCTGCAGGGACGGTGGCAGATCCGCAATGGGAACCCCTTTTGCAAGAAGCACCTTCTGTTCGGGGGTGGCTGCCGCGAGGATCGTTCTGACCAGGCCCGCGGGATGGACTTCCTTTGAATCAAAAGCGGAAGTCGCCTGCAGAATATTCCGGAGGGAAATATCTGCCTCCGGAAGAGTGACTTCCGGCAGATCATTGGGATCGGTGAAGCGCTTCCTCAGCAGGAAAACTTTGGTCGCGAACGGAACCGCCTCGTAATCGAACGAAGATGCCAATACTGCAATCTTTTGGTCTATCGTCCGGTCAGACACAGACAGTGCCTGCTGAAGCGCCTTTGCTTCCTCGTCTGACAGTGTGAGCGAAAGGGGCCGCGATTCACAAATCAGCGCAGCGTGATGTGTGTGCGCGAACTCAGCGAAGAGCACCTCAAAGCCGACCCTATTTTCGTTAGCGCTGGCATTCGTCGGCTTGGATACCTTATTCGTCTGTGCTGCCTCACCCGGCGAGGCCCGGCATTCACCGTCCGTACTCCCGGCGCTCGAAAAGAAAAGGGGTGCCAACGCCATCAGAAGCATAATCCGTTTTTGCATGTAATCTCCCGCCAAAGGGCCACCGAGAACGCTAACAGAGTCTGAGAGAACCGGATGTGCCGGATATGCCGGATGTTCGGAGCGGTATTATAGCATCTGGTGCGGGTTTATATCTGCTCACCTGGCATTTGACGGAAAGAGGGGAGACAAGCGATGCCGCGTTTCTTGATGGTCAGTGATGCCGCAGCGCACGAACCTCGGCTCCTGGAACGACGGGTTCGGGGTGCGCTCGAACCGCAGGGCCATACGGTGGAGACGGCGGCGGACACCGAAGACGCCGGGATGCGCCTGCGGCACGAGGATTTCTCAGTGCTGATCGTGCAGGTTCCGTCGCTGTGGCGCTGTTCGGAGGAAGTGCGCCTTCTCCTGTCGGCGGTGTCGGAGATACAGGCGGATCCAGCGCGAAAACCTCCAGGTGTCCTGCTGTACAGCGATAAAGGCGGCGACGGAGCTGTTGCCGAGGGTTACATGAATACCCGATTCCTGATGCTGCTCTCCCACGCCTTCCAGGCAAGCGAGCTCAGGGCCGTCGTCCGGCGTATGCTCCAGCATAGGGCATGAGGTGGGACAGCCGGGTCCGGTTCACGTAACGCCGAGGGTTGGTCGGAGCCCTCTCCTTCCGGATACAATCCCCTTGATACTCCAGATTCCTGTAAGGAATACCAGAAGGGCAGCCAACAATGAGAAAGATAACATCACCTGCATTCGGCGGACATGCCTGCTCCGAAAGGTAGAACCTGTGTCTCCTTACCGTTCCTGTCGTCTTACTGCGCACGGCCTACTCGCGCACAAAAACGGGACTCTCGTGGTCCTCGCCATTCTTTCGATCCTCTCCGCGGCTCTGTTCCCCGTTTCCGCCCAGGCACGAGGCAGTGCGCGCGCGGCTGCTGCGGTCACCCCCGACGATGTTGTCGGGGCAGATGGCACGCATTCGGACGCCCAGCCCCACTCCCCGAACATCCTCTCCGCGGGAGACTGCCATATCGAGGCGCAGCTAGGTAAAGACGGGACGCTCGAACTGTTTATCTACGGTCAGACGGAGCGGCAGCTGTATCCGATAGCCACGACGGGACCCGAGTTCGTGATGGAGGCCAGAGCCATGATTCCGGGGCAGCTTGCGGTCCCCATCACGCTGAAGGCCGCGCCCTATCCCAATGAACCGGCGGGTATGTCGTCGCGGTTTGTCGGTCAGATCGATCCTCCGGCATGGAGCGAACAGCTAGCGGTATTCCTCACCGTCGCCCTGAAGGGGAAAAACTACCTGCTGCGATGGTGGCCCAAGAACCTCCTTTCGGTCCCACCCGATCCCTCCGTCGTGCCCGCCGCCGACCCAACAATGCCTACCGCCGTCGCCTCCGGTACCGCCAAAAGCCTGTTTCTTTCGCCTGGCGGGCTCTATACCGCGCAGGATATCATCGCCAACGGACGGAAGACCGCGACGCAAAAGTACGGCACTCAGATGTCGATGCACAATGCGCACCCAAAGCCGGGCGACCGCGTCTGCCCGATCACGGATACCGTGGCAAACCCGAAGTTCTCCTGGATTGTTGGCGGGAAGAAATACCGGTTCTGCTGCCCGCCCTGTATCGAAGAGTTCGTGAAGAAGGCCAAAGAAAAACCCAAAACCATCCGTGCGCCCGAGACCTACATCAAATCGGGCCAAAAACCGAAACTGAGTGCCGGATAAATGAATGGCGGGCCGCGGGCCAGTGCTGCGGACCTTAAATACCGACGTAAACCGTGAAGACACAACGACAACAACAAGCCAGGGCGTGGGTATTTCTCCCGCTCCTTCTCTGGATGCTGATCGGGGGGGCGTTTACCCCCCGGTCCGGCAGCATGTCCCGTGCCTCCCGTACTTCCGGCACGTCCACTACGTCCTCGTCACTCGTGGAGAGCCATCTGTCCTGTCTCTGCCGGGTCTGCAAAGGCGGAAAGGGGGACACCAAAGCCTGCTGCTGTACTCCCGCCACCGACACCGACACCGCCACCGACGCTGACGCTTCAGCAATGGCTCTGTCGGCAAGCTGCGATGCCGCCGCCGAGGATGCTGCCGTCCCTCCGGTGCCGCCCTCGCTCCTGCCTCGCTCTGGCGTGCCGCCCCTGCCGCCGGCGC
>JAZKEA010000555.1:5410-14160 GCA_040387315.1 Armatimonadota bacterium | reverse complement strand
GTTTCGGGGAGCATTGTCACCTCGGCCGGAGCGCTCGGCGCAGACCCTCGATAGCTTAATGAGCCCCACCTACGAAAAAGAAAAACCGTGTCGGGTGTGTATCACATCCGACACGGTTTTTAATTCTCAACTACGACTGCGGGGCTTCCGGGTTCTTCCGTGGCCGTCCACGCTTTCGTGGGGGTTGTGGTTCTACTGGGGGGAGCTTGGCTCTGGCTTCCGCAGCACGGACGCCACGCATTTCTCCGCCTTTGCGTCCGATCTCTGCGTAGAAACCGGTTCCACGGGACTTCTTTACGGTCTCCCCACCCTTACGCCCGATCTCCTGGTAAAAAGCGGGGCCATAACGCTCTTTGACGATTTCGCCCCCTTTCTTACCGGCTTCGCGAGCTAGTGCAGGGTTAGCAGCAAAGCCGCCCTCTTTATCGTGGTCATGTGAACCGCGGTGTGCTTCCGCAATTCGACGAGCTCCTTCTGATCCGGGCTGCGGACCTGGTTTATCGTCTGCCATAAAACTTTCTTCCTCTCCTTAGACTTCCTGGGTCTGACTAAGCGGCAGGCTCTGCAGAAAATGAAGTGCCTGACGCTTGTGTGGCCGATCTTACCTTCTCGGCTTCATCTTTTGCTGCTTGGGATAGGGAATCTGCCTCACCTGCAGCTGTGGTGCGCACAGAATTGACGCCCTCTTTGACGTCATCGCGGACTTTACCAACGGTCTCTGAAAGCTTGGTGGCAACCGTGCTCGCGGAATCCTTAACATTGGCCGCCAGGGTAGTTGTCGAGTCCTTTAACTGAGAGGCAATCGTGGACGTTTGGTCTTTTACCTGTCCGTAAACATCCGTTGCGCCGTCTTTCAGCTCTTCGGACTTTTTCTTGAGAGTCTCTCTGGTCTCTTCCCCGGACTGAGGAGCATAAAGGAGCGCAAGTGCTGCACCTAGTGCGCTTCCGACCAGTAACCCCACCAAAAAATCGCCTTTATTGTCAGCCATGATATTAATGTCCTTTCCCGGCACGAAGTATTGCCGGGCTACCAATTAAATTTTCCCTGGTCGTTGCTTCGGCAGAAACCACTGTATCGCCGGTGCTGACTGACAAGGGCTCTTGCGAAAGTATTACAGGATCTAGTGGTGTGATGACCTTATTCCTCTTTTTCTGACGCTGCAAAATGGTGAATGTCTGGACCCCGTGCGTCAAGCCGGCGAGTACCGAATTTAAGCCGATGATTGGCGCGTTAATGGTGTTCTGAACCGTAGAAGTCGTTTTATCTATCTTTTCGTGAACATCTTCTGCGACTGCCTCTCCGTGTGTCAGGATACCTTCTGTCCGTTCTCCCAGACTCGTTACTTGAGCACTGGTTACCGTGAGAAACTCCTCCGCTTGATGCAGCAGTGGGTCGATTTTTTGCTCCAGGCTTTCGAGTTTTGCATTCAGCTTCACTATCGAATAGAGGAAAATGCCTAGGACTACGACTAGCGTGAGAGAGGTAACCAGATAAAAAACCACCAGCACTGTGCTTGCCACCGGGTTCAGCTGCACGCGTCGTTTCCTTTGATGAATCGTAAAATGGACGTTATTGACTCTGACTGCGCCATAAACATTTCTAAGCTAGGATACCCCATAATTTCTTCCGCTTAAACGCTATGTAATGATTTTATTGCTTTAATGCCGCTTGGTTCCGATGTCCAAGTGAGTAAAGCCTATGAAGCCAGAATGATAAAATAAGCCATGGCTATCGTCCGCGATGCGGCAAATAGTATGGAATCTTCTCAAACGAATCTTTCTGTGGTGATTCCCGCTTTTAATGAGGCGAACCGACTCGTCCGCACGCTGGATGCGACGGCAGATTTTCTTGAAGATCGTGGCGAGTCATATGAGATCATCGTCGTAGACGACGGTTCCCTCGACGAGACAGCAACTATAGCGCGTCAGTGGGGTCAGAATCGTGTATTCAAGGCAGGCGTATGTAAGGTCCTGAACTACGAAGGAAATCGCGGTAAAGGCTATGCCGTGCGCTACGGTGTCCTCCGGTCTATCGGGAATCGCGTTTTATTTATGGATGCGGATCTCGCGACGCCAATTGAAGAGATCCGTAAGCTTGAGGCAGCACTTGGTCAAGACGAAAACACATCGTTTGTGCAACTCGCTATTGGCTCTCGGGACGTAAGAAGTTCGCAATTGCTGGTTCGGCAGCCCTTCTATCGTGAGGCTGCGGGCCGAGTGTTCAACAAGATAGTTCAGGTGCTGGCAACTCCGGGAATACACGATACCCAGTGTGGGTTCAAGCTGCTCACTCACTCTGCCGCCCAGGCAATATTTTCCCGATGTACGCTCGATGGCTTTTCTTTCGATGTGGAAGCTATCTACATCGCACGGCGATTGGGGTATTCTATCGCCGAGGTACCAGTCCGTTGGTCCCACCAGGAGGGAGCAGCGGCGTTCGCGACGAAGGGTGCGTACCTACGCCATGGGCTTCGTATGATCCGTGATCTCATCCGAATTCGGAGTGCCCACCGCGCTCTCAGGCCGGTGTCGGGGGCAGAAAGACGCAATGGTCCTTCGGGCGTTTCCGCTGAACATAACTCTCTGTGAGCCGTAAAAACCTGAAAAATCCGGATAAGTATCTAATTAACGAGCCGATAAAACCCGGCGTTCTCGCTGCTCTATCCCTCGGGGGGCTCTTTCTAGCCCTCCTGCTTGACGCTGTAGCTATCGAGCCGTTTCGTTTGAGTGTAAGCCACCCACGACTCCAATGTCCGCGCCTTCCCAAGGCTTTGGAAGGCCTCTCCATTCTCCTTTTGGCTGACCTGCACGCGTCGCATTGGGGACGACGTGAAAAGCTATTTCTGAAGCTGCTGGGAAGCGTAGAACGTCCGGACATTATTATCTGGAATGGCGATCTAATTACCGGAAAGGAGGGCAGGACCGTGGCTCTCGAAATCTGCCAGCGCGTTCGCTCCCTCTTTCCAAACTGCCCTACTTTTATTACCCTCGGTAACGGAGAGCATAAAATTGGCGGTAAAGGATGTCAAGAGTTCGTTAAAATGCTTCGTGCTGATGGGTTCGAGGTCCTAATCAACCAGAACAGAACTTTTGTTATCCGTGAAGAACCAATAACAATAGCCGGGACCGATGATCCCTATTACGGCTTTGCAAACCTGGAACGCAGTCTGAAGGGTGCGCCTGAGGGCCAGTTTCAGCTTCTGTTCGCGCACTCTCCGCAGGTTGCGGGAACAGCAGCACGGCTTGGCGTGGATGTCATGCTGTCGGGCCACACCCATGGCGGTCAGGTCCGACTTCCCTTTATCGGCGCAATTCGGACGCAGAATCCACTAGGCTTGAAGATGGACTACGGGACTTTCGACCGTAAGCGGCTTGGCGAAATACTGGGACGCGACCCAAGTGGGGATCTTGTTACCTATATCACCCGTGGTATCGGCGCTGCTCAGGTTCCTTTTCTTCATTGGCTCGCGCCGCGCTTTCTTTGCCCTCCGGAAATCTCCCGCGTTACCCTTCACCGAAGCGACTGCGGTGAAGGCAGTCCTGAGTAAAGAAAAGTACCGTACGAAAAATTTCGACATAAGCTTGACAGTATGATTTGTCTATGTAATACTCAGGCATTATAGAAGTCTGCAAAAATCGTAACGACTCTTAAAGCGATATCCGCGAGATTAATGCAGAACTTTTTTAGCACAAGGGCCAGCGTCGGTCGGAAATGCTATCAGCGTCCATTATGACAATCTCCCGTCCAGGCTGACGGCAGTACATAAGGCTCCCTCGTTCCCTTCGGCTGACAGTCTGAGCACTCCTTCATTCCTCCTTTGCTTGTGTCTGTCCGGTCATTTCCACTACGATGTGACACTCTTTTGTTTATTGAGTAGATCATTAAACACAGAGAAACTTTCGCTCTGCACAGTACTAGCGGTTCGTCGTCCTGAATTAGGCGTGTCACTCTTCCCGTAAATTTGGAGAGATAGAAAGTTATGAGGTCCTCTTTGCTTTCGCAGTTTTCCGCTAACAAGCCGTTCGCCCCTCGTTCTCGATCAGTGGGTTTTACACTCATTGAGTTGCTTGTGGTAATCGCTATAATTGCCATTTTAGCAGCCATACTATTCCCTGTTTTTGCTCAAGCCAGGGAAAAAGCGCGCCAGACCGCCTGCTTATCTAACCAGAAGCAGATCGGGATAGCGGTCATGATGTACGCTGGAGATTATGACGAGGGGGTAGTTCCCTGGATTTCAGCTGGGGCTCCCGGTGAAACACGGGCGCAGCGTCTCTGGTCCGGAAAGCTGCAGCCTTATGTCAAGAATGGGGGTACCTTCCCCGCATCCGGTGTGTTTGAATGCCCATCGTGGAGTGAAGAAAAAGTCAAGCAAAGCGCGAACGCCACGACTTGTGACGGTCCCGGTGCGCTAGATGCCTATTTCCCCATGCTGGAGTACTACTCAAGTTACGGTATTGCATTCCAGGGAGAGACACCATCCGGCACAGGCACTCAAGCGGATCCTATCTACCAGTTTCCGGGCAGTTACGGATACCCACCTCCGCCAACATCTACGGGGGTCACGCGATACTTAACAGAGATTGCGCGTCCTGCGGAACAAATCATCATTGATGATGCGGGTACGTGGGTCGGTGGCGGTTACTTCCTGATCACCTTCGGATGCGAAGGGGCTGATATGCACACAGGCGGTGCTAACCAGATCTTCTTAGATGGCCATGCAAAATGGCTTGCAAGAGATCCGCAGCGTTATCTGGCGCAGCGTGCGGACGGGAAATACATTCAGAAGTACTTTTATTGGCCGGAGTAGGGGAAAAGGACAGGTTCATTACTGTGGCTCGTTTCTTCACATTAGCAGCAGTTTTCACACTGCTTAGTGCCTCGATGTTGCTGTCCGTAGGGTGCAGTAAGTCCGACGATACGGCACCTCCCGCATCGTCCGCCGGATACAATGAGGGCCCCGCAAAACCAACGGGCGCTCATGCCGCTGGTAAGATGAAGCCGCCGACAGCGCAGTGAGTCGGAGGTAGATAGATGGAGAGGCAGGAGTAATCTGTGAAATCTGCCTCTCCGCAAAATTTGAATTGTGTGTTTGCAAACTGTACAGCACTGAACAAGGGAACTTGTGTGAAGAAAAAGAAAGAATCCCTTTACACCGTGGCTGGTATTGTCGCGGTCGCTATCCTCGGGATTGTCGGGTTTGCATTTCGATCGCAATCTTCCCGTCCGGTTCCCACTGATAAAGGATACTATACAGGCCCTATGGTAAACCGTCGTGGTGATCTGGTCACCGATGACGGTGTGATTGTTCAACGCGGATATCGACCCGAAAGGGCTAAGCAGCGCCCCATGCCCGCCGATTGATTCAACGCTGTGGAATGGTTTTCGGGAGTAGATCGTCAGCGGCACCGATACGGAAGGCATCCAGAAACGCCGTTGACTTGATATCACGCTCCATTCGATGTCGCAGATGGGCACGAAGAGCGCGGTTTATCTCGTCGCGTGCATTGGGAGGAAGCTCTGTCGCGGCGAGGACTCGGGCATCATCCTGAGCCGAGAGAGACAGAAGCGTCTGAAGGGAAGCGGTGCTGAACTTTAGTAGTTCATCTCGTACCTGGCCGTTGCAGTCTTCACAAACGACCCCACCACGTGTCGGGGAGAAACCGCCGGGCTGCAAATCGCCTGACAGCAGATCTCGCTCACAGCGGACACAGGCATCGAGACGCGGCTCGTACCCTACCTGGGCCATAAGCTGAAGCTCATACGCGTGAAGTGCAGCATCCGGGTCAACCGCCCTCTGCAAAATATAGAGAGTGGACAGAAGCAAATCGAAGGCTTCTGGAGCGGGGTCACGCTCTGCCGTTAGCCTGTCCAGCAGCTCACAGGCATAGGTCGCCCGTAAAAACAGCCCGAAATCACCCCGAACAATAGGGAAGGACTCTCGAATCTCTGCCTGCGTCACCACGTCGAGATTCATACCCTCGGCGAGCAGAGCCCGGAGAAACATCAACGGTTCTGTCGCTCCGGAGAGCCGAGACGTTGTACGACGCGAGCCTTTTGCCACTGCCGAAAGCTTGCCATACTCTCGGGTAAACAAAGTGAGAATTTTGTCGGTCTCGCTCAGCGGAATACGCCGCAGAACGATTGCATTGGTTTTGTAAACGGCCACTTAGTATTGTATCCAGTGGGGGGAGGTGCGAATCAGAGCGGTCTTGGCACGCAGAGACACTCCCCGTAGACAGCTATAGCCGGAACGAAGATACTTTCAGTAAGCTTCTTTACCGTCCGTCGAGACGGTGCGGGATATGGCGTCACCACCGTCACGGAAGGCTTGAAGCAGGGCAAGCCCCGATGAGGTCCCCAATCGGCTGGCTCCTGCGTCGATCATGGCAAGCGCATCTTCAAGCGTTCGGATACCACCAGCCGCTTTGACCCCGGCCGATTCGCCCACCACCTGTCGCAGAAGTGGCGGCGAAGCCTGTCGATGTCTTGACGAAGTCCGCTCCCGCCTCAAGGCAGAACTGGGCGGCGCGGCGCTTTTCGTCGTCCGTCAGCAAGGCGCATTCCAGAATTACCTTGACGATTGCGCCGCCCATTTGCGCCGCCTCGACGACGGCCTCAATATCACTCATCACCAGCACATCGGAACCGGATTTTAGTGCGGATATGTTGATTACCATATCAACCTCGGTCGCCCCATCCGCGACGACAGTAGCAACCTCGGCGGCTTTTGCCTGGGCGGGTGCGATGCCATGGGGAAATCCGATCACAGTGCAGATAGCGACACCGCTCCCCTCCAGGACATCGGCAGCGTCCGCGACCCAGGCGGGAAGGATACAGGCGGACGCGAATTGGGCGTCTCTTGCCTCTTCGCAGATGCGGATGCAATCGCGGCGGGTGCTGTCCGGCCTCAGAAGGGTATGGTCGATGTATTTGGCGAATTCAGCGGCGGTCATAGATTAGCAGTTCCTCGGGTGGCAGATTTTAGCGAAGCGACATAATCCTTTGCCAGAGACAAAAGTCGCGGATTTTCACGCTCACGATAGAGAAGGTCAACCAGGGCGCTGCCAACAACCACGCCATCGGCGTACTGGCTGACGGCTGCCACCTGATCCGGATTGCCGATACCGAAACCGGCGCAGATCGGTGTGCCTTCCGCACGGGAGCGAATCGCCTCAATCAATGCCGGAAGCTCCTCTGGCACATCGCTGCGAGCGCCGGTTACGCCCATACGGGAAACACAGTAGACAAAGCCGGACGCCATCTTGCCGACAAGGGCCATGCGGGCGGGCGTCGACGTTGGGGCCAGCAGGAAGATCGTCGCAAAGTCTTCGGCATCCGCGGCCCGTTTCCACTCTCCGGCTTCTTCCGGGGAGAGGTCGGTCAGAATGGTCCCATCCGCTCCCGCTGCCACGGCATCGCGCGCGAATTTTTCCAGACCGTACTGCAGCACCGGATTCCACGATCCCATCAGGACAATGGGGGTTTCGGTTCGGCCACTGGCACGAACCTCGCGGACAATGTCCAGGACTCCGGGAGGGGTCATTCCGGAGACAAGCGCCCGAAACGAGGCCGCCTGGATCGTCGGTCCATCCGCCAGGGGATCTGAGAATGGGATACCTATCTCGACGATGTCCGCGCCGCCATCAATCAGCGCTGAGACCACCTCGGCAGTCCGCTTGGGAAGCGGATCGCCCGCGGTGATAAAGGTAACCAGCGCCTTCTCATTCCGTGCCTTTAGCGCGGCAAATCTATCGGTAAAACGGCTCAGCGTCTTTTCTCCTGGATTTTCATCCGTTTAGTTTTTCTGTCCGGACATGGCTGATCGCAGCCATTCCGGGAGTTTTTCATCAGGTGCGGGGGAAGGCTCGTTTGCGAGCGGCGCTTGTGTTGCCGCCGAACCTGCCTCTAAGGCGTCCCACAAATCTTCCGCCGCATGGCGTTCCGCCTGCAGACGAATATAGTTGACTACCTCTTCCTGTTCCTGGGGGGAGACGCTCCGATAATTGCCCTCGCCACCGGACCAGAGGAAAAGGCTGCTGCCGAGAACATCGCGCAGAAACCGCTGGGATGCCCGCCGCAGTTCGTCCTCGACTTCCTGAAGTGAGCGGGTCACGGGAAGATCCAGCAGCAGATGCAGATGATCGTGCACGCCGCCCACCATAAGGCAGCGCGCCGAAAGTGTCTCCGCATAGCGCGGAAGATAGGAGCGAAGACGGGACAGCATCTCCTCATTCAGCGGCGAGGCGTCCGCATCCGCCACGGACCACCGCAGGTGAATCAGGAGGACCGAGGGCACAGATGCTGAAACGTTTCCGCTCTCTTTCATTGTCCGCGATACCAGGGCTGCCCAGTCAGCGCGTTCTGCGAAGGATAGTCCGGAGCGGCACCGGGAACGCCAAAAAGCGCCTTCACCGACGGTCGGCTCATCACGATGATGGTAAACACCCCGAGCGCGGTGCCCATCGGCGCATGCAGGCAGTTCAGGCAGGCGAGAACAAAGGCCAGATTATAAGACTTATGCCGGGTCAAGCATCGGCCCGCGTGAATCGTCAGGCCACCAAGAGCCCAGCCTAGCAGAACAACTGCCCCCGCTACTATCGTAAACATCCATCCCACAAAGGCGGGTGGTGCGTCGTTTTTCTGCGTGTTCATCCATGAGGGGTCTATAACCATTGCCAGTCCCATGCAGAAGTGGGCAATAAAAACCGAAGCACCGAGAATAGTCAGGCCGCCGAGAACATAGTGAAAT
>JAZKEA010000555.1:0-5399 GCA_040387315.1 Armatimonadota bacterium | reverse complement strand
CGCGAGAAGGCGCAGGTTATCTTCATCCTGCCGACGCTGGAAATCTTCCGGCGACGCGTAGTACGACATCATCGGCTGATCCGTCTGTGGTTGATACGACTGCGGTGGATAGTTGCTCATGGTGTTTTCCTCTGCCGAATCAGACACGTCGCCTTGCGGCTCGGTTGCAGGATTGTCGTCTCCGTCTACTCGTTCAGCATCGCCAGCCGTTTGGCGACCGCGTCGACGTCTTTGTCGCCGCGACCCGAAAGGCAGACAACCACTACCTGGTCCCTGGACATCGTCGGCGCGACTTTACGCAGGTAGGCAAAGGCATGGGCGGTCTCGAGAGCCGGGATGATCCCTTCGGAACGTGCGACCCATCCGAAGGCATCCAGCGCCTCGGCATCCGTGATCGCGGCGTACTCAGCCCGACCTCGCTCCTTGAACGACGAGTGCTCCGGCCCGACGCCCGGATAGTCCAGACCGGCGGAGACAGAGTGCGCCTCTGCGATCTGACCGAACTGGTCCTGCAGCACATAGGAGGCGGCGCCGTGGAGGACACCGGGGCGCCCGAGGCCAAGCGTGGAGGCGTGGCGCGGGGTATCCACTCCTTCGCCCGCCGCCTCGATACCGATCAGCCGCACGGCTTCATCGCCGGCAAAGGGATAAAACATCCCCATGGCATTCGATCCGCCGCCGACACAGGCGATGATGGCATCCGGTAGTTTACCCTCTTTTTCCAGGATCTGTAATTTCGTCTCTTTGCCGATTACACTTTGGAAATCGCGCACCATGGAGGGGAAAGGGTGGGGACCTACGACCGATCCGATGATATAGTGCGTGTCGCGGACATTCGTCACCCAGTCGCGGAGCGCTTCATTGGTGGCATCCTTCAGGGTGCGCGTACCGGATTCGACCGGTCGAACCTCTGCGCCGAGCAGTTTCATCCGGAAGACGTTCAGCGCCTGCCGCTGTACATCCTCGGACCCCATGTAAACGACGCACGGAAAACCGAATTTGGCGCAGACGGTTGCCGTCGCGACGCCATGCTGGCCCGCGCCGGTCTCCGCAATAATTCGCGGCTTACCCATGCGCTGGGCAAGCAGGATCTGTCCGACTGTGTTGTTGATTTTGTGAGCGCCCGTGTGCGCCAGGTCCTCACGCTTCAGGTAGATCTTCGGGCCGCCCAGCTCGTTTGTCATCTTCTCGGCGAACGTCAGCGGCGTTTCGCGCCCCACATACTCACGCAGATGATATTCCAGCTCTTCCTGGAACGCCGGGTCGGCCTTTGCCTTATCGTACTGAACGGCAAGGTCATCCAGTGCGGGGATCAGCGTCTCGGGAACGAAACGCCCGCCAAACTGCCCAAAGTGTCCGCGGCTGTCCGCGACGGAGGTAAAAGTAGTCATGATAATTACAGAACGTCTTCTAAATTTGTGAGCGGAGAGAGGAACGCCGCCGGAACCGACTCAACCAGCCACACGCCGTTGTCGGACACATAAAAGGAATAACCCTCAGCGCTCATGGCTTTTGCATCGACACGGAGAACCACGGGTCGCCCATGCCGAGCCCCGACTCTTGTCGCCGTTTCCACATCCGCGGAGAGGTGGACATGATGGCGATTCATTTTGCTAATTCCCTCACCGAGAATCAACGCCACGGTTTTGTGTCCTGTTCCATGATACAGCACATCGGGCGGCACGGTCTGGGAAAGCTGCAGATCGACGTCCACGCTGTGGCCTTGATTGGCGCGAATGCGCGTGCCTGACTCATCAAACGAAAACCGCTTCTTGCTGTTGTTTTCGACTACCTCATCGAGTTCCGCACGCGAAAGAGCGAAACGGTTCCGCGCACAGGCAGCAAGCAGATCGTCGACGTCGACCCAGCCACCTTCCTGTAGCGTCAGCCCGATACTTTCCGGCGAGTGCCGCAGGTGTTTGGATAGGTATTTGCTTTTTCTAACTAACTGTTCTTCTGTCATAGTGTCTCCTTTCGGATAATATGGCCCGCCTCTTCTAGAGTGGTTATTGCACGTGCCAAAGACTTCTCTTTTACCAGAATATAGTCCGTCTCGAAGGTCGACAGCGCAAAAATACTGATTTCGGCGGCGGCAAGCGGAGCGGTGAGCGCGGCTAGAATGCCGACCAGGGAAAAATCTAGTGGACCTGCGACAGCCAGGGCACTCCAGTCACGTTCGACAGCAAGCGCGTTTGATGGGGCATCGCTCGAATCGCAGACCAGGGATAGCTCATCTCGGGTTTTTGTCACGGACCATAAAATGCCTGACGGTACCGGTAGAGGCATTGCTGCATCAACGGGAAGGCTACAGACTGCAAATCTGCCGGGGAGAACCGTTAGATGCAAATTTTTACTCCCTGGAGGAATTACGGACGTTTAAATCAACTTCGCGGATCGCCTGGATAAACGCCCGCAGCTTACCGTGATCTTTACGCCCCGGTTCGGCCTCAACCCCAGACGACACATCAACCCCATAAGGTCGAACCGCAGTGACCGCCTCGGCAATGTTATCCGGCGTCAGTCCCCCCGCGAGTATGATCGGCAGACCCATGCGCTTCACCTGTTGTGCCAGATCCCAGTTAAATGTATGTCCCGTTCCGCCCAGCGCCTTCGGTGAATAGGCATCCAGCAGGATGATCTCTTTGGGATCTCTATCGGTCACGATATCCTTGACCGACTCTTCATCCTTCACCCGGAATGCTTTGATGGGAATTGGGGTGTGGCTATAGGGCGCAAACGCCCCGCGCTGAACCAGGGTCGGCGCGTGGTAGTACTGGACCGCGTGCAGTTCCGGCGGGCCGGAGAAATCGGCATGGGGTGTGTCGAACACGCCAACGCGCCACACGAGCGGCGGAACGTCATGAAGGAGTCGCCGGACCCGCTGGGAATCATGTCCCACAAAGCGCGGCGACTCGGGCACAAAGATAAACCCAAGCATATCCGCGCCATAATCGACCGCCGCCTGGGCATCTTCCGTGTTCGTGATGCCGCAAATCTTAATACGTGTCAAAGTTTCCACTTCCACCGTTTCTCATGTTCTTATGATACCGCTCGCAGGGCAGCCGAAAAGTTTTTTCAATAACTCTTGACTTAATGTTTTATATACACTAACATGTTTGTGTAGCGAAGACACAAATGGAGAAGTGGAATAGAAACCACTTTGCAGGAGGCAGAGGAAATGAAAGTAGAAGGCTTGATTATTGATCCGCAGCGCGACTTTGCGGACCCGAGTATCGGAACGCTTTTCGTGAATGGCGCGGATGACGACCTGCGGCGACTCGCAAAGATGGTGACGCGTTTGGGGGATCGGGTGGATGACTACCACGTGACGCTTGACAGCCACCGGATCGTGGATATCGCACACCCGATCTGGTGGAAAGACAGTGCCGGGAATCACCCGAATCCGTTTACCATTATCACCGTCGCTGATCTCGATGCGGGCCGCTGGACAACCACAAATCCGGGATTTTTCCGACGAAGTCGCGATTATGTGAAGGCGCTTGAGGCAGGAGGGCGCTACCCGCTCTGTGTATGGCCGGAGCACTGCCTGATTGGAAGCGCGGGGCACAATGTGGTTTCCGAACTGCTTACTGCCCTGCAGTGCTGGGAGAGGAGCAGCTACGCTCTCGTTGATTTCGTCACCAAGGGCAGCAACATCTTCACGGAGCACTACTCGGCGGTCAAGGCGGACGTACCCGACCCGCAGGACCCGACGACCCAGATCAACAAGGGGCTGATCAAAACACTGATGGAAGCGGATCTCGTCTTCATCGCCGGTGAGGCGCTCTCCCACTGCGTTGCCAATACAGTCCGGGACATCGCGAACGAGTTCGGCGACGACTCCTACGTGAAAAAATTGGTACTGCTGACTGACGCGTCCAGCTCGGTAACGGGCTTCGAGAACATGGGAGACGACTTTATTCGAGAGATGACCGCCCGGGGAATGCAGACATCGACGACGGTGGATTTTCTTCGCTAATCGGCGAACAGGGACGAGAGGAATAAACAATGCCTAAATTAAATGACGCGACACTGACGCAGCACAACGATGTCAACAGCCACTTCGGTTTTTCCGCCACGAAGATTGGTGATCTGGGAGCGAGCGAGTACACCCTGGCATCCGTGGTCGTGGATGTGAGCAGTTCTGTTGCTCCTTTTGCAAGAGAACTGACGAAAGCCGTCAAAGAAGTGGTGCGGGCCTGCAAGTACAGCCCACGCGCCGATAACCTGATGGTTCGCCTGACACAGTTTGCGTCGAGCCTTGATGAGGTCCATGGCTTCAAGCTGCTGGAGAACTGCAACGAGGCGGACTATGATCAGGCGCTGAATGTCGGCGGGTCCACCGCCCTGTTCGATGCCAGTGTCAACGCGATCTCGGCCACCAGTATTTACGGCGCGGATTTGAACAAGAATGACTTTTCCGCGAACGGTATTGTGGTGATTATTACGGACGGCGACGACAACAATTCCAGCTTTTCGGCACACGCGGTCAAGGATGCGCTGGCGAACGTGGTCCGCGACGAGTACCTGGAATCCCTGGTGACAATTCTGATCGGTGTCAATATCCAGGACCGGTACATCAGCCAGCGCCTGCAGGACTTCAACAGCGTGGTTGGCTTCACGCAGTACATCGAACTGGACAAAGCCGATGCGAAGACACTGGCGAAACTAGCCGAGTTTGTCAGCAAGAGCATCTCTGCCCAGTCCCAGAGCCTGGGCACGGGCGGCCCGAGCCAGAGCCTGACCATCTAAAACGTCTGCGGCGCCCGCAAGGTGTGACCTGCGAACCCTGCAGACAAAAGGACACTGACCTATGATCCAATCGGATGCCGCCTTTCTTATCGGACGAACTCATAAAGTCTGCCAGGATTACGCGGTCGCGGATAATTCACACACCGACCTTGAAAGCGTCTGGCTATCCGATGGCTGTTCGTCCAGCTCGAATACGGATATAGGGGCGCGTCTGCTGTC
This sequence comes from Armatimonadota bacterium, assembly GCA_040387315.1. Lineage (GTDB taxonomy): Bacteria > Armatimonadota > Armatimonadia > Armatimonadales > Armatimonadaceae > JACMJB01. Next base: position 428 of record JAZKEA010000555.1, on the reverse strand, counting down.
GCATGGCATCCAGCAGCGACTCTCGGAATTCGGCCCCGTAGGGGAAGCCGCTGCGGGGGATCTGCAGAAGTCACTGCTGGACGCAGTCCTTCGAAAAACCATCCGATCTGCTGCCCGAAGCGCGCGGCAGATCGGGATTACCCGCAGTGCTCTGGATGCCACACTTCTGGGACTGGTCAGTGACCGGGAAACGGTATCCGCGGTCCTCTGCGGCGACGGGGCGGTGGTCTTCGGGATGCAGGACGGCACCCGCGACGTCTATCGACTCCAGTATCCGGCGGGCTACCCGTACTATCCGGTCTATGCCGATGATAGAGACCGTCTGTCATGCTGGAAGCGTGTCTCAGGCAACCAGTATACAGTTACCAGGACCACGCTTCTATCCGATGGAAGCGTCGGGGAATCAGTCACCGTCACGCCCGAAACAC